>DASUTF010000214.1:0-25607 GCA_036374695.1 Pyrinomonadaceae bacterium
TGCCCGACGGGTTGACCGCCACGTCTTGCGGTGCAAAGCCGACCCAGACGGTCGCGACCACCGTGTTGCTCGACGTATCAATGACCGAGACCGTGCTGCTATTGCTGTTAGTGACATAGGCGCGCGTGCCCGACGGGTTGATCGCCACGCCTTGCGGGGAAATGCCGACCGAGACGGTCGCGACCACCGTGTTGCTCGACGTATCAATGACCGAGACCGTGTTGAAACCGCCAGGGACATAGGCGCGCGTGCCCGCCGGGTTGACCGCCACGCGTTGCGGGGAGCCGACCGAGACGGTCGCGATCATCGTGTTGCTCGACATATCAATGACCGAGACCGTGTTGCTACCTTGGTTTACAACGTAGGCGATGGGTGTGACCTTTCTCTCAAGCGCAATGATGCGGGCCTCAAGTGCTTCGGTGTTTCCCGCACCGGGCGCGCCGTTGCAGACATAATGCGCACCTTGCGCGTCCGTGTACTTCACGCCACCATATTGGCAGTTACTGCCCGCCGGCTCAGGCTCACCTACAGGCGACGTGCCATCCGTACCATTCGTACCATTCGTACCGTTCGCACCGGCTGGCCCTTGCGCGCCGGTGTCGCCCTTATCGCCGTTGTCGCCTTTCTCACCTTGCGGCCCTTGCGCGCCGGTTGCGCCGGTATCACCCTTTGGCCCTTGTGGCCCCTGCGCACCAGGGTCGCCTTTCTCACCTTGCGGCCCTTGCGCGCCGGTTGCGCCGGTATCACCCTTTGGCCCTTGTGGTCCCTGCGCACCAGGGTCGCCTTTTGGACCTTGCGGCCCTTGCGGGCCGGTTGCGCCGGTATCACCCTTTGGCCCTTGTGGTCCCTGCGCACCAGGGTCGCCTTTGGGACCTTGCGGCCCTTGCGGGCCGGTGTTGTTCCATGAGATGGGGGTCTCGTTGTTCTTGCAGTCGCTGGGACTATTAACTCGGCGTAGGCTTCCTCTATTGTCGTAGCATCCGTAAATCGTGCTGCTCGTCTGTGCTTGGATGGACGGACTCGCGGCCAATACAAAGAGCGCGAAGGCCGCCAGCAGGAAAAATGGTTTGAGCTTTAGAATGGGGTAATAGTGTCTAATCGTACTTCTCCTTTGTGGTCTCCGCCGTGGCGGAGGGTTGGGGTGTTGGCCGTCAAGATGCTTCTCACATCCAGCAGACTCTCTTTGACGACGTAGGCGCGCGCGCCGGCTGCGCGGGCTGCCGCGCGCAAGTCCGCGTCGTCGTAATCCCTGACGATCCTGATGTTGGCTTCGGGTAAGGCGGCCGTGATCTGCCGCGTCGCGCTGATGCCGTCCATCTCCTGCATCCTGATGTCCATCAGCACCCAGTGGGGTCGGTGCCGGGCGTAGGCCGGCAGGGTCCGGCGAGCGCACTATACAACTTCGCGGGCTAAATAGAAATAGAGAGACGCACAATCTGCGTTAGTAATGACCCTCATTTTTCCAGATAGTAATACTCAGGACGATAGACGTTTAAGGCAGTTCCGACCTGTGCTCAAGCGCGAACTTCAGGAGGGCGTGGCTGCCGTGCAGGTCGACCTTGTTGCTGATGTTAGTCCGGTGGTTCTCGACCGTGCGCGGGCTAACGCCCAACTCCGCGGCGATCTCTCGGCTCGTCTTGTATGCGGCGATGAGACGCAGGATGCGCCGCTTCGTCTCCGTCAACTCGCTGAGACTCGGCTTCTGTCGGGCGAGCGCAGCGGTGCGCGCGCTCCGGCTGAGAGCAGGTGGGTGGAGACTGCGGGGCTGATGTAATGTTGACCGCTCACGGCGGCCTTGATGCAGCTCACGATCTCCATGACGGCGCTGTCTTTGAACACGTAACACCGCGCGCCGACATCGAGCCCTTCGTTGAAGACGTCTTCGTCTTTGTGCATGGTGAGGAAGGCGACTTCGACCGGCAGCCGCCGCTAGGTTGTGATGCAGTTCAGAGTTCATCAAGCTTTAGCTTGCGCCCTAATTTGCAGCCTGAAGGCTGAAAACCAAAAACTCAAACTGCACCACTAACCGAAATCATTTCAGCTTGTCGTACTCGTTCTTTGCTTCGATCAGAATCGGTAGAGTCGCGTCCGCGTCTTTCCACAGCGCAAAGAAATCCTGATAGGCCTTGCGCGCCTTTGCCGTGTCGCCCTGCAGGGCGGCGGCGCGGGCCAGGCCCAGGTGCGCGACCACGTAGATCGGAGAAGTAGGTTGCGAGCCGCGATGGTCGAGAATCTTCTGAAATTCCGTTGCGGCCTCAGCCCCCTTTTTCTGTTTCAGGTAAGCCTGGCCCCGCAGCCAGGCGATCTGGAAAAGTGCGTATGCTTCAAAGGACTGCGTGGTTTCCAGCAATTGGATCGCCTGCGCCGCATTGTCGCGCTGCAATTCCATTCGCGCCTGGACCAGCGGCGCCAAAATCTTGTTCAGAACCGTGTCGGTCGGAGAACGCCTGGTCAGTTCCGCGATGAGGTTCTGTGCCTGGCTGAACCCCGATGCATTGGGACAGCCAGCCAGCGCATTGGCCGCGTTGGCGATGGTCACTTGCCTGTTCGTGAGGCTGAGCGCCTTTGCCGTCTGCTCTTTCACCCGGGCGCAATCACCAAACAGGGCGTTCCGCGCCGCGGCCGCTACCGCAATCTGCGCGGCAACGTCTTTCTGATCGCGACGTTCGGCTGATTCCAGCGCGCTGTCAGAAAACTCTTGTGACTTTTTTAGTTGGCCCAGGAACGCTGCCGTCTCTGATTGCCAACCCTGCGCCAGATACTCGTCCGGTTTTCCGCTCAACCAGTCGATCTGTTGTTGCATGGTCACGCTGTCGTGTTGGACAAAAGCAATCCGAAAGAGCGTCCGGCGCATGGCTGTGCTGTCCAGCTTTTGTTCCTGGGCCCGACTAATAGTCTGCTTCGCGTCGTCCAGGCGATTGAGAGCTAATTGTGCCGCAGCCAGAAGCGAATAACCGGAGGTCGATCCTGGATTGAGACGAATCGCTTCACGTGCCTCCACCGCCGCCTTATCGAATAAACCGAGCTCGTTGTACTTAACCGCCAGGTTGTTTGCCGGTGACGCATCGCGCGGATACGTGCTCTTCCACTGTTCAAGCGTTTGCAGGTACTTCTCCAGCTCGCCCGTAACGTTGTCGTAGTAGGCCTGAGTGATATAAAGCCTTTCATTCTCACCGACCCGATCGCGTAGTTCGTACGCCTTGCGCGAGGCCTCAGCCGCAAGCTCGTACTGCCGCGTGTTGTAGTACATGGACGACATCGCCGCGTACGCGCGGGCGAAGTTCTGATCGATCTCCGTCGCTTTTTTGAAGGAAGGAATGGCGTCGAGGTAACGGCCCTTGAGCTGCTGATCGATCCCGGTTGAATAGTATTTAAGAGCTTCGAGCGATGACGTCGTCGCCTGATGGATCGGCTTGTCATACTTCTGAATTGACGCTAACGATTCGCCCAGTTGCTTGCGCAGGTTGGTCGCCGCGGTTCCCAATTCCGCAAGCACTTGCTCTTTGTTGTCCGCCTCGGCCTGTTCCAACGCGATCGTGTCGCCGGTTTGCGCGTTCGTGGCTTCAAGCGTGACGACGTAGTGGCTGCCGATGTTGGCAATCGAACCGGTGAGAAACGCCTTAAATCCCTGCCGCTGGCAGATCTGGCGCGCGATCTCTTTCGTCACCCGTTCATCCGGCGAGCGATCCATCAGACGCAGCGCTTCGCGCACACGACTGTCTGAGAAGATGCTCAAGAAGGGTGACTGCTCAAGCTGCGAACCCAGCGCCTGCTTGAGCGTTCCGTCGAACACCGGATCGCCGGTCGTGTTGATGAAATCGGCAACCACGATCGTGTCTTCTTCAGTCAGCGGAGCACCCGAACCCGATTTGAAGTACCAGAGCAAACCCAACGTTACGGCCAAAGCCGCGAGGCCTGCTGCAATCAGGACAGTGCGCTTTTGAAGTCTCTTTCCAGCGCCCTGCGAATCACTGCTCGCGCTGGTCGCCGAAGGAATGATTGAGGTGACGGTACCCGGTGTCTCTGTCTTGAGAGGCGCGGACAACTCGGTGGTCCGCAGCGCCGGAGAGACAGCTTCGGGCGGCAAAGTACGCTGTAACTCCGCTTCAAGCTCGAGCCGCTTTTTCAAATTTTGCAGGTCGTTCAGCAAATCATTCGTGGACTGATACCGGTCCTCGCGCGGTTTCGCGAGCGCCTTTGCTACGATTCGCTGCAGTTCGTCCGGGGCGTCGGGCGCATACCGCGCCAGCGGCGGCGGTTCGGTATCTCCCAGGATCGACATCAGGACTTCCACTCGATCCGAACCCTTGAACGGCAAGCGTCCGGCTACGATTTCGTAAAGCACAATGCCGAGGCTAAAGATGTCCGTCCGCGCATCTACCGGCAGACCGCGCGCTTGTTCAGGCGACATGTAAACGGCCGTTCCCATGACGACGCCCGGTTCAGTCCTGATATTGATCGAGGTGGGCGCTTCGCTGTCCACAAAAACCGGGGACGGTTGCTCAGAAAGTTTTGCGAGGCCGAAATCGAGAACTTTCACGATGCCATCGCGGCGGATCATGATGTTGTCGGGCTTGATGTCGCGATGGACGATGCCGGCTTCGTGAGCTTCAGCAAGGGCGCCCGTCGCCTGGATCGCGATATCGAGCACGTCCCTAACCGTCAGACTTGAGTTCGCCGCGCGTTCGCGCAGCGTCTGTCCATCGATGTACTCGATAGCGATGAAATGACCCGACTCAGTATGATCGATTTCGTAGATCGTGATGATGTTCGGATGATTCAGTGCCGACGCCGCCTTCGCCTCTTGCACGAACCGCTCCATGCGAATGCGATCCGCCGCGACATCGGCAGGCAGGATCTTCAAGGCCACGTTCCGGCGCAGGCGCGTGTCTTCGGCGAGATAAACTTCGCCCATGCCGCCCTGCCCGAGCTTTGAACGGATTTCGTAACGACCGATTTTCGTGCCTGGAGCAACACTCATCAGTAAGCCCTTGCCGTCACAGTCTGGCGCCTTGGCCGGTGAATATTACAGCTTTGTTTGGAATTTAGGTGAGCGAACTTCAATTTGCCCGCGCAACGCGCCTTAGCTGAGCCCCGCCGATGGTTATCGCCTCAACGTCACCAGATACCGAATTCAATTGAAACGATACCAGTCCCTCGCCCAGCCAGCGCCGGTGCCATACGGTCCGGAAAGTGTCGTGATGCCAGTGTTCAAGATCGGCGCTGCGGGTTTCGCCTTTGCCGATGGTTAGTCGCAGCTTACTGTCTGTGACCGTGACCTCAATCTCGCCATAGAACGGATCGGCATACTTGCCGGCGTAAGCCGTGAGCGCGAGGCTTGGCTTTGTGTCTGGCTTGCGGCGGGCCTGCTGGGCGGCAGCTTGCCTCTTGCCCTGCGCATCGAGGCCGTCATAAAGCGTCTTCATCTCTTTCGACCAATCGCGGCCGCTTCCGTCGCCAAACGCGAACATATCGAACGCTTTGTACATCAGTGCGTGACGCACCTCTGCATGATCGACGTTTCCGAAGATGTAAATGCCTATTTTCTTGTCCGGTATTAAGCCGATGATCGCTGTGCGGCCGGCGAGGCTGCCGGTATGGAAGTTCACCATCTCGCCGCGATAGTCGTGCTGAAACCAGCCGAGGCCATACGTCGTCCAGTGTGGTTTTGTCAGCGAGACGGTTGGATAGAATTGTCCGGGCGGCACGATCGCCTGCGGCCGCAACAGTGCTTGATGGGTCGCGGGCTTGAGCAGTTGTTTCCCGTTGACGGTCGTATTTCCGAGCATGAAGTCGATCCATTTGGCAATATCGTTTGCGGTCGACCAGACGGCCCCGGCCGGGGCGATCGGGTCAGCCGTCTGTTCAGGGATCACCGTGATCGTGCCATCGATAACAGCGTGCGCTACCGAGCGGTTTTGATAATTTTTCGACGCGCCGTAGGTGGCAAACGTGTTCTTCATCCCCAAAGGCGCGAACAGCCGCTCAGTCGCGAACCGCTCCCACGGCACTCCGCTCACCCTTTCGATCACCTGACCTGCGATGGCGTACATGACGTTCTGATATGCATAACCGCCGCGAAACGGATACGCCGGCCGGGCGTACTGCATGCGCTTCACAATCTCGGCCGCCGTCAAATCCGGCGTCCACGCCCACAAGAAATCGGCGTTGCCCATTCCGCCATTGTGCGTAAAGAGATCACGAATCCTCAGTTCTGAGGTCACATAGGCATCGGCGACACGAAAATCCGGCAGATGCTTGATCACCTTGTCGTCCCAGGAGACCTTGCCTTCGTCGACGAGCATGCCCATCGTCACCGCGGTCATCGCCTTGGTCGTGGACATCGCGCCAAAAAGCGTGTCGGCATCAACCGCGGAAGCCTTGCCCGTCTCGCGCACACCGTAGCCTTTTGCCAGGATCACCTTACCGTCCTGCACGACCGTGATGGTCATTCCCGGCACTTTCCATTCCTGGCGTGCTGCTTCGGCGTACTTATCAAAATCCTCGACCCTGTTTTGTGCGACTGCGGACGCCGCCACAACAAGGATCAGAATGCTCAGAACACTTGTTCTTTTCATAATCACTTATTCAGGTAGATTCATGCGCTTCAGCAGGTTCTTAAATCGATGGTCCTGGCGAAGCCCATCATACTCGCAGCCAACTTTAATAAATCTCAGCCGTCTGAAATTGACGGCGATTCTAAAAAACTGGATGAGGCGAAACCAGTCAAAGTTGTGGACGTCTTTCCTTTAGCTCTTACTGCGACCAGGGCGCAGGCTTACGCACCCAACGATGAGCGCGTAGTTGTTCAAGCAGATCCCCCGGCAAAGGACCGGCATCGCTCGCCGCAAGGTTAGCTTCGACGTGAGACAGCTTGCGCATGCCGGGAATAATCGTGCTCACCGTCGGATGCGAAAGAATAAAGCGCAACGCCAGTTCAGGCATCGTAATTTTCGTGGCGTGCTCCCGGTTCCAGACACTCAGTGTTTCTTTTAGCGCTTCAGCTCGATCAACGCTCGCGATCAGGTTCTCAGGCACAAAATATGTGTTCCGCCAATCGCCTTCGGGCCAACGGCTGTCTTTGGTCAGCGTGCCGGTCAGCGTTCCCTCATCAAACGGGACGCGCGCAATCACCGCGACATTCATTTCTTCACACGCCGGAAACAACTCGTCTTCAGGATTTTGATCGAAGATATTGTAAATGACCTGCACCGCATCGATCTGCCCGGTGCGCACGGCGCGGATCCCATTCCAGGGCTCCCAGCGATTGATGCTGATTCCGATCGCGCTGATCAGTTTCTGGCTGCGCAGGTCGTCCAGTTTGTAGAACCAACGGTCGTCGCGCAGCCACTCGTCATTCCAGGTATGAAACTGGATCAGATCGAAGCTTTGCAGGTCAGCGTTCTTCAAGCTGCGGTGAACGTATTCTTCGACGTGATCGGGTGGGTACGATTCTTTGAGCGTGGAATCCGCGCGCGCCGGCCACTCTCGATTCATCGGAGGAATCTTTGTCGCCGCATAGAGACGCTTCTGCGCATTCGCACGCAGAGTTTGCCCGAGCAACCTTTCGCTATGCCCTTCGCCATAAGCGTAGGCCGTATCGAAAAAGTTGCAGCCGAGATCGACGGCGGCCTGAAGCGATTCCAAAGACTGTTGGTCGGCCGAGTTCGACCAGCTCGCCATGCCCCACATGCCGTAGCCTATTTCGCTGACCTGCCAAGCGGTGCGGCCAAAGGTTCTGTTTCGCATCTATTCTTTTTTGGGGCCCGATTAGTTTCGCTGAGTATAGAGCACTCTTTCTGTGATACCAGCGCAGCGGCTCAGGCAAGCCTAACGCGATTGGCGATAAGAAACGTGCCGATTCAAGTTGTCCGCTTGTCTTTGCGACGGATCGAATAAAGCCGATGTTCTGTCCTGATCAACAATCGTTCGCCCACCAGGGCCGGCGATGCCATTGTGAAATCGTCCAGATTATTCACATGCAACAACTTGAACTCATCGCCCGTTGACACGACGAAGGTCTGGCCTTCCTCGCTTAAACAGAAGAGCTTGCCGTTGTAGGCCCACGGCGACGTCGTGAAAGCGCTCGCCGCCGGATCGATCCGCGTCTTGTAGGTCTGCTTGCCGGTCTTGGCGTCAAAGCGAGTCAAGATTCCTGTCTCAGTCAGTTGGTAAATAGCGCCTTCATAAGCGAGAGAGGACGGCAGATAAGTGCCGGCACGTTCTTGCGACCAGACAATATGCTCGTTCGAGGTCTGGTCTTTCCCCAGCGAGATGTCACCTTTAGCACCCGGACGAATCGCAAATAATGTACGCCCTCGTCCGGCATTAACATAAAGCAATCCTTCGTATGCAAAGGGTGTGGGTATCGAATTCGCTGACATCCCCGACAATCGCCACAGTTCTTTCCCGGTCAGGTCGTAACTAATCGCCTGGCCCGGTCCGATCGCTACAATCTCAGTGTTCGATCCGTGCCGCCAAATATAGGGCGTGGCCCATCCCGACCGTATCGGCAACCCCTTACCAATGTCGCGGTTCGTCCGCCAAACCTGCTTGCCTGTCAGCTTGTCAAACGCCGCGATGTATTGCTGCTTCTCGTTATCGCTGACGATCACCAGAAGGTTTCCCACCAGCGCCGGCGATCCGCCTGTCCCGAAATCGAGGTAAATCGGATTCGCTTCGAGCGGTGTCGTCCAGACCTGTTTACCTTTCAAATCAAAGGCCCATAATCCGAGATTCCCGACGTAAACGTAAATGGATTTGCCGTCGGTCACGGGAGTCTCTGAGACAAAGCTGTTCTTGCGGTGACGACCGCCGGGAGGTTGACCTTTATAGAATTCCTTTTGCCATTCCATCTTGCCGCTCTTCAGGTCGAGACAATAGACGAAGTAACGCAACATCACTTCTTTCGGCAGCTCGATGTCGCGTTCGGTGAGGCGCTTCAGGATCTCCTCCTGCGACAGTCCCTGTTTTTGTAGCTCGGCGGCGTATTCGTTGCTGTACTCGGTTCCGGTTTGCGGTGGTTTCGACTTGCCCTCGGTGGTCACGGTGGTCACGTACACCTTGCCGCCGGTCACGATTGGCGATGACCAGCCACGCCCGGGAATTTCTTGCGACCACTCAACGTTTTCGGTTTTTGACCAGCGATCTGCCAGTCGCGCATTCTTGCCCACCGGATTCGATTCCGGCCCGCGAAACTGCGGCCAATCCGTGGGCCGCGGCCCCTGTGCCTGGCCCCGCGCGCCGGCAATGAGCAACAAAAAAGTAAGACTAGTGGCGGTGACTACCCTCTGCATTCGTTTGTCCCTTGTCGATGTTCGATGTCGATTATCAGGCTCAGTGCGCGAACGACTAGCGCCTAATCAAGATAAGCACCCCGGCGGCGATCCCGAGAATAGCCAACCCCGTAGTAATCGTCGTAGAGAGTCTTACGTTGAGCAATGGCAATAGTCCGGTAAGAATCAGCCAGAGCGCCAACAAGATCATTCCCAAACTTCGACCTTTGAAACCATCAGTTACTGCCATTTCTTTTCTCCTTTGAAGAACTTAAACGTCCTCGATAAAGAACTTTCCCCGGGCGTGCAGGTGTCATGGCGCCGGATTGAAATACAATCTCGCCGTTAACAATCACGAATGAAAAACCTTCGGCGTATTGATGCGGCTTTTCGAAGGTAGCAAGGTCGCGCACCGTTGCTGGATTGAAGATCGCAATGTCGGCTTTCATGCCGGGTCGAAGCAATCCGCGATCTGTCAGACCCAGCCGCTGGGCCGGATATGAACTCATCTTTCGCACAGCTTCTTCCAGCGAGATCACTTTTTTCTCGCGCACGTACACGCCGAGCACGCGCGCGAATGTGCCGTAGCTGCGCGGGTGCGGACTGGCGGTGCCGAAGATCGGAATCTCGCCATCCGATCCGATCATGGTCGCCGGATGACGCAGGATGCGTTTCAAGTCTGCCTCGCTAATCGCGTGAAATATCCCAGAGCATCCACCCTGCTCAACCAGCCACAACGCGGCTTCCGCAGCGTTCGGGATCGTCGGCGCCATTTTTCTTAGACGCGTAATGTCGGAAAGGTTCTTGCCGGCCAGCGAAGCGTCCCAACTGCAACTCGCGAGCTGCACGTTACGTGGATCGCCGCCGCCGCGCTCTTCACGAATCAGCCGCGTTGTCTCTGCTTTTATTTTTCGTCGCATTGCCGGGTCTTTGAGCCGCTTTAAGAGTTCTTCGCGACCGCCTTCCTGCGCCCATGCGGGAAGCAGGGCCGCGGTGACACTGGTGCTGGAAGCGGTGTAGGGATACTGGTCGATCGTTGCGTCCACGCCGCGCGCGCGGGCTTCGTCGATCAAGCGCAGCGTCGTGATGCTCTTGCCCCAATTCTTCTTGCCGATAATTTTGTGATGCGTGACCTGCGTCGGCAAACCGCCGCGTTCGCCGATCGCAATCGTCTCTTTTACGCTGTCAACGCTGCGCGTGGCTTCGTCGCGCATGTGCGAGATGTAAATGCCGCCGTAACGTCCCGCGACTTTTGCCAGCTCAACGACTTCATCGGTTTCGGTGAACGTACCCGGCACATAGAACAGCCCGGAACTCAATCCGAACGCGCCGTCGTCCATGCCCTGCTCCACCAGCGCACGCATCTTGTCGAGTTCTTCCGGCGTCGGTTTCCGATTTACGTCGCCAATGACGGCCGCACGCACTGAGCCCTGGCCGATGAACATGCCAAAGTTCACGGACATCGGCAGCGCCTCAAGTCTCTTGAAAAACGGCGCGAGCGGGACCGGCGAGCCGCCATCGGGGCCTTCAATCAAAGTAGTCACGCCCTGCCGCACATAATTATCTGCCGTCGGCACCTGGAAGATTCCGCGCCGCGCGTGGGTGTGGATGTCGATAAAGCCCGGCGCAATCACCTGACCGTTGAGGTCGATTGTTCGTCTGGCGGCTTCTTGTATTTTTGGCGCGATGCGAACGATGGTGTCGCCCTCAATGGCTACGTCGGCGCGATACCAGGGGCTACCGCTGCCATCAATGACCACACCGTTTCTCAATAGAAGATCGTAACGTTCGTTCTGCGCACTCGGCGCCGGCGAAAGGCCCAGCACCGCCACCACGGCGATGACGAAGATGATTAGTTTCCGCACGGCAGAATCTTCATGTCAGTACCACCTGCGGTAGCGGGTGGCTGATTCGACGGAGTTAAGTCCGTATCTGGCGGCGGAGATTCTACTTCAAGCGGGGGTTTGGCGCACAGCGGTAATCAATGAGAAGTAACTTCACGCATCTTAACGCCGAAGGCGTTAGCTAATTGGAGCCCAGGGTTTGCTTTGAAACCCTGGGTAAGGATGGCGATATTTGTTCGCAACTCTGAAGGTGTTGCGACGGTTTGTGATCACGGAAACGCGGCGCAACCCTTTCAGAGTTGTGTACTCCACAGGTTGGTGGGTTCTCAGGGTTGCCAAAGCGCAACCCTGAGCTGAAATTAGCTAACGCCTTCGGCGTTGATGTGTGTCGGGTACGTCGTGGCCCTCTTCAGCGAAAAGGGGAATTTACCTTTCTACCTATCACAGCAGTCCTGCACGCAACTTTACTGACCGCTTCGCTTCCTGTATTTTTTGCTACTCCAAACGAACAGGAAAGCCCGGTCGAGGAACCCACGGAATGCGAAATCACACGCGCTCGTTAGTTGTCATCATTGTTGCCCTGCTCGCGTTTGTCATTGCGTCAGCCCTGCGCAGCGGCGATGCTCAGCGGCGCACAGGCACCGATACTTACGCGATCACCAATGCGCGCATCGTGACGGGTTCCGGCCCGGTAATCGATCGCGGCACCGTCGTATTTCGCGATGGGTTAATCGTCGCGGTGGGACCCAACGTCACGGCGCCGGCTGACGCGCGCGTGATTGACGGCACGGGCCTGACCGTCTATCCCGGCATCATCGACGCGAACACAACGCTCGCAATTCCGCGGCCGTCACCGACGCCCGGTGGCCCTGGCGGCGGTGCATTCGCCGGTCTGTTTGGGCAGACCGCCCCTTCGGCGACTTCACCAAACTCACCAAATCTTCCCGGAATGCAGCCTGAGATTCTCGCTTCCGATCTGATTCGTCCCGGCGGTCCGGAAATCGAAGCCGCACGTAATGTGGGCATCACGGCGGCGCATACGGCACCGCGCGGCAACGTGTTTCTGGGACAGTCGGCGCTAATCAATCTGGCGGGCGAGACGCCGCAGCAGATGATCGTGCGCTCGCCGGTGGCGCAATACATCGGGTTACAACCGCTCGGCAGTGTCCAGTATCCGGGTTCGTTAATGGGTGTGTTCGCGTCCGTGCGGCAGATGTTGCTGGATACAAGGCGCTATCGTGAGATGAACGAGATCTACGAACGGAACCCGCGCGGGCAGAGGCGGCCGCCGCAGGACAAATCGCTCGAGGCTTTGCTGCCGGTCGTAGCCGGACGAATGCCGATCGTCATGCAGGCCGACAGTGAACGCGAGATTGATCGCGTGCTGGATCTCGCGCGCGAATTCAATGTCCGCATCATCATCAACGGCGGGCGACAAGCGGATCGGGTTGCGGCCCGCTTGAAGAGCGCCAACGTTCCGGTGCTGCTATCACTGAATTTTCCCCGGCGTACCACCGCGGCTTCACCCGAAGCTGAACCCGAACCGCTGCGAATTTTGCGCGAGCGCGTCGAAGCTCCAAAGACCGCCGGACGGCTCGCTGCGGCCGGAGTCCGTTTCGCATTTCAATCCGGCGGCATGGCTTCGATGAACGACTATCTGGCGAACGTGGGTAAGACTGTCGAGAATGGCTTGTCGCGTGACGATGCGATTCGCGCGCTGACGATTTGGCCCGCTGAGGTGCTTGGCGTTGCTTCACAGCTTGGTTCAATTGAAGCCGGCAAGATCGCAAACCTAACGGTCACGCGCGGCGATCTGTTCGCGCGGGATCGTCGCATTGCGCATGTCTTCATCGATGGCAAACCAATCGATCTGCGACCGCCCGCCGCTCCCGGTGATCGAGGCGCGAATGCGTCGGGCACATGGTCTTTGACGGTGAGCCTTACCGGGACCGGGAATGAAAAGCAGGAACTGACTGCCACCATGAGCCTGCAACAGGAAGGCGAGCGTCTGACGGGATCGCTTCAGGGACAGCTTGGTTCCGGAAGCATCGCGACCGGATCGATCTCTGGCGGCGAAGTGAACTTCACGGTTCCGATTACGCTGCCCGCGCCGGCCAGTCAGACAACCGACGCGATGTTCGTCGGCACAATCACCGGCAACCAAATGCGCGGCACCGTGCAGGTCGTCGGCCGCGGCTCGGGAACATTCACGGCGACCAGGGCAGGTCGACCGGAACCAGCAGCTTCGCCGAGCCCAACACCAGGTCAGAATCGCCTGCGGTAGCGGGCGGGCCCGTTGTCAGTCTTCCGAAATCTCTGGCTGATTTGTGAGGGTGTTCCGTTTGTGCTTTTTGTGCCTTGTTGTGGCCGTTCCTCTTCCTGCCGAATCTGCGTAATCTGTGGATAAGCTCGTGTCAGTACCGCGATCGGACCGGGGCCCCAAAGCGGACAGCCCGCGTGGGGTGGTGGATGCGACGGCCGTGTCAGTACCCGGAGCGGTAGCGACGGGATCAGCCACTCAACGTTGAAATGTAGAGGGGTCGCTATTCCTGCTTCGTGCGTTCCGAGACCAACTTGAAACCTAAAACCTGACACGCTATTCTCTTCGGCGTCGCAAGCAACTTTCTCAAATCCAGCGTGCTTGTGAGCCTTTTCGTGGGGCAGTAGCTCAGTTTGGCAGAGCGCCGCGTTCGCAATGCGGAGGTCAGGGGTTCGATCCCCCTCTGCTCCACCAATCACCCGGCAAAAGCACATTAGGACGTATCGCCTAATTACTACTTATCCATGAATATTTTGAAAGCCGTGTCGCCAGAACAAAGCAACCAAAGTTCCTTGCGTACAGTTGGTGCTCCAGCTGACGAAGCTTAGAAACCTGATCACGTTTTATGAGTGTTTACCGCCTTCTCTCGCACGCCCTGAGAATCAGTCTCGTCACGCTCTTCGTCTGGTTACATGCTCCCATTGGGGTCGTAGCACAGTGTAAGTCCTCTGTTTTCACGAGCGCTCCTGCATATGCGGCTGATCGACAACCAAACTCAGTTGCTGTCGGAGAATTCAATGGTGACGGCAAATTAGATTTGGCCGTCGCTAATGTTGGCTCAGACAACGTCTCAATACTGCTGGGTGATGGCTTCGGCGGCTTTGGCCCACCGTCGAACCTTCCTGTGAAACACCAACCAAGCACTGTGGCCGTCGGTGACTTCAATAAAGACGGCAAGACTGATTTGGCGATCGGTTATATTTTTTTTAGCCCGATCTCGGTGTTGTTCGGAAACGGTAACGGCGGGTTTTCCAGCCCAAACAATGTTGGCGGCTCTGCTAATGCGACCGACGTTGCAGTCGCTGATTTCAATAACGACAGTAATCCAGACATTGCGGTCTCGTCAGCTGGACCTCAGTTGATGCTTTTGGGCAACGGGTCAGGTGGCTTTACGTCGAGTAATGTTTCAGTGGGTAGCTTAGCGACCTCAGTAGCGGTCGGGGATCTTAATGGAGACAGCTTCCCGGATGCCGCATTCACTGCGGGCGGGTCCGTGGCCTTGGTGTTTGGCAATGCCGCCGGGTCGTTTTCTGTAAACTCCAGCGTGATAGTCAGCGAAGCGCCGAAAGGAATTGCGATCGGAAACTTCAACGCCGATTCCCAACCTGACCTGATCGTGGTTGGCGAACATGCAACGCCGAAAGTGTTCTTATTCACGAACCAGGGCGGGGGCACGTTCACACTGTCCACAAGCTTTTTCGCGGGCCGCGAACCTCGCGCAGTAACCACCGGAGACTTCAATGCGGACGGCAAACTAGATGTTGCGGTTAGTCTTGCCAATGGTAACAGCGTCATGATCTCTCTTGGGAATGGATTAGGGAACTTGGCGACGCCTACCTTTTACGGTACGGGAGCCAAGCCGTTGTCAATCGGGTCCGGTGACTTCAATGCAGATGGCAAGCTCGATCTGGTAACTACGGATGACCCGAGCAGTTCCGTGGCGCCATTGGCCACGGGAGGTGTCTCAGTTCTTCTCGGCACGGGCACGGGAGCATTTCAAAGTTATCGAGCTTACGTTTACCCGTTCACTTCCCAATTCGTTTTCATTCCAAACTCAATTGCCGTCGGTGATTTTAATAACAACAGTCGTCCTGATCTGGCGCTGTCATTTGGCGCGCCATTCGTCGGGATTATGCTTGATGACGGTCAGGGAGAGTTTATTCAACCAACGGGGTTTTTGGATCCTGGTGGCAACCCAGTGTCAATCGCCGTCTCAGATCTTAACGGCGATAACAATGCTGACTTCGTCACGGCGAACAACAACACCGGCAACATCTCGATATTTTTCGGCCACGGCAATGGCTCATTCATGCCGCGAGTTCAAATAGCGGTGAACTCATCTCCGAGATTCGTCGCGGTAGGCGACGTTAATGGCGATCTAAAGCGCGATCTAATAGTCACGCACGAATCTCAGAATGCTGTCATATTGCTGGGCGATGGTATTGGCGGTTTTGCGCCACCGGGAGGGTCCCCGCCGCCAGCGTTTTTCGAAATTGCCGTGGGAGACTTTAATGCCGACGGTAAGTCCGACGTGGCGGCCGGAAATTTTCCATCGAGTAATAGTGTCTCCGTTTTTCTCGGCGACGCGACCGGTCATCTCAACCTTTCTTCCACTACACCATCGCCCGGTACCATCACTCTCATGCGCCTTCACGTCGCAGATCTGAATGCTGACAGTCGCCAGGATCTTTTGGTCGGAAATACCGACCGCAATAACATGAGCGTGTTCCTTGGCAACGGCGGTGGAGCACTGTCCGCAGGAACCGACTTTGCTACCGGCTTTCGTCCTTTTGATCTCGCAACGGCGGACTTCAATGGCGACGGTAATCTGGACGTCGCCGTGGCGAACAATAGCGGGTACGCAATTTCACTGTTCTCAGGAGATGGGATGGGCGGATTGAGTTCTCCTGTCCCTTATCCGGTTGGCGTCAATCCTAATGGCCTTGCAAGGGGCGACTTCAACCAGGACACCAAACCGGATCTCGCAGTCTTGAGTGGAACCTCATACGGCCTGGCCGTACTCAAGAACGTGACGACGCCTTTGCCGTGCCTTTCGGTGAATGATGTGACCGTTACTGAAGGAGATGCCGGTAGCGTAAGTCTTGATTTTGTCATCAGTCTTTCACAATCCAGCTTGCAGACTGTTCGCGTTAACTATTCGCTCGTGAACGAAACGGCGACCAAGGGGACGGACTACACCGACCTTTCCGACCGACTGGCCTTTGCTCCGGGGGAAACCAGCAAGACGATTTCTGTTCCAATTCTGGCCGACACGATTGACGAGATAGACGAAACATTCAAACTGCAACTTGCAAGTCCGTCAGCCGCCGCTATCTCCGATGCAGAAGGCCGGGGAACCATCCTCGACAATGATCCGATTCCAACCCTATCGATCAACGACATCAGTAACGTCGAGGCATTTCTGCTGAGAAACTTCACCGTCACGCTTTCTTCGCCCAGCGGCAAGGAAATAAAAGTTCAATACGCGACGGCCGATGGTACCGCCGCTGGCGGCTCGCAGCCGGCGGGCGATTATTTCCCGGCCTCCGGCACTCTCACCATTCCCGCGGGCCAAGGCTCGGCGCAGATTGGCGTTAACGTATTTGATGACCCGACGTTTGAACCCGACGAAACGTTCTTTCTTAACCTCAGCAACCCCACAAACGTGACGATCAATGACGCTCAGGGACAGGCCACGATTCTTAATAATGATCCCTTTCCGACGGTTACGGTGGATGACGCCTTTGCTAATGAAGGAAACTCAGGCACCACCCAGATGTTGTTTATTGTCAGACTCTCGAATCCTACCAGTCAGGCAGTCACGCTTGACTACGTCCTGGGAATGTCAACGACAGACAACCCGGCGACTCCCGGAACCGACTTTGTCAGTACGCCGGGATCGCTAACTTTCGCTCCTGGAGAAGTCCTAAAAACCGTGGGCGTCCCGATCATTGGAGACACCGTTGACGAGACAGTCGAAATGTTCCTCCTGAACCTCATCAATATTCAAAACGCAAACAACTTTCCTGACACAGGGTTTGGATTCATCATTGATGATGACGGGCCAACGATCAGTATTAGTGACGTCAGTGTTACAGAAGGTAATGCGGGTACAAAGTCCGCCACCTTCACTCTCACCCTCTCTGCTCCGAGCGTCGAGACGATCACCGTCAGAGCGACTACCGCAGCGGGCACAGCAACTTCCCCCACTGATTACAGCTTCTTTAATCCGAACTTAAGTATTCCAGCCGGAACCGTAACGCGCGTATTTAGTATTACGATTATTGGAGACACGAATCTGGAGTCGGATGAAACGTTCTTTGTAAACCTTAGCAACCCGTTCAATGCGACGATCGCGGATGCTCAGGGCGTAGGAACGATTCTCGATGACGATACTTTGCGGTTGAGTTTGGAGCAGTCAGCACCCGACCCCCAACAGGCGGCCGCCTTTGATGCACTGCTATTGCTAAGAGATCCGTTTCCGATTCGAAGCATCGCGCAGTGGTTTTACTCGACGCCTGATCAGAACACCCGAGTTATGATATTCGCTCAGAATCTGCAACTACAACCGGGGGAGTCCGCATCTGCTGTAATTGTCAATCTGGTTGACAGTAGTAACCAAAGCTTTGATGTGCCCGCGGAAGACGTGCGCGGAGTAGCCAACGTGAACTTTACGCAGGTGGTGTTTAGATTACCCGATACTCTAGCGTCGGGCGTCTGCAGGGTGACGATCAAGGCACACGGTCAAACCAGCGACGGCGGCAATATTAGGATCATCCCATAGACGTGGTGGGGGTAACTCTGGGTGTTGGACAGAGGACAGAATAGTCCTCGTGATACAGCAGGATTTCAATCCACCTCACGCGCTACTTACCGCATGATGCCCGTCGAGGAATGCAGTAAGCCGGGTCAACGCGTTCGCAATTCGGAGGTCAGGGGTTCGATCCCCCTCTGCTCCACCAATTAAATTTCCATAAAATCTGGCAGATAACTTGTGCGGTGTGGTACAAAGTTAATTGCCTCTCCTGCCCCGATAATACCTCTCCAGATAACACTATGGGCTGGCTCACTGATCTGTTTCGAGACGTTCCGCTTTCGGGTGAACTGCGGGAGAAGTTAGCCTTGGTTGAGGCTGAGACCGATAGCCTTAAGACGGACAACGTCATTCTTAGAGATGACTTGCGGGAAGCGAAAGCTCAGATACTAAGGCTTCAAAAACAGCTTGATCAACATACGCATCATCCTGAGCTTGATGAAACCGATGTCCGCATATTGCAGGAAGTAGCCCTCACCAGCGAACCCGCGGCCTCATACCTTTCAAAGAAGCTGAATATCGATTTCGGCGTTATCGATTTTCGTTTGGCCCAGCTGAATGAAACCGATTACCTCAGCGCGTGGAGTATCGGGGGCGTTGAACGGTATTCACTTCGACCGAAGGGCCGGGAATATCTGATTAGGCACAATCTCGTCTCCTGACCCGCCGGAGAAGTCGTAAACACGGTCCTCATGAAAAGCTCGGGTTTGCTCGGACCAGCTCCACCAATCAGCCAAATAACTCAACTCTAAACCGAAATCCGACGGCCCGTGGGGACGTTTTTGCCCGTTTCTCTGGCAAAACGCGTCTTTTGGCCCTTTCTAACCACTGGCGACTTCGGTGGATCTGTATGCCTTTATCTGTGCTGATGATCATCTCGATAGGTAACTGGCTGATGAGCCTGAACGATCAGCTTTCGCTCGCCATCAACGGCGTCGCGGGGCGGTCCTGGTTGTTCGACAGCTTGGTGGCGTTGTTTCTCGACAATGATTTAGCGAAAGCCGGCGTCATCGGCTGCTGCTTTCTCGCGGCCTGGTATAGCGGCAAAGGCGTCGCTGCCAGTAACCGGCGCAAGATCCTTCTGACCACGATCATCGCCGCCGTCTGCGTCATCGCCATCACTAAAACCCTTTCAAAGACAGTTTTTCTGCCGCGCCCGGCCATTCAGTCGCAAAGACTCTACAAGCTCGAAGGTGATCAACTCACCGAGATGAAAAGAATGCCGGTGCGTACGCCGCTGGATGAAGAGAGCCAGAAGGAACACCAGGCCTTAGTGAGCGGCAACCTCGAGACAAACGATCTCGGATCATTTCCGAGCGACCATGCGGGATTCTTCCTCGTCATTTCGTTTGGAATCTGGCTCGCCTCAAGACGGCTCGGTTGGGTGGCGTTGGGATGGACAGTTCTGGTGATTCTCGCCGGCAAAATGATCAGCGCCCAGCACACACCTTTGGATATCGTTGCGGGCGCGCTTGTCGCCCTGGTCGTGCTCGCAATTTTCCGGTTTGTAGCCGCGCGGCGACTCGTCGATGGATTGCTCGCGTGGATCTCACAACTAACCGTCCGTCACGGCGCTTTGTCGAGCGCGTTCATCTTCGCCATCGTGTTTGAGATGTCCAGCACCCTCATTCACGTACGCCAATTTGTCGGTTTGCTCGGCGCCATCAGAAGACAGTTTCTCGGATAGAAACGCTCGGTAGAAACGAATGAAGCGAATTGCACTCACATTACTAGTCGCCGGTCTCATGCTTCAGGCGGCGTGCAGCCGGCAGAAGCACGGCCTGGTGATGATGACGGACGAATCGTATCGCCCGCGAATCATCGCCACGAGCAAAGCCGGTTTCGGTTCGCCGGATGGTCTCGTCTGGCGGCACGGCAACCTGTATCTCGCCGATGAAGGCGGTCAGTCACTTGCTTGTTTGAGTCCGGCCGGAGCCTTGCGAACGCTGGCGGACACAAAGCTCGGCGTTTCTTCGCCGGAAGATCTGGTTATCGACGCAGACGGAAACATTTTCTTCACCGACGACGATGCGGGCGGCGTTTGGACGGTTGACCCGAACGGGAACGCGCGGTTGCTGGCGGGCAAAGACAAAGGACTGATTTCAACCGAAGGCATCGCGCTCGCGCCTGACGGATCGCTCTTGGTCGGTGACGGCGAGCAACACGCAATCTTTCGGGTGACCCGCGACGGAACGGTTTCCGAATTTCTCGGCCCGCGGTACGGCATCGCGAAACCGGAAAGCATGGTTTTCGACGATCGCGGAAATCTTTACATCGCCGATAATCAGGAGGATGTTCTTTACCTGCTCGACGCCGGTCATGAGCTCCACCGGATTATCGAGCACCGCGAATCTTTCTCGCCTGAGACGCTTTTCTTTTCGAAGGGCACGCTCTACATCACCGACAGCCATCACGGAAAACTGTTCGTGTATCGCCCGCATGAAGAACTGCGGACGATCGCGGCCTTTGCCGGCGAGCTGCAAAACATTCACGGTGTCACGACCGATGATGCCGGAAACATTTACGTCAGCATTCAGACCGACTTGAAACGCAAACGCGGAGACATCATAGAACTTAGCAAGGAGCGGAGTTGAGCAGCGCGTGCCGGCGCAATCTCAACTCGGTCGTTCACCCAATGCCCCAAGAGATTTTCGAGGACCACAGCCTCGGATCAAATCCATCTTTCCACTCCAATTCGCATGATGGCGGCCCGCTGCGCGGAGCCCGAATGCCGCAGCTTCCAGCGCGATCCTTTGTAGAACTGTTCGAGCAGCAGACTACGCAGAACCCCGCGAAAGTCGCAGTCATCGCCGGTGACGAAAGTCTTACTTACGCCGAATTGAATGAACGGGCGAATCAACTCGCGCGTCATTTGCGATCGTGCGGTATTGGTCGCGAGTCGCTCGTGGGAATTTGCATCGATCGTTCGCTCGAGATGGCGATCGGAATTGCCGGCATTCTGAAATCAGGCGGGGCTTACCTGCCCCTTGATCCCGATTATCCAAAAGATCGTCTCGCTTTCATGGTTGGCGACGCAAAGCCGCCAGTCATCGTCTCGAAATCGAGCCTGGTTGATGCATTTGCAAACAGTGAATCGCGGGTAGTGCTCCTCGACGACAGCGCAACGCTGACGACGCTGCCAACGGACAACTTGCCGGATCAACCGCAGCCGTCGGATCTCGCGTATGTCATCTACACCTCCGGCTCAACGGGACAACCGAAGGGCGTAATGATTGAGCACGGCAACCTCGCGAACTATCTGCTCGCGCTGAATCACGAACTCGGAGTCAGCAGTGACGACGTTTACCTCCATCTGGCGTCAATTGCTTTTTCGTCGTCAAGACGCCAGTTGATGCTGCCGCTGGCGCAAGGCGCGACCGTAATGATCGCGGACTCGAACGAACGCAAAGACCCGCTCAAGTTGTTCCAAACGATCAAGGCGTGCGGCGTTACCGTGATGGACGCGGTCCCTTCTTTCTGGCGAAATTGCACAACGATCCTTCAGGAATTCGACGAAGAAGAACGACGCGGACTGCTGGCTAACAAACTCCGGCTGATGTTGTCGGCCAGCGAGCCGCTGACATCGGACATTCCGCGCACATGGGCCAAAGACTTTCAGCACCCTGCGCGGCACGTGCACATGTTTGGCCAGACGGAAACGGCGGGCATCGTATGCGTCAATGAAATTGCAATTGAGAATGATGACGAGCGCGTCCCAATTGGCCGTCCCATCGCCAACACTGAGATTCGCATCGTCGATGAGAACATGAAATCGTGCCCCCCAGGCGAGGCGGGCGAGCTGCTCATCGGCGGCGCCGGGGTCGGACGCGGGTACCTCAATCGTCCTGAGCTGAGTTCGGAAAGATTTATTACCAACGATGACAAGCGGTTCTATCGCACCGGAGATTTCGCGCGTCTGCGCAGAGACGGCATGCTGGAGTTCGCGGGCCGCCGCGATCAGCAAATCAAGATTCGCGGTTTTCGCGTTGAGCTGGCCGAGGTCGAGACGGCGCTCGCGGCCCATCCCGAGCTTCGCGAATGCGTCGTCGTTGCTAAAGCTGATGCGCATGGAAGTACCCGGCTGATCGCTTACTTCGCCCCCAGATCCGGATCATTGACCGCGAGCGAACTCCGCACTTTCCTGAGCGGGCGATTGCCCGAACACGCGGTTCCATCAACTTTCGTCGAACTGGACGCCCTGCCGCTGTCGGCGAACGGCAAGATCAATCGTCTCGCGTTAAGTCAGCGTCAGGATTCTCCGGTGCTTGAGTCGCGCACGTACATCGCGCCCAGCACAGAAGCTGAAGTCCAACTTACTGCCATCTTCAGCGAAGTACTGCGCCTCGAGCCGATCGGAATCGACGACAACTTTTTTCAACTCGGCGGAAATTCTCTGCTCGCCGGCCAGGCGATTGCGCGGGTACGGCGACGGTTCAAGATCGACGCGCCAATCACGTGGCTATTTGAACGCCCCCGCGTTCGCGAGTTGGCACACCGGCTGGAAATCGCCGTCAAAGACGAAATGATCGGCACGCCTCTGGCACGTGTATCCCGCGATAAGCCGCTGCCACTGTCGTCGGCGCAATCTCGTCTGTGGTTCCTCGATCAATTCGAGCCGGGCAACTACGCATACAACCTCGCGCACGCCATGGAGATTAGCGGCGCGCTCGACGTTGACGCGCTGCGCCAATCGTTTGACGCGCTGGTCGAGCGTCATGAGATTCTGCGGACGCGGTTCGTGGATATCGACGGCACCCCTTATCAGCAGATCGATTTGCCCGCCCAGGCCAATTGGCAACTGGTTGATTTGTCGAAGCTGCCCACTGATCGGCGGGAAGCGGAGGCGCGCCAACTCCTCGAAACAGAATCGCGCAAACCATTCGATCTTTCGGCTGGGCCAATGCTGCGTGTCATGCTGGTGCAGCTTGAGGCCGACAGATTCGTTCTTCTGATCACGCTCCATCACATCGTCAGTGACGGCTGGTCAGCCGCAGTGTTCGCGCATGAACTCGGCGCCTGCTACGAGGCGTTCACGCTTAACACCGCATCGTCGTTAACGGAACTCCCGGTGCAGTACGCGGACTTCGCGGCCTGGCAGCGCGAATCGTTCGCGCGCGGCGCGCTTGAATCGCACGTAGCTTATTGGAAAAACCACCTGGCCGATGCCCCTCCGGTCCTCAACTTGCCGACTGACTACCTGCGAACGGAAGAGGAAAGTTATCGAGGCGCGGACGAGATGTTGCGCTTGCCGGCGGGCCTGGCAAACAGCCTTAAGGCTTTCAGCCGCGCTCACGATGCAACGCTCTTCATGACTTTGCTGGCCGCGTTCAATGTAATGCTCGCGCGCTACAGCGGCGATAGAGACATCGTTATCGGCACGCCCGTCGCTGGACGCTCGCGCGTTGAAGCTGAGCCCCTCATCGGAATGTTCGTGAACACTCTGCCGCTGCGCGTGAAAGTCTCGCCTGAGCAAACAGTGAGCGAATTGATCAGCAGCGTTCGCGCCGCGTCTTTGGCGGCGTACGCGAATCAGGATGTGCCGTTCGAAACCCTGGTAAGCGAGCTCCAATCCGACCGCAGCTCAGGACACGACCCGATTTTCCAGGTGATGTTTGGACTGCAGAGTGCGCGGACGCCGGTGCCGAAGCTTGGCAATTTGTACGTTCAAGCTCTTGAAGTGCGCCGCGACACGGCCAAGTTCGATCTCTCGCTTGACGTGATTGACGACGGCAAAGACCTCAGCCTGGTGATCACTTACCGCACAGATTTGTTTGCAGCGGAATCGGCCCACGCGATGCTCGCGGATTTTCAACTCTTGCTGGAAGCGTTTGCTGCAAATCCGGAACAGCAACTTGGCGATCTGCCGGCGCTGAGGTGGACACCGAAACAAGCAGCGGCCCACAGACCAGCGGCCACGTCCACTCTGCCGGCGCAATACGTCGCGCCGCGCACGCCTATCGAAGAGAAACTTGTTTCGATTTGGACCGAAGTTTTGTCGATCCCGCGCATTGGAATCGAAGATAACTTTTTCATGCTGGGCGGTCATTCCCTGATGGCGACGCAATTAATCGGCCGAGTTCGCACCGCCTTCGGATACGAATTGCCGCTGCGCCGCCTGTTTCAGACTCCGACCATTTCGGGATTAGCCAGCGCGATTTACGAAAGCCAAACCACCGATACCGAGGATGACGAATTTCTCGCGTTGATGGCCGAACTGGATGAGCTGACCGACGACGAAGCGCGAAGCCAAATTGCGGAAGAGAAAGCAGCGTAATCAATTGACCATGACTGCCGATCAAGACAACATATTTGACCTGACTCCGACGCAGGAGGCGATGCTGCTTTACTCAGTCTACGCCCCGAAATCGGCGGCGTACTTCGAGCGGTTTTGCTACGCGTATCGCGGCGCGCTTGACGTCGAAGCTTTCCAGGCAGCTTGGCAACGGGTCGTTAACCGCCATTCAATTCTGCGCACGTCATTCCGTTGGAGCGAAGAAGCCGGTCCGCGACAAGTTGTCCACGACCGGGTCGAGGTGCCGCTGGTTCTTAACGATTGGCGTGACCTCACCGGGCCGCAACAGGAAGAGAGGCTCACGCAATTTCTTGAAGCTGATTGCGCAAAAGGGTTTGATGTTTCCGCTGCGCCGCTGATTCGCGTGGCCGTGCTGCAAACAAGTTCAGACGCGTTCTACATAGTCATCAGCAATCATCATCTGGTTCTGGACGGTTGGTCGATGGGCGTTGTGCGCCGCGAAGTCACACAGGTTTATCAGGCGCTCACGCACGCGCAAGAGATCGAGCTGCCACCGCCACCGGCGTTTTCGACTTACGTCGACTGGCTGGGGAATCAGACCTCCGAAGACACGAGGGGTTTCTGGCGAACGGCATTGGGCGACTTCAACCAGCCTGAACCTCTGCCAATCGACCGCGCACCGGGGATGCTGCCGGGCGCCAACGAGCAATTCGGCGAACTCACCATCGATGTTCCCGAAGAACTGTCAAAGCGCTTACAAACTGCGGCGCGGAAACACCGGCTGACGATGAGCACGATTGCGCAGGGCGCCTGGGCCATTCTTTTAAGCCGTTACTGCCGCAGCAACGATGTCCTGTTCGGCATCACGGTTTCCGGCCGGCCATACGACTTTGCGGAAGTCGATTCGCTCGTAGGCGTACTTATCAACACTCTTCCGTTACGCGTTCGCATGCCGGCTGAGACCAATATCGGGACCCGCCTGCAGGAACTGCAAAAGCACGTCTCGCGTCTGCGCGAACATGAAACGACTTCGCTGAAACAGATCCACGAATGGAGCGGCCTCCCCAACAACCGGCCGATGTTTGAAACGCTGGTCGTCTTTGAAAACTTCATCGGCCACGATTTGCAACTGAATCTCGGCGGCGACATCCAGTTGTCGCGGTCGCATCTCGCGCGCACGAACTATCCGCTGGTGTTGGTGGTGAATCCGCACGCCGAGTTGGGTCTACGCCTCATCTACCATGAGAGCCGCTTCGCGGCGGATGCAATTGAAAGACTCTTGAACCATCTGGTAACGATTATGGAAAGCCTTGCGAATGATCTTGAACAGCCGTTTACCTCGGTGAGTGTTTTGAGTGAACAGGAAAAGCACATGCTGCTT
>DASUTF010000215.1:0-3414 GCA_036374695.1 Pyrinomonadaceae bacterium
TGGGCTACTGGGAAGCCAAATCCGCGCCCGCCTAAAAGCGAAATCAGAACGTCCCTTTAACTAAATCTGTAGCAGGCCAGTTTGTCTGCGCTGACTGCCGGACACGTTCCGGAAAGAGGCAGGCCGCGGCCCTTTTTGCGCTTTACACGCTCGGGACCGGGTTTGAGAAACAGGTAAAGATGCCGACGATAAATCAATTAGTTCGTAAAGGACGCCAGGCGGTCAAATACAAGACGGCCAGCCCGGCGCTGCAGAGTTCGCCGCAGAAACGCGGCGTGTGCACCCGCGTCTATACCCAGACGCCGAAGAAACCGAATTCTGCGCTGCGCAAAGTCGCGCGCGTTCGTCTGACCAACGGCATCGAGGTCACGACCTATATTCCCGGCGTCGGCCACAATTTGCAGGAGCACTCGATCGTTCTGATTCGGGGCGGGCGCGTCAAGGATTTGCCGGGCGTTCGCTATCACGTGATTCGCGGCACGCTGGATTCCGTCGGCGTCAGCGATCGCAAGAAGAGCCGTTCGAAGTACGGCGCCAAACGTCCAAAGGGAGGCGCAAAGTAACCAATGCCGAGACGCCGAGTTGCAGAGCGAAGAGCCGTACTTCCCGATCCGGTCTACAACAGTCCGCTGGTGACGAAGTTCATCAACGGGATCATGTGGGGCGGCAAGCGCTCGCTGGCCGAACGCACGTTTTATGATGCCCTGCGGCAGGTCGGCGATAAGGCCGGCGATGAGCCCTTGAAAGTTTTCAAGCGCGCGATTGAAAACGTCAGGCCTACGGTAGAAGTGAAATCGCGGCGCGTCGGTGGATCCACCTACCAGGTGCCGGTTGAGGTGCATCAGGAGAGGCGTGGCGCACTGGCAATTCGCTGGATTGTCGCTTATGCGCGCAGCCGCGGCGAAAAGACGATGACCGATCGCTTGGCGGCTGAGTTACTTGATGCGGCAAACAATCGCGGCAACGCAGTGAAGAAGAAGGAAGATACGCATCGCATGGCCGATGCGAATAAAGCATTTGCGCACTACAAGTGGTAAACGTACGCACGCCTCCGGCGTGCCACCACAGCACGCTGGAAGCGTGCGTACCAATAGAAGATGGCTAAGCACGACGACCTAAATCTGTTCCGGAATATCGGCATCATGGCGCACATCGATGCCGGTAAGACCACCACCACGGAACGTGTCCTTTATTACACGGGCGTCTCGCACAAAATCGGCGAGGTGCACGAGGGCACGGCGACCATGGACTGGATGGAGCAGGAGCAGGAGCGCGGCATTACCATCACCAGCGCCGCGACGACATGCTTCTGGGAACGGAACGGTGTCGATCATCGAATTAACATTATCGACACGCCCGGCCACGTGGATTTCACGATGGAAGTTGAGCGCAGTCTGCGCGTCCTTGACGGCGCAGTGGCCGTGTTCGACGGCGTCGCCGGAGTCGAGCCGCAATCCGAGACTGTTTGGCGTCAGGCGGACAAGTATGGCGTCCCGCGCATTTGTTTTATTAATAAGCTCGATCGCGCCGGTGCCTCGTTCCAGCGCTCTTTCGAGTCGATTATTACCCGCCTTGGCGCAAATCCCGTCGCTCTCCAAATTCCCATCGGACATGAAGATCAGTTCAAAGGCGTCGTTGACATCATCACGATGAAGGGGCTGGTCTGGAACGACGAATCAAAAGGCGCGAAGTATGAAGAGGTCGAAATTCCGGCCGAACTGAAAGAGGAAGCCGCCGCCGCGCGTGAAAAGTTGATTGAAGCGGTCGCGATGGTTGATGACGACTTGATGCACAAGTATGTTGAAGCCCAGCCGATCAATGAACACGAGATTCGCAAAGCGTTGCGCAAAGGAACACTCGAGCTGCGTTTGGTCCCGGTCGTGACGGGTTCAGCATTCAAAAACAAAGGCGTGCAGACGCTGCTCGACGCAGTGGTCGACTACATGCCGTCGCCGCTCGATATTCCGCCGGTTGAAGGCATCAATCCGAAAAACGCTCAGAAAGAAACGCGTCCGCCTGATGCCACGGCGCCGTTCAGCGGCCTGGTATTCAAGATTATGGCCGACAAGCACCTCGGCCAGCTTTCGTTCGTGCGCATTTACAGCGGCACGATCAAGTCGGGCTCGTACGCATTTAACGCCGCGAAAGATACGCGCGAGCGGGTGGGCCGCCTGATGCGCATGCATGCCAACAAGCGCGAAGACATTGAAACGGCCAGCGCCGGCGAGATCATTGCGATCGGCGGCATGAAGCAGGTGACCACCGGCGACACGATCTGCGATGAAAACAAGCCAATCATCCTCGAAGCGATTGACTTTCCCGCGCCGGTGATTCGGGTTGCCGTCGAGCCCAAAACTCGAGCGGATCAGGACAAGTTAGGCGTGGCGCTTGGCCGCCTGGCCCAGGAAGATCCTTCATTCAATGTTTCTACCGACCATGAAACCGGTCAGACGATCATTGCCGGAATGGGCGAGTTGCACCTCGAAATTATTGTCGATCGCATGAAACGCGAGTTTGGCGTCGAAGCCAACGTCGGGAAACCGCAGGTGGCTTATCGCGAGACGATTACGCAGCCGGCGTCCGGTAAAGAGATTTTCAAGAAGCAAACCGGAGGTCGTGGGCAGTACGCGCACGTGGAATTGGAAATCGAGCCGGCGCCCGGCGAAGGCTTTGTGTTCGAAAACAAAATTACCGGGGGCGCGATTCCGCGCGAGTTTATCAAGCCCACCGAGCAGGGCATTCACGACGCGATGGAGCGTGGCTATCTCGCCGGCTATGACCTGGTCGACATCAGAGTGCGACTGGTTGATGGCGGATTCCACGAAGTTGACTCGGACGAACGAGCTTTTATCATTGCCGGCTCGTTGGCATTCCAGGATGCAGTTCGGAAGGCCAAGCCGGTTTTGCTGGAGCCGATCATGCGGATCGAAGTGGTGACACCTGAAGATTACATGGGCGCCGTGAACGGCGACTTGAATCGGCGGCGCGGGCAGATCGAAAAGATGGAGCCGCGGCCCGGCGGCGCGCAGGTAATCACCGCGTTCGTGCCGCTTTCAGAAATGTTTGGATATACGACCGACTTGCGCTCGGCAACGCAGGGTCGCGCGACTTCTACCATGCACTTTGAGCGATATGATCAGGCGCCAAAGAACGTCGCCGAAGAAGTGATCGCGAAGGTTCAGGGAGTGGCAAGTAAATAGGTCGCATACGTCCCATTTGTCCTATACGTCCTATGGGACAAAGGAGACGAATGGGACAGATAGGACAGATAGAAAACAACGATGAGCAAAGAGAAATTTGATCGCAGCAAGCCGCACGTGAACATCGGGACGATTGGGCACGTGGACCATGGCAAGACGACATTGACGGCGGCCATCACGAAGGTTTTGGCGAAGAACAATCCGAAAGTGCAGT
>DASUTF010000216.1:0-11232 GCA_036374695.1 Pyrinomonadaceae bacterium
CGGCGACCATCGATGGTTTCGACGCAATCATCAATCTCGCCGGCGAGAGCATCGCCGAAGGCCGTTGGACTGAAGAGAAGAAAAAAAGGATTCGCGACAGCCGCGTTAATGGGACCCACCTGATAAGCGAAGCGATCGCCAAGCTGGCGACGAAGCCGCGCGCCTTTCTGTGCGCTTCAGCGACCGGGATTTACGGTGACCGCGGTGATGAGACGCTTGACGAGCAAAGCGAATCCGGCGGCGGCTTTCTCGCCGGCGTGTGTCGCGAATGGGAAAAGGCGACGGAACCTGCAAGCAATTCGGGAGTGCGTGTTGTTAACCTCCGCTTCGGCCCCATCCTCGCGCGCGCGGGCGGCATGCTGGAAAAGATGCTTACGCCTTTCAAGATGGGCCTCGGCGGCAAAATCGGTTCCGGCAGGCAGTACATAAGTTGGGTCGGAATTGAAGATGTGGTCGCCGCGACGAAACTCGCGTTGAACGATGACTCGATTCGCGGGCCGCTGAATATCGTCTCGCCTAAACCGGTCACGAACGAGCGATTCACGTGCGCGCTTGGCGAAGCGCTCTCTCGCCCAACCGTTATGTCGATGCCCGCATTTGCGGCGCGACTGGCGTTTGGCGAAATGGCAGACGAGATGTTGCTGGTCAGCCAGCGTGTCGTGCCCAAGAGACTGAATATCGCAGGATTTAAGTTTCAGAATCCGGACTTGGAAGGCGCAATCCGAACATATGTTGCGTAACCGCTCGTCTTGCGGAATGGTGCGAAGACTGACCTGGCTAGCCGGCCGCGGCTTCTCTTTGTGACTTAAACTCCGGCAGCACCTCAAAAACTTCCAGCGCGTACTTCACATTGCCAAATGGCGCTGAGACCTGAGCGCCTTGAATAAACTCGCGGACTTCAAGCAGAGACTCGCGCGCGATCTTCAGGCCTTCATCGCGACCGGCTTCTTTGCTGATGGCCGATGCGGCGCGCATGCGTTCCATGATTTCGGGAGTGACGTGCACGCCCGGTACTTCGTTATGCAGGAACTCGGCGTTGCGATAAGAAACCAAAGGCCAGATGCCGGCCACAATCGGAATACGGCAATGTTCGATGTTCTTCAGAAAGTCGCGCAGTTGCGCCGTGTCGAAGACCGGTTGAGTAATCGCATATTCCGCGCCGGCTTCGATCTTCCATTCGAAGCGACGCATCTCTTCATCCATATTCACCGCGCCCGGATTTACGCCGACGCCAATTGAGAACGCGGTCGGTTCGCCGATCGGATTGTTTCCGATGTCCAGGCCGTGATTCAACTTGTTCACCATGTTCGTCAAGCCGATCGCGTCGATGTCGAACACGGCCGTCGCGTCAGGATAGGGTCCCATCTTCGGCGGATCGCCGGTAATCAGCAGCAGATTCCGCAAGCCCATTGCCGCGGCGCCCAGCAAGTCCGACATCATGCCGAGCAAGTTTCGATCGCGGCAGCAGTAGTGCAGCACCGCTTCCATTCCGATTTCCTTCTGCACCATCAGCGCCGTGGCCATCGCGCCCATGCGCGTCTGCGCGCGGGGCCCGTCGGGAATGTTCACCCCGTCGACGCCGGCGTCTTTCAAAAGACGAATCGAATCCAGCGTCTTCCACGGGTTGCAGCCTTTGGGCGGCAGCACTTCGACCGTGGTGACGAATTCACCGGTCGCGATCTTGCGGGCCCAGTTGGAACGCTCTTCGGCCGGCACAACTTTCACGTCCGGCGGCTTCAACTCGCTCACGCTGACCTTCGCGATGTCCGGAACGACGGACTTTTGTGTGCGCGGATTCAGCATGCGTAGCGCATCGGCGATCAACTTGATGTGCGCCGGGGTCGTGCCGCAGCAGCCGCCGATGAATTTCGCGCCTGCCTGTGCGATGCGGCGTGAATACTCAGCCATGTACTCAGGCGAGCACATGTAGATTTGCCGGCCGCCTACGTCGCGCGGCAGACCCGCGTTCGGTTGGGCGGATAATTTGCGCTCGGTGAAGGTGCGCATCTTCTCGATGGCGTTCAAGACGATGGCGGGACCAACGCCGCAGTTGAGACCGATTACGTCCGCTCCCCATTGATCGATTCGCGAGGTGAACACGTCGGCGGTGGTGCCGAAGATCGTATTGCCGTCGAGTTGAATAGTGACCTGCGCGACGATCGGCAAGTCGCACAATTCCTGCACAGCGCGAATCGCCTGATGCAGCTCTGAGATGTCCGAAAAAGTTTCCAGCACAAACAGATCCACACCGCCTTCGAGGAGCGCCGAAATCTGATCCTTGAACATCGTCTTGGCTTCGTCGAATGACGTCGGGCCGTAGGGCTCGATGCGTAAGCCGAGCGGGCCGATTGCGCCGGCGACGTATACGCGATTGCCGGCGGCTTCGCGGGCCAGGCGAGCGGCCTTGATGTTGATTTCGCGGGCGTTGCCTTCCAGTCCGTAAGGCAGAAGTTTGTTGACGTTCGCGCCGAACGTGTTCGTCTCAATGATCTCGGCCCCCGCGCGAATGTATTCGGCGTGCACCTCGCGGACGAGGTCCGGTGCGGCAAGATTCAGTTCATCGTACGAGCGATTGATATAGATGCCCTTGGAATAGAGCATCGTGCCCATCGCGCCGTCGAAGACGTGGATGCCGTCGGATTCAATGAGTTCTCGGAAGTCTTTCATCTCCGCCTATATTGCCGATTTCCGATTTGCCAATTGCCGATTTTAAATACCTGCCAATCGGAAATCGGAAATTGGCAATCGGCAATGAAAAAATCCCGCGCTAAACAACGCGGGACTTCAAAGTCGTCTGAAGTGTTTCGGGTTCGCTTTTTCGAACTTGCCCGAGCTGTTTAGCCGTTTGTTTTACGTGGCCGCAAGTCGCCTTAACTCACCACGTTTTTACAGTTGTGCTTATACGCTCGCCTCAACTCTGTGTCAAGCGACCGCTGTCAATGGGTAAGGCACAAAAGTGCGCTGGGCGCAGCCTGCTTGCGGAGGATTGCGCCGGGCGCCAAGACTCTCTTGGCGCTCCCAAATAGTTGATTTTTTCAGACTAACTTAAGTCGGGATTATGTCCCGGCAGACGCAGTTGAAGACGCGCCGAGTATCGATCAAACTGCCATACTCGCGCGTTGGGCATTCAGCCTTCGGGCACTGATTCGGGTCGGTGTAGCAGCCATAAGCGGCAGCGCCATTAGGCGGTGGAATAAACGACGCTTTACTACAACCTTTCTTCTGGCAGAACTCAACGCACTGGGCGCCGGCCGAGCGGATTAGACTAAGATCAATTGACTTCCGATCGCAGTCCCCCACGCACCGACCTTCGAATGCGCTGATCTCGGCTTGATAGTCGTCGCACTTCGTTCCAGCTTCCGCACGAACTATTGTGAATCCGCTGCTCGGACAGTTAGCCGGCGGTTTCGGCTCGCCCTCATCCCGCGTGGTACCGACGGGTGTTGCATTTCCTGTCTCCAGTGCTTCTGGATTTCTTCTTAGCGGACTCTGTGCCCGCACTTCCGCTTCCAAGGCGCGGAGCCGCGCGTCGCCGTCGGTCGCTTGTTGCGGGCTCGGCGCCGCAGTGCGGATGTTTTCATTCGGCTGAGAACTGCATGCGGCAATCCAGAGCAGTCCGCCAAAAAAGAGCACGGTCAGGGTGTGGTTGATTTGCTTTGGGGTCATTAGGATGCTCCTCCTTGGTGGCGAATTATATGATGGCTACGATGTTGGCTACGAATTTTTTCGAACTATAGCAGCCGCAGGCGACTCGCCTTGACACGATGCCTGGCTTCTGGCTGAATGCCTTTAAATAATTGCAACCAGCTCTCCCCGTTAGTTCGTCGAACGACTGAAGAGGAGCGAATACAACAATATGGCCACCAACAATCAGGTGGGCGTTACCAAGCACCCGAAGGGTCTGTACGTCCTGTTTGCCACCGAGATGTGGGAGCGGTTCAGCTTCTACTCGATGCTGGCTCTCTTTACGCTTTATCTTCGGCACTCAACCGAGGGGTTCGGATGGACTGCGGCTGACGCAACATCCTTATATTCGAATTACCTGATGTTTGTGTACGCCAGTCCGCTGATCGGCGGACTGATCGCCGACAAGCTCACCGGTTATCGTAGGGCCGTCATGATTGGCGGATTCTTCTTCATGGCCGGTCACGGATTGCTGTCGATTCCGAAGCTCTGGGCGGTTTACGCCGCGCTGACATGTCTCGTGATCGGAAACGGCTTCTTCAAACCGAACGTCTCGACGATGGTCGGCAATCTCTATCCCGAAGGCAGTCACCTCAAGGATCGCGCTTACAACATTTTTTACATGGGCATCAACGCGGGTGCGTTTCTCGCGCCCATAGTGATGGAGATCGTTCGTGCGAAGTTCGGGTTCCATCCCGCGTTTGCCGTCGCGGCATTCGGAATGGTCATTTCGGTCTCGATCCTCTGGTACTTCAAAAATCTGGTTTCGGCTGCTGACAAGAAGAGAGATGCGCAGCAAGACGCGGACACCGCGGCCACGGCGACCGACGCCCCGCCGCATGGCGTCAGCGATCAGGACGAAGGTGGTCACGCGAAGGGCGCCGGTGGAGACGCTGGGCGCAGCGCCGACATGATGGCGGTCCCGAACTGGAAACGCGTGATGGCGCTCATCGTGATCTTCCTGATCGTGATCGTCTTCTGGATGGTCTTTCACCAGAACGGCTCAACGCTGACCTATTTCGCGGATGACAACACGGACTGGAACGTCACCGGTACGATCTCTAATTCCATCAACGCGTTTTGGGTGCTGACCCTGACCTTCCCGCTGGTTTGGTTTTGGGGATTTCTGGACCGCCGCGGTAAGGAACCGTCAACGCCGACAAAGATGGCGTTCGGGATGACGCTCACCGGACTCTCGTTCCTCGTGCTCTGGTACGGCGCGTCGATCGGCGAGAAAATGACGAAGACGCCGGAACAGCTTGCGAGTGGTGAGTTTCGTATCAACGAGCGCGTGCTCACCAATCTCGGCGCCTCGGGTATCTCAAAGGACGTACTCGATAAGATCCAGAATGCGAAGGGTCAGGACGGCAAGAACACTATTTTCGGCGTGAAGTTTGCCGGCCTTAGTGATGGAGCTATTGCCGAAAGAGATAAGGAAAACGTGGAAAAGGGAAGGCCCGTATTAACAGCGGAAGAAAAAACGCGGCTGAAGAGCGGCCAAGCGCAGTTGATTCAAGCCGTGAACGAGGTGGCCCCGGGACAAGGCGACACGCACCGAGCGGCGATCCTTCAGAACGCGCACCTCTTTCGCGTTTCTCCGTTCTGGTTGGTTTTCGCTTACATGATCGTGACGCTCGGCGAACTAATGCTTTCGCCGATGGGTCTATCGCTGGTCTCAAAGGTCGCTCCGATAAGTATCCGCGGTCTGATGATGGGCGGGTGGTTTGTCGCGACGGCCATCGGAAACAAGCTAACGCAGATCGGCGTCTACTGGGACATTTGGCTGCAGTCGCAGTTCTTCCTGGTCCTGGCGCTAATGGCGCTATTCATGGCGGTTGTGCTGGCCGTGTTGCTGAAGCCGCTGAAGAAGGCGATGCCGGGCGTGTGAGCGTTTCGCAAGACTGAATTGGGGACAAGCGCATGATAAGTTGCAGAGAGGCGCAAAGGTGAAAGCCTTTGTGGCCTCTTTGCTTTTTCTGCGCTCGCATTTGCCCCATCTAATTTGGAGATGAATCAAGTGAAAATATTCCGACGAAGCATTCTTTTACTCGTTATTGTTACCAGCGTCGCGGCCCAGGCGATCGCGCAAAACAAGCAACTCACCATTGACGACATTTTCGATCCACAGAAGCGCGTCAACTTTAGCGGATCGCCAGTCAGTCCGCGCTGGCTGAAAGACGGCGTGCATTACACCATGGTCAGTCGCGATCGAAATGCGTTCCCGCGGCTTTTGAAAGTAAACGCGGTCACGGGCAAGGCGGAGCCGTTTTACAACGCGGCGAAAATGGAAGCTGCGTTCGCGGCGCTCGGCGGGATGAAAGACGCGGCCCGGCGTTTGGCGAATCAGACTTCTTATCAGATGAATCCGGCAGAGACCGGTGTGCTGATTAACCACGCGAACGACTTGTTCTATTACGAGTTCGGGAGCGATCGCGCCGTTCGGGTGACGCATAGTCCGCAGGAAGAAGTCGGCGAAGGCTTCAGCCCCGACGGCAAGTTCATCAGTTTCGTTCGGAGCGGGAATCTCTACGTCGCGGACCTCGCGTCACAACGCGAACGGGCCCTGACGAGCGACGGGGGCGAAAAGATTTTGAATGGACGTCTCGACTGGGTTTACCAGGAAGAGCTCTACGGCCGCGGCAATTTCGGCGCGTATTGGTGGAGTCCGGATTCGACGAGACTTGCGTTCCTGCGTCTCGACGAGAATCCGGTGCGGAATTTTCCCGTCGTTGATCACATTCCGATTTATCAGACCCTTGAGAACACGCCATACCCGAAAGCCGGCGACGCGAACCCGCTGGTGAAGCTGGGCGTGGTGAACGCAGCCGGCGGCGGCATCACCTGGGTCGATACGGGCAAATACATGCCGGAAGATTTGCTGATTGTACGCGTCGGCTGGTTTCCCGACGGCAAGAAGGTTTGGTACCAGGCGCAGAATCGCATTCAGACGTATCTCGACCTGAACACCGCGAATCCCGACAACGGCAGCTCGGCCAACCTGTTCCGCGAGACCAGCAAGGCCTGGGTCGAAGTCGTCGACGAAGGCCTGCGTTGGCTCAACAACGGTTCGTTTCTCTGGCTCAGCAGTCGCGACGGCTGGGAGCACATTTATCACTACGGCGCAGACGGAAAGCTGATCCGGCAGGTGACGAAAGGTGATTGGGACGTCCGGTCGCTGGATGAAGTCAATGACGGGACGGGAACGATTTTCTTCACCGGCACCGAACACAGTTACATCGCGAATAACGCGTATGCGATCAAGCTAGACGGAACCGGTCTGAGGCGGCTGACGATGACGGAAGGCGCGCATCGGCCGTCGTTCAATTCCAGCGCGACACACTTCATCGATACCTGGTCGGATGTGAACACGCCGACCCAGGTTCGACTTTACGATGCCGGCGGCAAACTGGTACGCGTCATCGATGAAAACAAAGTCGATGCGCTGGCGCAGTACAAACTGGGCAAGGTTGAATTACTCAACGTGAAGACGCGCGACGGCTTCACCATGGAAGCGATGATGATCAAGCCGCCGGATTTCGACCCCGCGAAGAAATATCCGGTCTGGTCCTACACGTACGGCGGCCCGCAAGCGCCGCAGGTTCGCAATGCGTGGGGCGGAGCGACGTTCATGTGGCATCAGATGTTGGCGCAGAAGGGCTACATCGTCTGGATTTGCGACAACCGCACCGCCAGCAGCAAAGGAGCCGGTTCCGCCTGGCCCGCTTACAAGAATCTGGGCGAGCTGGAACTACGCGATATCGAAGACGGCTTCACCTGGTTGAAATCACAACCATACGTGGACGGATCGCGCATTGGTATTTGGGGCTGGAGCTACGGCGGTTACATGACAACCTACGCCCTGACGCACAGCCAAACGTTCAAGGTTGGAATCGCCGGCGGCTCAGTCACTGACTGGAGAAACTATGACACGATTTATACCGAGCGTTTGATGGACACGCCGCAGAATAATCCGGAAGGTTACCGCAAGAGTTCGCCGCTTCATTTCGCGAAGAACCTGAACGGCAAACTCCTGCTAATTCACGGCGCCATCGACGACAACGTGCACATGTCGAACACAATTCAGTTTCTGTATGAGTTGCAGAAGAGCGGCAAGCCGGTGCAGTTGATGGTCTATCCCAAGTCGCGCCACGGCGTAACTGATCCCCTGCTGCTCAAGCACATGCGACAGATGATGACGGATTTTATTCTGGCGAATTTATGAAGTTAGCCACAGATTACACAGATAGCACTGATAAGAAACAGACAGAGCAGTTAGCAACCCTCTATTGTGCTAACCGTCTCTTTTGTTTTGGTTTTTCCAAACTGTGTAATCTGTGGACCGTATCTTCTTTGAAGAGGAGGGCTTGAAATGCCTGTTTATATGGTTGAGCGCGACTTGCCTGGCATCCAGATGGATCAATTGGCCGCGGCGCAGAAAGCTGCGATTGAAACCAGCAACCAGAGTACGGCTGAGGGTAAACCGGTCCGCTACATCCGAACGACGTTTGTTCCGGGTGAAGCACATTGCATGTGCCTGTTTGAGGCCGGCAATGCCGACGACGTTAAGGCCGTTAACGAAAGGGCGAACATTCCGTTCACCCGCGTAGTTGAGGCGCTGGATTTAACACCACAGTAGGGGCTAGTTAACGACACCGATCGCGGGAACACCTTTGCGCGGTGGACAGGTCGCGGTGTTTCTCATTCACACCCGGCTTCAGCCGGGTGGCAGAGCCACAACATAACTTTAATCAACCGTTTTAACGGTTTTCTTCATCGCGCCACTCCAAGCCATATCGCTTAACAAACAATTGGTACTCCTCTTCAAAGGATCTCTTGCGATGATGACCCTCCTGACCAGCGATGTACTTGGCGACGCGGCCGACGTCGGAATGCGATACCGAGAAGGCGCCATAGCCGCGTCCCCAGGCGAACTTGCCTCTGACTAGCCGACTCTGGTTTATCCCAGTGCGACGAACTTCCTTTTAGCAATTGTATTGCTTGCTCGATCGATAGATTCGTCGGCAGGTCGATCAGAGTGTGAGTGTGGTCTGCGTTGAAATAGTTGATCTTCATGTAAATGCCTTTTTCAAGAGCGTACTCTGACAGATTTACTGAAGCCCGGGCCGCCGCTCGTCTGTCCAACATCGGTTCACGTCTAAGTGTTTCCCAGATCAAGTGCAGCCAACAGCGTGAGTAGGAGTGAGTTGACATGGTTTAGAGTCCTTGCGCGGAGCAGTCCAGGAGAAACCGTTAAAACGGTTCAATCCGATTTTTGTTGCAAGCAGGTCACCCGGTTGAAACCGGGTGTGAATGAGAACTAGAATCGAACACCGATGGCAAAACGTCGTTCAGATGTTTTTCAACCTATTGCCCCGACAGATCAAAGTGTTCGAGGCCGGCCCGATGTCATCATCGAGTTTCTGTTCGATCAAGGCCTGCTGCACCTCGCTCTAAGGAACATCGGCGAGCGTCCGGCAATTGCCATCTCGGTAAAATTCGACAAGAAAATCGTTGGCCTCGGCGGGCTGAAAGACATTTCGACGCTGCCGGTCTTTCGGCACGTCGAGTTCCTCGGCCCTGGCCGTGAGATCGTTGTTTTCGTCGATCAGAGCCATTCATACTTTGCGCGGAAGCAACCAGGTAAAATCTCGGCGCGTATTTCCTATTCGGATTCGGAAAAACAGACCTATGTAGTTACGATCAATCACGACTTGGAAATCTATCGCGAATTGCCGTATTTGGTCCGCGACGAGCACTGTTGTCCGACGGACGCCAAAGACTGAGAGGAGACCACAACAATGGCAGGCCGCAAAGATCCCTATAAGAACTTCAATTTTCTCGTCGAAATTGATGGAGTAACCAGCGCGGGTTTTTCGGAAGTTACCGGGCTAAGCACAGAGGTGGACTGCATCGAGTACAGGGAGGGCGGTGATATGTCTGTCCGCAAGATTCCTGGGTTGCGCAAGTTCGGAAACATTGTTTTAAAGCGCGGCGTCACGAAGTCATCCGAATTGCAGGACTGGCACAAAAACATTTTGAACGGCGTTCCTGATCGGCGAGACGGTTTCATTATCCTGCTCGATGAAGACATGACGCCAGCAGTGCGTTGGAAGTTCTTCAATGCGTTTCCGCGGAAATGGGAAGGGCCCGATCTTAAAGCGGATGGCAGCGAAGTGGCGATCGAAAGCCTGGAACTTTGTTGTGAAGGGATTGAACGAGATTCATAAAGCTACCGCCGCTGACACCGCGGACACCAGTAAGTCGATCTCCCTCCGTGCGTCTCGCGACGAATCTTTGCGCCGCATCTGACGCAGGGCTCGCCTTCGCGATCGTAGACGTGCCAGAAATCTTCGAACGCTTCACCGTACGTGAAGCCGTCGGGATGCTCGAGGTTCACACTCAGCCGTGTTCCGTCACTCATCGCGTCGGTGAGAACCTCGCGAATGGCCCGATACAGACGAGCGACACGTCTCGGGGCCAGTGTGGCCGCGATCTTGAACGGGTTGATCTGCGCGCGAAAGAGCGCTTCAGACGCGTAGATGTTCCCCAGTCCAAGCACCCTTGTTTGATCGAGCAGCAACGTCTTCAGAGTTCGTTGCGAGCGCGACAAAGTCTTCTTGAGATAATCCAAACTGAAATCGTCTGAGAAAGGCTCGGGGGCGAGTTCGCGAATCCCTCTGGTGCGGGCCAGTCGCGAATAAGCAACCAGTTTCATCACGCCAAACTGGCGCTGATCGCAGAACACCAGGCGCCGCTCGTTATCCAGATAAAAGATTGCGTGCGCGTACCGCGGCAGTTCCTCATCGACGGTGAGATACCGAAACTTGCCGGTCATGCGCAGGTGAAAGATCAAAACCCTGCCTGTGCCGGGATGAGTGCCGACGGCGCGACCATGCGAAAGCATTTTCGGCTTGTCGAGATCGATCAGGATGAACTTGCCGCGGCGCCGCACGCCGCAGACGCGAGAACCCTTAAGTTTGCGATTGAAGGCCGCCTGCGCTGAACGCGGAACGAGCTTTGGCAGCCGTATCTCTGTGGCGAGGATGCGCCGGCGAACGATCGCCCGGCGCAGCGCGCGCACGACGTGCTCGACCTCCGGCAGTTCGGGCATGCCCGAGAGTGTGAGAGCCCGTGCCGCCGAAGTCAAAGCGGAAAATGTGCATTAAATTGTTCTAAAGCGAGGACCAGACTGTCTCAGGTTAGAACACCCGCAACAGCAAGAGAATGATAACGATGAGCACGATCAGCCCGAGCCCGCCGCTTGGGCCATAACCCCAGTTGCGGCTGTACGGCCACGCGGGCACCGCGCCGAGCAGCAAAATAATCAGAATTATCAGAAGGATGAGACCCATGAACCGAAACCTCCCGTGTCGAATCAGCCGCCGATTACCTGCAGGCCGGGATCAGCTTTCGGAATGAGTTTCGGCAAGGCTTGTGCCGGAGTGTCGACTGGAGCGCAACCGTCTCGGTTGCTTACGTAGCAAGCGAGGACGCTTGCGCTCCAGTCATCGGGTTTGAGCTAACGAGGCCTAGTGCGGGCTGGTTCCG
>DASUTF010000217.1:0-11271 GCA_036374695.1 Pyrinomonadaceae bacterium
CACCGTCGCCTTGTACGGCACCGATCAATACATCATTCAGTACGACAATGAAATTGGCCCACCCTGGAACCCGAAAGCCTGGGAAACCTACATAAAGATCTCATATCCGTTCCTGCATGCCTATCGCATCAAGACGCCGACACTATTTCTCGGCGGCGAGCGCGACTTTAACGTCCCCGTGCAGGGCAGTCAGCAAATGTATCAGGCGCTGCGTAGCTTAGGTGTCGAAACTCAGCTCGTCATTTACCCGAACGAATTTCACGGTATTCAGCGTCCGAGCTACGTGCGCGATCGTTACGAACGATATTTGGCGTGGTACGAAAAGTTCGTGAAGAATCCGTCCGCGAAGAAGAATGTGGCATCGACTGGCTCGTAAACGGAGGCGCCTTCTTACGGCGCGAGAGATTGTGCAGACGACTTGTCCACATCCAACGCATAGGCCGTTTGGTCTTTGCTTAGTACAAACAGCTGCCGGCCATCCAGGGTGAATCTCAGGAAAGCGACGCCTTTTCCGAAATCGAGTTTGGCCTGGCTGTTTCCGGTCTCCAAATCGTAAAGGGTCACCTCGCCAACATGATTCTCGACGGCGATTTGATTCCTGCCGGGGTTGACCGCCGCGGTTGCACCGAAGAACCGATGCCGCAGGTCGCCGTCCTTCATTGAATAAGCAAGAATCCGGTTGTTGGTATCGCGCAGAATTAGCCAGTTTCCTTCGGAAAAGCCCGACTCGATGTCAAATGATCCTTTTCCGGTCTCAATTGGAAGTGCGGCGACGGTCTTTCCGGCGAAGGCATCGATGATTTCCATCAGGTAATCATCGTCCTTGTTTCCCAATTCCTTTGCTCGCGCGGTGAGTTGCGCATCCTCCTTTAACCGCGCCTTGCCCGCATCGCTGCCCAGTGTCCAGTAAAGTATTAGCCGACCTGAAAACTCATCAAAGAAAAAGCGCGGCGCCTCTTTCGGAAACTCGCGCGTCCAAACTGATTGAGCAGTGATCAGATTTCGCAGTTCAAACCGTACTTCTCTCCCCAGCGATGGCTCGTGATCCGAATCAGCATCGCTCTGTTCCTTGTCTGCTTTTGCTTTGTCATCTTTCTTTGGGGCCTTAAGGCTTTGTCTGGTCAAGAGAAAACGTCCGTATTGCCTGGCTCCTTTGTCGGGTAATTCCTGAAAGGGTTGGACGACATTACTCGCCGGTTGGAGAACTGCCAAACTGTGCTTTACCGGTTCGAGCTTCGGAAAATCGCCGACCCCGGTGCCGCTATTCGCAAGCAAAGCACCGCGGAAACCTCTAACGTACATCTTGCGAGCGCCGGATCCCAAGTCCCAGATGGCTCCGCGCGTCTTAGACGAAACCGCCAGCCATTGAAAATTGTCCGACACCTCAGCCGCGTGCAGACTTCCGATGGCGGCGACGGGAATATCAATCGTGCCAAGACTCTTATGCGTCAGGACCTTTTCCTGCGAATCGTATTCAAGTGAGGAGACTGAGACCACGCCGGACACCGACTCAAACAGGATAAGGTTTTCCCAGATGTTTGTATCAGCCTTATTCCAGGCTCCAACAATTGCGGCTTTAGAGACGTCAAAAACACCCATCGAGGCGTTGGCAAGAGGCTTTACGATCACATAGTTAGGGTTGGAAGTCGGTTTAAGCTCCAGGCCGCCGAGTTCAAATCTCGCCAGTCGCTTGCCTTCAGGGAAAGAAAAGATTCCCGATTCATCGAGCTTTCGCAGGCCCATCCCGAGAATTCGTCTGGCATCGAGGAACACAAAAGCCCGCTGCGTCATCTTTTTCAGATCACCGCCGGTGCTGATAGGTTTCATCGTGTTCAGATCCAATGCCAGCGTTGTGTTTTCGGATTCGTCAACCACCATCGAATCAACTCGGAAAACAAAACGAAAGCGGTTTGTGCGGGATATCAACATGACGCGGGAATCAGGGGAAAATTGAATGTGAAAAAATCGCGCGCGTCGCGTTTGTTCATTGCCTGCTTCAGCCGTAATCCAACTCAGAAACTCGAAAAATGTAAGGCGGTAAAATTCCTTTTTCTCCCAAACCCTTTTCCCCGTTCGAGTGTCGATCACGTTCAGGTTCAAACCGAAGTCGAAACACGCAAGATAATTCCCGTCCGGCGAAAATCCATGCTCCCAGCAATCGCGTCGCACCACCAGTTCGCGAACCTGAACAGGTTTCCGCTCAACGATACTCCACTTTTCCAACCGCAGGTTTTCGGTGCCAAACACGACGTGATTGCCATCGGGCGAGAATGCCGCTTCATGAGCGTCAGAAACGGGTATTTGAAATAGTAATTTCAGGGGTTCGCGTTGAACTACCGAAATCGCAAAATCGTCCTGGGTTAAAAAGTATTTTCCGTCGGAACTAAAAGCGAAATGAGTGATATCGCTTCTTAACTTTGGCGATAATTCCCTTTTCCAAAGCAATCCGGCCAACTGTTCTTTTCTGCCAATGTCGCGGTAGGAAACCACGTCCGCCTGCCACTTAAGAAAATCGTCGGAAACTGCGGCTCCTCGCCTGTCGCGACACGAAGCGGGAAGTTGCTCAGTGATTCTAACCATCTCGCGCAGCCGCTTCTCTTCGGGCTTTGGTTTGCCGAATATGTCAGTAAACCAGTTACCGGTTTTACCTTTAGTTTCCACCAGTCGATCGAAGAAGCTCGCAAATGCATTCGGATCGTAGCCAGCGGCAATCATCGCGTACACGCCAATGCGATCCGCTTCCAATTGCTGCTCGGATTCCGACCTCGGCGAAACCCGTTTCGTTCGTTGTCTTTCGATTAGTAGATTATATTTTTGGGCGATGTCCTTGCGATCTCCCACCTGCGTCACGTTCAGGATCTTCTTTAATAAATCAGAGAAATCGCTGGCGCCGTGGCGAACCACCGCATGGCCCAACTCGTGTGCCATTACGCCCGCCAGTTCGTCCTCGCTGTTAACGAATCCAATCAGCTTCCGGGAAAACAAGATGTATCCGCCGGGCACGTCAAACGCATTCGCTTCGGGTATATCAACGATGAAGAACTGAAATTTAAGGCCCGTGTCGGGCAAATGTTTGATTAGCCGCTCGCCGATTCGATTGAGACGAGCAATCAGTTCGGGTTCGCGAACAAAATGCATCTCGCGCGCGAGCCGTTGATACGTCAGTTCGCCGAGCACCATCTCCTGTTCCGGCGAAAAGATGTTGTAAGGCTGAGTGCGGAATGTCACTTTTTGCGGCACGCAATCCTGTCCGTTTGAAGCGTTTGGGATGAACAAGAGCACCGCGACGGCAAGGCCCAGACAAATCTTGGACATGGGAAGTCCTCCGTAAGGAAAGAGGTCGGGTATCAGAACTAACCGAGATGGAATGGTAATCTCAAATCCCGCGCGACGTGAAAATTATACTTTCATCTGCGAGCGGGTCAACCGCCAATAAAACTCATCGATCGTGAAGGGGTGACGAAGCCGGGATCGTTGATGTAATGCCTTGGCTCTTTCTTCATCACGACTGTACGGACGAAGTCGATCGTTTCCTGACGCGATGCGCCGTCGCGAATCACGTCGCGCAGTGAATGCTCGACGGTTGAGAACAGGCAGGTGCGGATTTGACCGTCAGCGGTCAGGCGGATTCGTGAACACGCGCCGCAGAAGGGCTCAGTCACCGGCGCGATGATTCCGATCTCTCCCGGCGCGCCATCAGCGAAGCGATAACGTGATGCGGTGTTCGAGCCGCGCAGTTCGCCGACAGGCTCCAACGGAAATCTTTCTTCGATGCGCTGGCGAATCTCTCTTCCCGAAAAAACATCATCGCGTGACCAGTCGTGACCGGAGTCGAGTGGCATGAATTCGATAAAGCGCATCTTCACGTCATGCGCGCGCGCGAACGCCGCGAAGTCCGCCACTTCGCCTTCATTGTGCCCGCGCACGATCACGGCATTGATTTTGATCGGGTCGAGGCCCGCATCTTTGGCGGCCTGAAGTCCTTCAAGCACTCTCTCCAAAACATCGACACCCGTCATATTCTTGAAAGTGTCGGCCTTCAGGCTATCGAGGCTGATCGTGATGCGATCGAGCCCGGCTTCTTTCAAGCTCTGCGCGCGATGCGGCAGGAAATACCCGTTGGTCGTGAGCGCCAGATCGATCAGGCCGCGATCTTTCAGTTGTGCGAGTTTGAAGATGATTTGCTCGATATCGCGGCGCATCATCGGCTCGCCGCCAGTCAGACGAATCTTCTCGATTCCTAACTCAACGAATATGTCGCAGATGTATTCGATCTCTTCGTACGAGAGCATCTGTTCTTTCGGCGCGATGGGCGGTTCGCCGTGCGGCAGGCAGTAGAAGCAACGGAAATTACAGCGGTCGGTGAGCGACACGCGCAGATCGCGGATGGCGCGGTTGTATGAATCTGTTAAAGCGCTAACTGTATTCAATGATTTATGCTGCAAGGGGAGGTCAAGAGTGCCTCCGCTTGTTTCAAGATGGTACGCCGCCGGCGCGTCCGCCGCAAATAGCAAAACGGGCGAAGAACACTTCGCCCGTTTGCGTTGCTTAACCCGTGCCGCGCAAGCCCTGGCTACGGTAGATCGTTCACGATCTTCACCGGGAAAGTGTATTCCCCGCCTGGGATGTGGTGATTGGTTCCCTCGCTGACGATCGTACTGTCGTTCGCTCGAAGGATTATGTCGTACGTGCACGACGTTTGGCGAGCGAGCCGATTGTCTGCCGGCACGGGAACACCATTAGCATCGTTCGGAGGAGGTACTCCCGCATCTACCCAACTCAAGTCCAGGGTTGCGAGCAAATCCTCTGGCGGATCACCAACACCACCCGTCCACGTAGCTCGATTCGGCGCGGGAACTGCGGATGACAAGACCGCTACTTCGCTCGCCGCCCCCTGTTTACGGAAGGCCACGCTGTAACCCGCAAAGTTGTCGCTGGTCGGTTGAGTTAGGTCAGCCGTGACAATCAATGGGTCGGTCGCGAAGCCGCGAATATCAAGGGTTCTTGTGCCTCCTGAGCCGTCATTGATCAGTACATCAGTGCACGGCGGAATGTTCGCGCCTCCCGTATACCGCAGCGTCGTAATCTTTCCGCGTATCGACTCATTATCGATCCATGCGCGCTGCACGTCGTAGTAAGTGTTACCCGTGCTGTCGATTACTTTGAGCAGGAACGAATACTTGCCGCTCGGCCCGCTCGGCGCGACAGAACTCGGCCAATAGAACTCGACCAAGTCCGGGACGGGAAAACAAATTGGGGGCAGGAAATCGATGAACGAACAAACCACCCGGGTACCCCACACCGACTGATTAGTCAGGAAGTCGGGAGCGGGCATTCCATCAAGCGTGTTGTAGGTACGCTGATCAGCGGTCGTGTAAGTCACCGTTGTAATATTCGTCCAACCATTCGCGAGTGGATCGTACGCCGCGCCTGTGCCCGGCTGCGCCACACTGAAAGTTGGATCATGTTTGACCCACAAACTGTATTCTGAGATTTGTTCAGAGCCGCAACCATACGGATTCGCGGCGCCGCGGACACTAATGCTGCCGCCAACGGTCGCCTCGGCGCTAACTGCGTCATCCGCCAAACGCAACGGCTCGTTCGCACTGATTACATCGTGTGCCCAGGCACCCCCAATGCGCTTAATGTATGCTGCCGCCGCCGTGATCTGGAAAGAACTCGCGCAGTCCTTGTGGCTGTTGTCAATGCCGATCACGCGCAGCCTTACTTCGAAATTCGTACTGGTAAGGATGCCAATGCCGGCGCCAAGCACAGCCTGTTGGATATCCACAAAACCAAGCGTGCCGCCGCTCACCTGATGGTTGCCGAACGTAAGTGTCGCGTCCGGGTTTCCAGCACCGTCGGCATAGATGATCGCATTAGGCACGACCGTGGTCCCGTTCCAAAGTAATTCCAGTGTGTAACGACTGAAACCAAGGCCCGAAGCAGTGCCGGTGATTCGCTCGAGTACGCGCCCCGGAAGAATTGTGGTGTCGCCATGTTTACAACCGGTCGGTTGCGTAACGCCACAGTTCAACATGACGAAATGTTTCTGACGCCAAATCAGCCAAATCAGCAGAGCGATCAGAATAAGCAATACAATCCATGCCCATGGATCCAGGCCGCGCGTGCCGAAGTCACCAAACACGCGCGTCCAATACGCAATCAGTATCGCGATCAAAATCAGCAGAATGAGCAGCTTGATCAGGAGTTCCCAGCATCCGCGCAAACTAACCCGGCCGTTTGACTGCCGTTGCGGCTGTTGATCTCGCCGGGCTGCCGCGTTGGGATTCGGATTCGGATTCATTTTTCTTGTCCTCCTTTAGGGATAGAAGTTGGAATCGAGCAGAAGTGTCTGCCCGCGGCAATTGACGAGTGCCAGGAGGGTTCGTCGCGGGACCAAGCGTCCGCGTCTGACTAAAGCCGATCTGTCTTGATTAGCTCAAGAAAGATCGTTCTCTGGGATTCGTGACGAATGGGCCATCACGAACCCGGCTGGTTATGCAACTAACTTGCGAGGATGCTTAAGTAGCTGTACGTCAATAAGCTGTGCGCAGCTTAGTCGGGACGGTGGGCAAAGTCAATAACAGCTTGAATGCGCTTTCCGCGGTGACGACTTAACGGATGTGGCGATCGGCACCCTGACGTAACTTAGCCTAGAAAAACCCGAGTTCGCCCGGCGCTCCGCCTTCCCAGACCAGCCGGCCGCCAAGCTCCTCGTTCAGTTGGCGCAGAGTGGCGCCAAGCAAAATCAGGGCAGTCTTCAATGCCTGGATCGAATCGCGGCCGTGGCCCACGTGCGTATTCTGGCTGCCAATTCCGATGATTTGAAACGCACACTCATAGCCGTGGTCGCTGTGGCCGGGTTGAGGTTTGCCGACAAAGACACTTACAGGACGTTTATTTCCATGCTCGTCGATCAGGTAAAGCATGCGGGAGGCGATAATCTCCCCGACACTTTCAAACTCCATGAGGGCCTCTGGTTCTCGCGAAAACCAAACTATATAGGGGCCGGCTGCAGACCGGCACTACTTTGGGAAAGACTTTTCTATCGGCGTGCAACCGAGCGCGTCGGGATAATCCATGCGGGTGCGGCCGCCGTGCTCTCACCGACGTTAATCCAGCCCGACAGGCGGGTAATCACCATAGGAGCATGGTCGGCAATCCTTGTTCTGCGCGCGATGCTTCGCGTCACGTTGCGGGTGGAAACTGTGGCTGCGTTTGTCATGGCTTAGGATCCTCTAAGTGATTCGGCAGGCAAGATGCCTGCGTACCGCACGCAGGATGCGCGCGCTCCCCTAATTCACGCTCATCAAACCTGCGCTCGCGGTGAAGCCGACGCCGAATCCGACGACCATCGCGGGGCCGGCCCATTCCTTCTTGCTCGCCAACATAAAGCCGGTCGAAGCGCTGGAAAGATTTCCGAAGTTCTCAAGCACGTCATAAGACTTGTTCACTCTCGTCGATTCTTTGTCGATGTTGAGTTGAGAGCAGACGCCATCGAGAATCTTTTTGCTGCCTGTGTGAATCAGGCAATCGTCAACCTCGCTCATGTTGTTCACCACCGACATTGGGTTATCCAACACGTCGTTGACGGTGGCAACGGCGTAGTGCGCGCCGCGTGTTGGAACCGCTGATCGCATGAAATACTGCGGCCTGCCGTGCAGTCCCGGGTGCAGACTGTGCGCCGTCATCGACAGCAGATTCACGTCGTCCGGAGTGTCGTTTGTCAGGTGAGCGATTGGACCGAAGGTTGGCTTGCCGGCCTGATCAGTGCCGAGCAGCAGTGCCACCGCGCCATCACCGAACAGCATCGACTGAATCGCCAAGGTTGTCTCAATGCGCTCGTTTTCAAATTGAGCATCCGTCAATTTGCCGTTCTTGCGCATGCGCGCAACGTCGCGGAAGCCGAAATATTCGTCGCGAAGCAGCGGCGCGACATACGGCGTGTGCGCTTCGGACATCAGCACGATCGCCATCTTTCCGGGATTCGCCGCGAGGTACCATTGCGCGACTTCCACCGACTTCAACATCACTGAGCACCCTTGTGACTGCATGCTGACGGTTGCCAGCGAGCGGGGCAGCAAACCGTGGGTGCGCCCCATCACCTCAGAAGCCAGACACGGCAGCATCTGGTCAGGCGTATTCGTCGCGGCAATCAGCAAACCGATCTGCGAAGGATCTCCGCCCCATTCCTCGATGCACCGGCGCGTCGCGTTCACGCCGAGTTCCGTCGTCGAACTTCTCTGGTTCATCGGCGCCCCCGACAAGAAATCCGCGTAGTTGTCCATCGTCGAATAACGATTTTCGACACCCAGCGAGCAGATTGAGTTAATCAGCTCGGGCGAGAGCTTGTGCATCATCGACGCGACTAATTCGGTCGTGCTGAATTTGTGTTCGGGGGTGGCGGTGCTTGCTTGAACCAGGCTAATCATTGTGTTTGCTCCTCAGTGAACCCTGCTGGGGACTGCTCTGAATGACCTAATACTAAACAAGGCGTGTGCCAACGCGGACACAGGACACATGTTGAGGGCCTAAGGTCAATGATAAGTTGAGTTAGCGAGCAATCGACTGGCGATTAAGCGAACCCTGAGAATCGGGGGGAAGTGAATACCGAATATCCAGCAAATCTCAGGTACCGGCACTCGGTGCGAATCGATGCCGCAAGAACCCGACTTTTCTTCAAATTTTCTAAGGAAATGAGTAGATCGCTTGGCGGATCGTTGACTCTGTACTCAAGGGAGAAAAGTGGTAACGAAGTAGCCAGTGGTTAGTTAGGTGGCAGGTCCTCGGCTTTGCCCCAATATTCGGGAAAGAGGGCGACTTATGAGTCAGCGGACTAAAGATTGGCTGACTTTTGGGTCAAGACTCGATTCTTTCGGTGATAGTCTTACGCGCCGAAAGGTGGGCGCGTGTGAATGGCTGACAACGAACAATCGGACGAGAGCCGCAGGCGTAAGTGGCTGGCCCGACCGTCTTGGGAGCGCAAAGAGCATCCCGAACAACTCATCGACTTGTACGACGTTATGCGGCCTCACGAGCGCGAGAGGTGGAACGAGGGTTTTACGACCCAGTCTGAGAAGGAAGACTTCTTGGTGCCTATCTCCAAACGTTGGTACTCGTTTCGAGACATTGCCAAAGAAAGGCCGAAAAGCGATTCGCCTGACGATACGGAGAAGACCTTCGACGCCTTGCGGGAGTCCACCGACTCCATCAAATCCGGTTTGCTGGAACTTAAGCGGCGAATTGATGAGGGCGAACTGGTCGAAATCGATCCCTCAAAACCTAAGCCACAAATACCCTCGCGACGCACGCGGAAACTCTATCGGTATTTTCGCCAGGGACTATTCGGATTGGTTGCCATTGGGGCTTCCGTCATTTTTGAACGCATGAACGCTCCAAACTGGTTAATACTTGTCACAATCATCGCTGCAATATTTTGCATCGCGATCTTGCCTAGTGTTGAAAGAGCAAGTAAGGGCAAGAGAAGACTGTTTTGGCTAGCTGTCGTCGCCTATTCGATTTTTGCGGTCTTCGTCGCAGTAGGAAAATCGCAACCCGCCCAGCCCCCGCCTCCGGTCAGTGTAACTACTAATACACCTTCACCCTCGACGGCTAATTTAACCCGCCCCGATGCCGATCAAATGGTTGATCTGTATAAAAAATACAGCACCGCTCAAGCTGATCAAGCGGCGAAAAGTTACATTGGTAAGTGGCTCACCATTTCGGGCGAAGTCGCGGACGTGACAATCGGTGAAGACAAAGGAGGCGTAACGGTCGTGATCATGATCAGGAATTCCCTTGGCTGGAGTTTGTATGCCGTCAGCGCAGAGCTTGCTGATCAGAAGTCACGGGATCGTGCGGTTGCCCTAAACAAGGGTGAAACGGTAACCGTCGGTGGAAAAATCGCGAGAGTTTCACAGTTGGCGATCTTGCTGGAGGATTGCCGCTTTGAATAGCTATGCGGCCTCTTCCCAGAACGTCGGTTCAATCCCTAACTCATACATAGACTGAATTAAACAGCAGAGATTGTGCGCCAGCACTTTGCATAAGGCTTCGTTGATTTGTGCTGTCTTGGTTTTGCTGCGGAGGCGGTCGCCAAACTTGGCTTTGATCATGCTGAACGTAGATTCGACGTTTGACCGTTTGTGATAGGCAGCCGCGAAGTGTTTCTGATTGTACGAGTACCAGTGATACATGCGATTCCAAATGGCCGGAGCGTTCTTGCTGGCCTTGCTGTTCTCTTTGAAAGCAATGTAAGGCTGTGCGTTGTGATTTACAACCGTTTGAAGGTTGGCAGCCGATGAATAGGCTTTGTCCGCGCTCACTTCGTTCATCACAAAGTTTTTTCCAGTGGTGTTAACAAGCGGAGCGAATTGGAGACTATCGCCAGAGTACCGTTCGGTGATCTCAATCGCAGTGACAATGTTCGTTGTCGTTTCGCACATCAGGTGAACCTTGATCCAATCGTGCTTTTGCATTTGCTGCGGATCGGTGTACTTCGCTTTAACCCACTGAACGAACCGACAAGTAGAAAAGCCGCTGCTATCGACAGCGAACGAAGTTTCGACGGCCTGCAACGGCAAGCTGCTAACCTTAATCATCTCTCGGAGGAACGGTGTCAGCGTGGGATTCTCAAGATAGCGCGCGATAAGACCGAGTTGATTCTTTTAGGTAATATTGCAGAGTGCGATATAGACAGCGCCTTTCCGGTGGAGTTTACGAAGGGGCTAGACCTTTCCCAGCCCCGTCTTGACTACCACCTTCAACGTCTGGTGGATGGTAGATACGTCGATATTCTCTTCGAAGATTCCGCATTGGGCCAGAATTTTAGTGTTACTCAAAAGGGCCGGGCAGTCCTTGTCAAAAAACATTTGATTTAGCCCTAATCGGTGATATAAGCCTCCCGCCCCTCGCTATCCCAAATCTTTCGGAGGCTCACACCATGCCTTATGTAGATCCATTGCCTGTTGAAATAACCATCCCCGAAATCCCTGTGGAATTTTCACCCGAGGACATTCCTGAATGGACGTGGGAGAAACCGAGAATTTGGATTCATGAACCAATCCCGTTGGAGATTGAATTTCCGATAACTCGACCGACCGAAATACCGCTAAGAATAACAATCGGAATGAACACCTTTGTCGTTCCACTAGCTCTTACCGCCATGGCAGTCGCGGAAAGCTAGTTACTTTGTCCAACTCTTGAAGCGAGCGGGCGTCGCCCTTTATAATGTCCCCGTCCGAACGAAAGGATGGTGAGTATGTTAAC
>DASUTF010000218.1:0-23213 GCA_036374695.1 Pyrinomonadaceae bacterium
CAGGCTATCGGCGGCGGCTATAACTCGACCCTGTCGTCGGGCACGATCACAACCGGCACACCGCTGCCCAATGGCCAGTCGATCCTGATCAACTTCAAGCTGGGCGTGGAGAAGACGGGCAAATTCCGCTTCTGGGTCATCATTGAAGCGCTGCCGTAGCGGGGCGGGGAGCAGTTTGGAGTGCGCTGACTTGTCAGCGCTTTTCCCCTCGGATTAGGTCGTAGTAAGAAAAAGCGGCGACGAGTCGCCGCACTCCAAACACAATAAGGCCGCGTGTAGATTCGCTCTCCACGCGGCCTAATTCTTTTGAGAGCGCTGCCGTAAGGCAGTGCTTGCGCGTCAGTTGGTTCTCGAATAGAAACGGCCGTTCCAGCGATAGACAACCCGGCGCAGCCTGCGGCCTTGCGCGTCGATCGGGCCGCGTTCATGTTCTTCGTAAGCGCTGAAGCGTGGCGCCAGTCGCCGACTGCGGATGATATTTAGTTCACTTGCACCGGCAGGCAGGTTGAGATCTCGCGGCTCAGCCATGAGCATCGCCGAGTAGATTTCATTTGTCAGGCGACCATCTGTGCGAAAGATTCTCTTCGGGGTTGCGCGTCCCGATCGATCGATGGCAAAGAAGTAACTGACCAGTGAAGGCGGCATGCTGTTGCCCGTGGTAACTTCGATAATTCGCTGCCCCTTCAAATTCGCGAAGTTAATGCCCACCGAGTTGTCGGCGCGCGAGTAGTAACCGTCCAGCACCTGCGTCACGAACACGTGGCCATCCCTCCGGTGAAGCACAAAGGCATTCGCCCCGTTAAAGCCTGTCTGGTAGCACGGATCGGCAATCAGCACGAGACGCGTTTGTTCATCCCCCATAAGCGACACAAAAAGATCGCCGGTCCGCCAGCGCGCTTTCTCTTCTTCGCTCAACTCACCGGAGCCGCCGTGAAGTTCACAGGCGTTCAACTCGGCAAGGCTCGTTTCCCACCATACCGGATTCGTAAACGACCGTAACGTCTCGACCACACGCGCCAGCGCGGCACGTCTGCGCGGCAGGCGCAGAATCCGGCTGTCACTGTCGATCAGACTTTCCGAACACTCGTACGCGAGCTTTGGCAGCGGACGCACTGCGGCAAAAGCTTTTTCGCTGCAAACAGGAACGGCCTGGTCCTGGGCAAAGACAGGCGAGAAAAGAAGAACGGTTAAGAGGAGCGGCAGCAGCGGTCGGGCTTCACTCATTGATTCACCTAAAAGCAGCTCACTTCGTTGAAACGCGTTACTCAAACTGTTTTCTGAACTCAGCGAATTGCCTCGCCAGCTCCTCAACCTGCTGTTTCAGCATTTGAACTTGCTCTTCGAGTTGAGGGGCGCGCTCAGAATGGGCGCGGCGCGTTGGCGGTTCTGTGGTGGCAGCTTCCAGGTGTGACAAGTCCGGCTCGCCTGAAAGCAGATGCACATAACGAGCATCCTTCTGCCCCGCCTGTCTCGGCAACTTCACCACAAGCGGTTCGGACTCGCGCGCACTGAGGCCGCGCAACGTTTCATCAACTTCTTCGAGACCGGAGAACTCATGAAGGCGCGAGCCCCGCGTGCGAATCTCGCCGACGGTTTGCGCGCCGCTCAACATTAGTACGCACATTACCGCGAGTTCCGCGGGATTGAGTTGCAGAATCTCAGGCGCGACGTGCTTGAATTTTGGGACGCGGCTGGTGCTGCCGTGAAAGACGTAGGCGAGGTTCCTTTCACGCAAACTGTCGAGCCCGCGTTCGACCTCTTGTTCGGTGAGTGACATCACCGGATTCCGATTGTTTTTCTGGTTACACGCGGCGGTGAGCGAGTGAAGTGTCAGCGGATAATATTCGGGCGTCGTGATCTGCTTTTCGATCAGCGAGCCAAGCACACGGATTTCTATTGGATCCAGAGTCGGCATCTGACTACAGTTTGCCAGACAATCGTTCGCGCCAATAGCCGGGTCGGCGATGTAAGTGCATCACGGCAACTATGAGGATTGAATCAGCCTCAATCGAGTAGAGAATACCGTACGGAAAGGTATGAGTGAGACAGCGCCGAACATCCTGTTCAATCACGCGCCAGCTTTCCGGATTTCTTTACTATCCGTTCGAGTGCGGCTTCAACTTCGAGAGTGAAAGCAGCGCCCCGGAGCGTCGGGCCTCATAGAAAGCAGCGGCTTCGCGGTATTCCAAGCGCGCTTCCGGGTGGAAGTCGTAAGGCATTCACTCATCGGCCAACCAGCCGCCGCACCTCTTCAATCACTTGCTCGCCGGGAACTGGCTGGACCTGCCCCGAGCGAATCTCGTCACGGCGGCGAATCGCCTCGGCCGACCAAAGCCGCTGAATCTCGTCCGCATCCTCCAACTCAAGACTTTGAACGAGCTTGTCCGCAAGCAAAGCTCTCGATGCCGGCGGCAACTTGATTGCCTCTTCGGTGATCTGATCAAGCGTTAGTGGCATGGGAAATATGGTAGTCCGCTCGCTCAATAAGCTCAAGAGTGTTCACCGCATGAACTTCCCAGAATCGCCGGCGCGAGCAAAGGGCCTGCACGGGACCGAGGATCGTTTCCAAGAGCACGGCAAACTGCGTTAAGGCCTCACATCAACCGGCAGAGCCGCGAGCCGTTCAGGCAAGAATTGACGCGTTACCTCAGACACATCATCGTGCCCTGCATCGTGGCCACCAAATCTTTTTGAGAATTCGTGCCCGTCGCAAAAACATCTGCGCGCACGACAGTCAACGTTCGTCCAGCCTTAATGACTTCCGCGCGCGCGACAAACAATTCACCACGCGCCGGTCGCAACAGATTCACTTTGAATTCAATACTCAACACGCGCGATCCGGCGGGCATGAGCGTATATGCTGCGTACCCGGCCGCTGAGTCCGCCACGGTCGTGATCACGCCCGCGTGCAGATATCCGTCTTGTTGAGTCAGATCCGCGCGAAAAGGTAATTCGATCTCCACGATGCCGGGTTCGACGAGAGCGAGCCGCGCGCCAATCAGACTCATGATTGGTTGTTGCGCAAAGCTGTTCGCAACGTCGGTGGCGTACAAAGGATTGAGTGGTCTGATGTCGGTGTGAACCATCACAATCTTTTCCAGGTCAACCGATTCTTTTTTGGCCTGGTTTCTTCATTTGACGCATCACCGCCAATCGCTCTTCGAGCAGGGCGATTGTGCTTAACAGAATGTCCGCATCCTTGCCGGCGAGCTTGAGGCCCGTCTTCGCGTCTTCCTCGGCCTCTCTCTCTCGACCAAGCAACCGTTTTGCGAACGCCCTTTCCAGATGAGCGCGGGCGCGGCCAAACGTGTCGAATTTTTCTTTGGCGATATACGTATCGTAGTCGGCCAAGGCTCCGGCGAGATCTTCCAAAAGCAGCCGGGCCTGTGCCCGTTCGTAATATGGCCTCAGGTCACCCGAGAACAGTTTGATTGCGGTGTCGAAATCGGTGATGGCGTCATCGAGTTCAAACCGCGTAGCGAGAATCTGTCCGTGATTTGTATAAGCCTGTGCCACGCCTGCGTTGTTCTGAGTCGACCGCGTATCCAGCCTCGTAGCTTCATTGAAATCATCGATCGCACGATCCAGATCTCCATGCATTCTTCTGGCCAGGCCACGTTCGACGTACGCTTGGGCCCAATCTGGTTTCAGCTCTATGGCCTTGCTGAACCTATCGATCGCCGCGGCAAAATCTCCTTTCGCAAACGACGCTTTGCCCCGCGCCAGGTGAGTAACCGCTGAATTAGGAGTCTGTGGCTTGCCGCCAACAGCCGCTAAAGCGGTGATTAGGAGTAGAAGAAAAACTGGCGTACAGCGTAAGTCTTGCAAACCGGTACTCCTCTCGTTTGCGGTCCAGGAAGTTACTACTTCAAAGCCTGATCCAACGACGACCGATCATTCAGAACGATCCACTCAACAATCGACAGCGGCAGGCTGCCGTTCTTAATCAAGTCGTCGTGGAACTGGCCGAGGCGAAAATCTTTCCCCTTTTGATCCCGGTACTTGCCGAGCAAGCGCATGATCTGCCACTTGCCGGTGATATAAGTGATCTTCTGTGTCGGACTTGCGGCCGCGCCGGCTGCTTCTCCGGTAGCGGCTTCGCGATCTAACCCGCCGGCTTCCATGAAGTATTTCACGGCCTCGTCGAACGTCCAGCGGCCGGTGTGCAGGTTCACATCCACGCCGATTCGCGCTGAGCGATATCGCGACAAACGCAGAATCTGTCCCTGCGAAGCTGAGTTCGCCGGATACAAGCCCGTGCGCATCAGCATCTCTTCGCCGTACAGCGCCCAGCCTTCGATCATCACGCCGTCGCCGTGCTGGCGCCGGATTTCGTTCTTCACGTTGTTGGCGATCGACAGCTGCAGAAAGTGGCCGGGGATTCCTTCGTGCCCGAGAATCGGCCGCGGGTCTTCAATCGCCGCGCGAATGTAGAAGTTGCCGCTCTTCGGATTGTAAGTCGGAATGAAATAGAAGCCGCTCGGGTCTTTATCGTAAACGCCGGGAGGATTCATGAAGCCGCCGGGACTCGTCGGTTTGAACGCTTCCGGCAGCTGGCGAATCTCGAACGGGCCGAGGTAAGACGGCAGAGTGATCAGCCGGTTCTCTTTCAGGAAACTGATCATTTCCGCCTGCCGGCTTTCGTAAGCTTTCAGAAAATCATCCTGATCTTTCGGAATCACTTTCGCGCGCGCCGGATCGGGATTCGCCAGAGAAGGATCCGGCAGCATCGATTCCATCGCGCGATACCGCGCCAGTTCAGTCTGCCCGAGCATCTCGACCTGCTTTCCATCGAGCGGCAGCAAATAGACGTGCTTGAGGAGATAGTTGTAATTGCTTTCGCCCATCGGCGCGAACGCGGGCATGGTGTTCAGACGCTTCTCGAGCCAATCGGCATACGCGTGAATCGCTTTGATGGCCGCGTCACGCGCGGTCACCAGTTCGTTCATTTCGGCGGACGATAAGTCCTTCGCCAGCGCGCTCATCATGCTGTCTTTGAACAGGCTGTCGATGGAACGCGCGGAATCGATCGCGAGCTGAGCATAAAGCTTTACGGGCCGGGACAGATTGCGCTTGCCTTGCTCGAGCATCGCCGGCATTGCTTTCAAACGAGCGGTGGCTGACAGCGCACGGTTCCGCGGCGTGTCGTACTCTTTCTTCAGCAGCGAAAAGATTCCATTAGAGCACTCGTTCACGTAAACCTGAGGATCGCGGTGCTCGAAGTCCATGACGCGATCAAAGAAGACGGGCGCCGAAAGTTGCGCGCGGAACAAAAGCCAGTCGATCTGGTCATCCTTGCTCCACTTGCTTGCGCGCATGCTGTTCAATTGCGACAGCAGCCTGACGACGCGCGCGCGCCGCGCCGTAATTGCCGCCGGCGAGTAATCCGTCAGCTTGTGGTCCCACGTGTGCAGGCCCGCATCGCTGGCAAAAACCGGATACTGCTGGTTGCGCCAGTTGTAGTAATCCTCAGCCAGGCGCCGAAGACTGCCCGGCGAAGCATTCGGTTGCGCATGCGCTGCCGTGCTAATGAGAAGCATCACCGCCGCACAAACGAGAAGAGCTGCCTTGAGTTTCATTTCTATTCACCGAATAGTTTGAATGGAACGCGACGAATATTACAGCAAGAGTGGCACGGGCGTCCCGCCCGTGAATTCACGCGCAAGATGCGCGTGCCACGACCTCAAAAGTTGGCGACTCACCCCTGTTCTGTTTTCCGCTTTGCGTAAACAGGTTCGAAAGAACGTGTGGTGTGGTCGGTCACAACACTGGTTACCGGCGGAAGCACGTCAGGTGTGACATAACCTAGTTGGCCGGTCTGCCGTTCGTCAGCGCCGGGAAGGTCGTGCGACTTTCTGCCGATCCGCCGGGCCGCCGTGAAATTGATAAGGAAGTTAATGAGGAATGCAGTCGAGCTGATCAGAAGATAAGCGAAAATGAAAAAGTCGCTGAGGCCGACCTTCTTCATCACCACCATGCCACCGAAAATCAGGCCCACGCCGAAAACCGTGATCCAAAACAAGCCGTCGAGATACTCATCCAGCCGCTTCTCGGTTCGTTTGACCTCGCCAGTGGGATCCTGGTTGATCAATTGGACGCCGCAACGGTTGCAGTATTTCGTGGGTTGCGACAGCGCGATTCCACAAGCGTGACAGTACATCAGCGACTCCTGCCGCTTACTACGTTGTTTTGCGTCCCGAGGTTTTAGGTAAATCCCCTAACTGACGAATTTTCGCCGGCGCAATCAGCTTCCATGCTTCGTGAAGATGAAGTTTCAGCTCCTTGTCACTAACCTGATCCATCTCGATTCCGACCCAGCCCCGGACGCCGACATATGGCGGACGGTAGAACTTCTTCGGCGACTCCTTAACGAGCATTTCCTGAATTCCGATGGCCGCCGGAATCGTTACTGCGATGTGACCGTCGCCGTGATGATTGTTCGAGAACATCGCGAAGACTTTCTTTCCGACAAACCAGGTGGGCTCGCCGTGTGAAATCTTTTCCCACGTCTCGGGAAGCGAAAGACAGATTCGTCGCACGCGCTCGATCTGCTTTTCACCGTCTTGCGTTGGTTTTGCTTTCGGACTCACAGATCGAAATTCCAATCGGCGTCTGGCTGGCCGAGCCAAAGCCACGCAATGAAATCGACGAGCGGCGGCTCACCACCAAGTTCGCGGAGCCTCGCGTTCACCTGGCCGCGATGATACAGGCTGTGCAAAGCGACTTGCTGCGCGGTTTGCGCGAGCGTCGTGTCCGCGGCTTCGCGGCCGAGCGGTTTAGTAAGCCTCGAAGCCCAGGGCACGTTGAGCGTGCTCAACAGGTCGTCTTCGGTCCACTGTTTCACATGAGCATACAGCTCCGGATAGTAACTGCTTCCCCATTCGACCAGCGGTGCGATTTCGTCGAACGTCGCAAACGGAGTGAACCGCGTCTCGCCCTGCCACACGCGCAGAAAAGCGCGCTGCACCATGTGCACGTGATAGAACAACTCGCGCAGCTTTGTGTCCGCACGCGCGGCATCTGACTGGAGCACCGCGCGCCAAACGCTCGCGTCCGCCCATTCCATGTGTCGAAACAAATCGTTCAGATCGTTGATATTCATGAGTTCAGAAGCGCCGAAAGGAATTCGTTTGTGCCGTCGGGTCCGGTAACTTCGAGCCACACGTCCCCGCCGTCAGGTTCGGTCGTGAGCACGAATTTCAGGAAGCGGCAGCACTGCCGCTCAGCGTCGATGGTTTTCACCGCGGTCATCAGGACTTCGGTTGACGGCGCGAACCGCCATCGAAATCCGTTGCGCAACGGAACGCGTTCCCTCGCCTCCGCCAGCAGTCCCGGCAATAACCCCATGCGGCGCGCTTCCAATTCCGCGGGCGTCAGCTCACAAGCGATCGGCAGTTCTTTCATGCGCCTGGTGATTAGTTGTCTGTCGAAAACAGCTTAACTTCGTCCGCCTCGTCCGACAATCGAATCAGGCGTTGAAACCCCAGTCCAATCTTGCCCAGCAGCTTCGCCGAAGACTCGTTGTCCGGCGTGGTGATCGCGAGAATGCGATTGAGTTGCAGCACTTCACGCGCGTGTCGCATCACCTCTGCTGCCGATTCGTGCGCGTAACCTTTCTCCCAGTACTCGGGCAGAAAAGCAAAACCGATGTCGGGTTCAGGCAAGGTATCACGCTTGATGAGGCCGCAGATTCCAATCGCGCTGCCGTTCTCTTTCAAACCGACCCGGTACAATCCGAAGCCGTTCTCTTCGTAACTCTTCATCGGGCCATTGCGAATGTAGGCGCGCGCATCGTCGAGCGTGCGCACCTCTTTGTCGCCGATGTATTGCAGGAACGAAGGCTCGTTGAGAAGTCGCAGAACGAACTCGGCGTCCGTATCCGGCGAGAGGTGTCGCAGCGTGAGCCGTGTGGTTTCGAGTTCGAACATTTGTTTCTATTTGGAGTGCGCCGGCAAAGCGGAGCGACAACGGCGCTTTGGATTGTCCTCGGCGATTGCCTGATCCAAAGCGGTGTCGCGCTTCGCTTGCCCCCGCGCTCCAAATCTTCGTCTATTGCTACAAATCACCTGATCCCGCTGCAAACAATCGCCTGCATGTGTGCCTTGACCGGCGCGGCGCCAAATTGCGCGGCAATCTTCTCAGCCAATGCGGATTCGATTTCAGGAGCTTTCGCCGGATCGCGTTCGTTTATAGCGCTGATCACGGGATTGCCGTGAATCAGTCCATGCGCGACAGCTCGCGCCGACGGGCTAACGCACGAAAAAGGCACCACTTCGATCGTGATCTCGCGGAAGCCTGCGGTCGTGAGCACCGATCGAAGCCGGTCCTGCTCGTGAAACGAGAACGGGATGTCGTAGAAGTCCGGCGGGTTTTCGGGAAAGAATTGCTTGATGACCGTCTCGGTTGCTTTCGCCAGATCGACGCGCTCAATCTCGTCCCACACGCTGAAAATATACTGGCCGTCCGGCTTCAGGACGCGATAAGTCTCGTTCACTGCCCGCTGCTTATCGGGAAAGAACATCAGGCCGAACTGGCAAACGACCGCGTCAAACGATCCATCGCCGAACGGTAGATCGAGTGCGTCCGTCGGCTTCCACTCGACGTTCTCGTCCGCGCGAAACTTCTGCCGAGCATAATTGATCATCGCTTCGTTGAGATCAGTCGCGACGATCTTCACGCTGGGCGATAAGCGATCGCGCAGATGTCTTGTCACGATCCCGGTTCCGCATGCAATTTCGAGCAGCCTTCCTCCTTTGGGCACGTTCACTCGTGCGACCAAATCCTGCGCGTAAGGTTCGAACAAGACTGGTCCCAGGTAGCGGTCGTAGTTCTCGGGAATCGATCCGACGAACGCGACATTTTCTGCCGGCATGGCTTACTTATATCACGGCAAATCGGCTGCTGTCCTACGCTCCTTCTTCCTCTGTGTCTCAGTGGATCTCGGTGTTTCGGTGGTGAAATATTCTGGGTAAGCCCACCACAGAGGCACTGAGAACTCACAGAGACGCGGAGAAACCAGGACCAGGAACATCGGCGACGGTTCAGCCGGATGGCGAGGAGTTGTACGATATGACAATGAACAAACAACAAGCAGCAATAGCGAAGTTTCGAGAACTGCACGAATCCGGTTGCTTTGTCCTGCCGAATCCCTGGGACGCAGGCTCAGCGATCTACCTTGAACACATTGGATTCAAAGCACTGGCGACGACGTCCGCGGGTTTCGCATTCTCGAAAGGCCTGGCAGATGGGCCGGAGTTCGTCTCGCGCGAGATGATGCTGGAACACTTTCGCGAGGTCGTCGCGGCGACTTCTTTGCCGGTCAACGCAGACTTTCAAAACGGCTATGCCGACGATCCTGAAGGCGTGGCGGAGAGCGTGAAGCTGTGTGTCGCCACCGGCGTGGCAGGCTTATCGATTGAAGACAATTCAGGACAAAGCGCAGAGCCGCTTTATGATTTCGATTTGGCGGTGGAACGAATCAAAGCGGCGCGTGCTGCGATCGACGCCGGCGGTGCGCAAGCATCCTGTCTGCTCACCGCTCGTTGTGAAGCCTATCTCGTCGACGACCCAAACGCTTTCCGCACGTCGCTGGATCGTTTGGTCGCCTTTGCCGACGCCGGCGCTGATTGCCTCTACGCGCCTCGAGTAACCGAGTTAAAAGAGATCGCCGAGATGGTCCGCGCGGTGGCGCCCAGGCCGGTGAACGTGCTCGTCTCGAGCAACACCTGGAACGTTTCGCAGCTCGCCGATCTCGGCGTACGTCGCATCTCTGTTGGCGGCGCGCTGGCGCGGGCGGCCTGGGGCGGATTCATCAATGCGGCGAAGGAGATTCAGGAACAGGGAACATTCACTGCGTTTGCTGACGCCACTCCGTTTGGCGAGTTGAACGAACTGTTTGCCAAGCGGGTGAAGGCTAACCGCGCTTAGAACGCATGAACGGAATTAGCTCTTGTGAGTAGTAAGGTTCTTCCGTACACCAAAAGATGTAATCGAGCTTGAGATAGTCCGTTCCGAATTTCAGCAACTCGGCAATGTCGGCGCGTTTGCCGGTTTCTTTATTCACGTCCGAATAGTTTCCATCCTGCACGGCAAGACCGGTCGGGACCTTTCCGGCAGAATCGCGTATTAGCGGATAGCTGTTCGAGCGTTGAAACGGACGGAACGGCATTAAGTCCGGTCCGCCGACAGCCACGTTTGATTCGCGCGCGGCTTTGTAAACGGCTTCGAGATGAGGCCGGCCACCAGGCATGAAGTTCGCATAGATCATGGCGATGGATTTCGGGAATGCACGCTTCAGCGCTTTCATATTGGTAATGATGGCGTCGCGATAAATTTCTCGGGTGTAACCCTGGGGCCAAAGCTTGCCGCTTCTTCCGAACACGGCTGACGTTTCTGAAAGATTAATTCCTTCGACGCGTCCGTCAAATTCTTTCCCGAGGGCCGCGAACAACTTGTGCATACGCTCCTGGACCGCAGGATCATAACGCCGGACCATCCAACCCTCCTGCACGGCCCGGGATTCGTCATCGTCGGGAATCTTCCACTGTTTGTCCGCGCCGCCATTGAATTGCGGCTCTTTAAGCAGGTAGTTGGGCGCATGATTCCGTGCTGAGTTGAAGGTCACGTCCTGAAACTGAATCCAAAGTTTCTTGCCATGGGTCTGCAAGAACGCGAGATCCTCGAGAATCAAACTGAAGTCATACTTATCTTTCTGGTGTTCGAGTTGCTTCCATGAGTAAGCGACCTGTGCGCCTTCGAACTCTTTCGTCTCGAGGAATGATTTCGCGTCCGGAATGCTCTCGCGATCCATTCCGAAGAAAACGTAATGATGGACCCGCTTGGCGGTGGCGGCCGATGCCGGTTCTACTGCGCTTGAAGTCCGTGCCACTTGCGTCAGCGAGTGCGCCATGATGGCGGCGATTGCCACTGCAAATACCCTAATCCTTCGAAGTTTCATTGTTCCTTTTCCCCTGAAGTATTTTGTCGAGCAGAGCCCCACTTTCATAAGCGGGATCCGCCGCCAGGATTGTTCTTCACTGTCAGTCGAAGTCGCCCCGACAAGCCAAAGATACAGCACTGCGAACGAACCGGAGCCCCCGCCCGGGCAGCCCGCGTGGGGTGGTGGTAGTGAGCGGGTAAAGGAAGCACCGGTGGGAAATCTCTTGAACACTTGACGCTTTACCCGGCTCGCTAACGCTCGCGGTTCTGTAAGATTCCTGCTTAAGAGACGAGCTGCGCTGGTTTTGCTTTCAGTAGCAGCCAGATGTAAATCACATCAAACACGGAACAGAGCAGTCCGACCGTAAGGATGAGGAAACTGCCACGCGGGAAACCACCTTGCCCAATGACGCCGAAAAGAATGGTCGGTGCCAGGGTGCCGATCCACTTACTGACCGCGATCAGAATAGTTTGGCCTTCGCGGCCGCCTCGTTTCGCCAGCATCGTGATAAACAAGATCGACATGATTAGGTTTTGCGGAAATGCCGAGTAGGCAGCGCCTTTTGCGACTCCGAATTCCCTCATGACCGCATACTGAACCGCGAACGCCGTGATGAGCGCGAGCACACTCCATCCTATAAACGCAAAGTCAGCACCACCTGCCGTAGCGGGTGGGCCGATCTTGTCAGTACCAACCGCGGTAGCGGGTGGGTGATCTGGAAAAGCCCTGAAGTACCGTCGCCCAAACCTGAAGTACGTGTACAGAATCCCAATATCAAACGTCAGCCACGCCGCGTTGAAAATATTCTGCGCATCGACGCCGTTGATGCGAAAGCCGTGATAGGTGTAGAGCAACTCCCACGCAAAGTTCAGCGCCAGCGCATAGAACGGAATTGCGTAGGACTTGTCACGGAAGCCAATGCGAATGCCGTCGATGTAAACAATCGTCCAGCAAAGTCCGCTGATGACAATGAGAAGGAGTTTCACTGTTTCGATGTTCATCAGATTTTGCGCGGGTCGTAAGCCCAGTGCAGCAGCGCCTGCCTCTGTCTCCGCCGGCAATCGAGCGTGCCCGGTGGACAGTTTGCTTTGATTTGCGAGATGTGGCGACGCATCGCGCGCCAGCGTTTGATTTGCCGCTCGTCGTCGGGACACCGGCGGCCCAGGTAGTAGCGGCAGTACCACTGAAACCACCCGCGCGGATCTTCATGATAGATCCAGCCGTTCTTCTTCCAAACAGAAAGCGGCTGCGACGCATTCAGTTTGAAGAAGTTGAGTTGCGCGTCGTGCTCTTCCTGACAGAGCTTCGCGCGCTTGAACCACGAGGCGGGAAACTCTTGACGGCAGTCAGTCAGGTACTTCCCGCCGAAAACGCCGAGTGCGAGCATCTCTTTTGGCGTCAGCTCAGGCTTGAAATCAGGATGAAAGTTTTTGCCGGCCGGTTCAGTGAGGTAATAAACGTAGTCCTGCTGCATCAAGTCGTTAACCGCTACCCACCGCCGCCTTCTCATCTGCGATTACTCTTGAGGCTATGACGCAGGCTGTGTGGTCCTTATCATCCGCGTCGTATTAAACCCGCGTGCCTGCATCTTCGCAACGAGACTTTGATAGAGGCCTTCATCCATGGTCGGCGTGCGGCTCAGGATCCATAAATAGTCACGGCCGGGCTCACCGACGACTGCGTACTCATAGTTGGGGCCGAGATCAAGAATCCAATACTTGCCATAAAATGGCCAGAAGAATGTCACCTTCAGCTTGGCATTCGTCTGCTTGTCGACAATTTTAGCTTTACCTGTTGCCGTCGTGAATTCACCGGATTGTTTGCGGCAACGGTTCACGACCTTAATGTTTCCATCGGAACGCAGTGTGTAGTTCGCTGTCACTGAGTCGGCACACTTCTTTTGGAAACGGTTCGGCAGGCGACCAATCTCATACCATTGGCCCAAATACCGTGAGAGGTCCACGGATGCGACCGTCTCCAGAGCGGGCTTTTTGGTTTCCGCGGCCATGCCGACCAGCGCGGCACCGACCAGCAGCATAACGTTAATAAACATCTTGTTAACTCCTTCCTGCTTGCAAGGGTTTAGTGATCGGGCTTGAGACCGGCGCAGCCTTGTCCAGGACACCGCTGCGCCGCTTTCTCAATCTTCATCAGGCAGCTGCCCGAGCGGACGGCATCAGCACTCTGTCGATCACATGAATTACACCGTTTATTGCTTCTACATCCGGCGCAATCACTTTCGCATCGTTAATCTTCAGACCCCCTTCGTTCATGATCCTCACCGATTGACCCTGCACCGTTGGCGCCGCCCCGGGAGCCAACTTGATGGCCTGATGAGAAGTTACTTTTCCCCGCAGAACGTGATAGCTCAGAATTGCCTTCAGCTTTTCCTTGTTCTCAGGCTGAAGGAGTTGGCTTAACGTCTCAGCCGGAACTTTAGCGAAAGCATCATCAGTCGGCGCAAAGACTGTAAACGGCCCTTCGCCTTTCAAAGTCGAAATCAACCCCGCAGCGCCGAGTGCCGCGGCGAGGGTAGAAAAATTTCCGGCAGTCAATGCCGTATCAACGATATCTAGTTGCATGTCCATAAGAATTCCTTTCCTTTGGGTAGATCGCCAGTCCGTGAGACCGGCCATATTGTTTAATTGTCGAACTCTCGTCCGTTCAGCGAATGAGCGGTTTGAGCGATTTGGAGTATACGGAGACCTTGGGAACCTGTCAAGCATGCGCAAATGTAAACGTGTTTTATGATAGATTGCTTGCGCGGATTGAGCGTCTATGTTAGAAAGTGGTTAACTGATGGGAACTGTTAGTTTGACTACGAAGGACGTCGCTCGCTTGCTCAAGGTGAGCCAGGCTACCGTAAAGCGCTGGGCCGATAACGGAGCGCTGCAGCCGGAAAAAACTGTCGGCGGCCATCGTCGCTTTACTATCGATTCCGTCGCGCGCCTTCGTCGCGACCGCGGTCTCGCCCGGGCTCCGGTGCGACCGAAAACAGCGCCGCGACAGAAGCCACTGAAGCCGCTCACATCACCCGAAACTTTGCTTCAATCGATTGTGGCCGGTGACGAAGCGGGCGTAGCGTCGAATTTGATCAACAGCTACCTTCACCATCACGCTTTGACTGCCATTTTCGACACGACTATCACCGAGGCAATGCATCAACTTGGTGAGTTATGGTTCAAGGGTCAGATTACCGTGGCGGATGAGCATCTCGCGACGCAAGTCTTAATCAGCGCGCTGCAAGAATTGCGGGCAGTGATCGAGCCCGCTGATCCTAATGGCCGGACAGCTATCTGCTGTGCGATCGAGGGGGACCTGCACGAAGTTCCCGTTCATCTTGTGGAAATCGTGCTCGAGAGCCAGGGTTGGGAAACGGTGAATCTGGGGCCGAACACGCCACTGTCTGCATTGCGCGATATGGTCGTTCAGAAGCGGGTACAACTCGTCTGTATCTCCGCGCGCAGCATCGCCGACTTGCACCGCGCAACTGCAGAGTATGCTCAGTTGCACAAGTCAGCGGCCCGGATTCATGCGCGGCTGGTGATTGGCGGTGAAGCTTTTCGTGATGAGGCCGTCCGGGAACGGTTTCCTGCTGAATTCTACGCGCGAAACTTTTCGGAGTTCGGCAAGTTTCTTTCGTTGCCTTGATCAAACAGCATCAGAAAGGCGACGGCTTGTTAACAGGCACCGCGAACAATCTTTCGTTGTCGGCGCTTCTGCTCTTCATGCGATTGTACTGTCCGACGACAATGAGGTGACTTAGACATGATCAGAAACCAGATCGACGTAATTAATAAACGCGCATAGCCAATCGCCGGAATTCGCTTCCTCCTGGCGTCCGGGGAGCGAAACGGGCGCGCCTGTGAAACATCGAGGGGTAATGTCCGACAGAGTTCATCGTTTTGGTTATTCTGCGGCCGCCTTAGTTGCTTGCCAGTTCACGACCTGCCATCTGCCTTTGCGTTTTAGAAACGTACCCGAGTTGAGATACTTCGCGACCTCGGTCTTCCCATCCTTCTCCGTCGTGCCTACGAGACGAAAGGCAACGATGGCGGTGTTTCCGTACTGCTGAATGCGAACGTCTTCTGCTGTGTAAGTAGTCTTCGCATCGCCCGGCTTTGGCGCGGGCGCTGAACGCACGTCTTTCATGATCTCGGCCTTGCCGCGACGCCGGCCCGCCGAACCCGTATAAATAACGTCCTCAGCCCAAAACCGTTCGTGCATAGCGACGTCATTCCGCGAAGCACCCGCGAGAAAATCGTTCAAGAGCTTTGTCAGCTCTGCCGCAGCGGGCGCGGTTTGAGCCTGAACATTTACAGCGGCAGTTAGGGTAAGAATCAGAAACGCGAAGAATCTCTTCATATATCCTCCAAGGCACGCTTTGCGATGACTCCTGGGAAGTTAATCAGAAATCGCGTGGCGGTCAATTGGCGGATGAGTCGCTCTCCGAATCTGACTCTAGTGAGACCTCTGATACGACGCCTGCAAGAGCTCAACTAAATCCCCATTGAGCTGGCTCTCGTCAGTCAGCACCAGCATGTGCGAGATGCGCGGCATCGGCCCGGAGAGTTTTGACTTGCTTACCATCCCGTCAAAAGCGCGATCGCCTAGATCGAACCCGACGCGTAGCTCTTTCGGCTTGATATTGATGGCGGCGAATTCACGCTTTTCCAGAATCGAGACGTAGGTCTTTTTCGGCAGCACGGATGAATTCGGAAAATGTTTTTTGGCGAAAGCGGTAAACGCTTCATACAGCGGTCGCATGTCCGCGGCCTTAGCGAATTGATTGTCGAGCAAATCGTCCGTGTTGCCGTAAACCGGCTTCCCGTTGTTCAGATAAATCCCCGCCAGCAGAGACGCATTCATGTGGCCGAAGCCCTGTCTTTCCTTCAGCCACTTGATTAGGTCGTTGCGCTTCGTGATACCTGAAGAACCTAATTGCTTCATCCATTCCGGCAGTGACTTGCCACTTTGTGTTTTCAGATTGTCGATGAATTCCTTTTCGATCTCGCCGGATGTTTTCGTAGCCATGCGTCACCTCCAGATTCCCAGCACAAATCCAATCAAACCAAAATAGACTGTGATGTAACCGCAGTTGATCAGCATGTACTTCAATGAACGCTGCTCAAACAGCGAGATAATTACGAACATCGTCGCGGCCCAGCCCACGCCGGCCAGCAGTCCCGCAATCAAGCCGAACCGCCAGGTCGTTCCGCTGCCGCCTAAAAAGAAGGCCAGGTTGTAGGAAATGATCCACGCCAGCACGAGCGTCAGCGAATAAGTTTTTATCGGCTTTGCCTGGGCGATTTGCTCGTCGGTCAGGCCTGTTTGTCTTTGCCAGGCTTTGAAGAAGAGCAGGGGTGAATACCATAACGCGCCGATTACCAAACTCAGCAGCGCGCACAGAAAAACTGCCAGGTGGTTGATGTAGGGGTTTTCCATAGCGGGGCCGAATCTACGCAAGATTCGGCGCGCCGTATTGGAAAAAATTTACCTGTGAGCGCGGGGCATCTTGCGGCTCTGCCGCCGCACAGTGCGGTAAGGCTAGCCTTACCGTCACGCTGCCCACTTTTGTCTGCGGCGAGGCTGAGCCTCGACGCAGAACTATGAGGCCGCTACCCGGTGAGGCGAGCCTCACCGCACTGCCGAGCGGCAAGCCGCCTAACTCACGGTCCGCTGATCTTCACCTACGCCACCGGCACGTAGTTCAGCAGGTCGCTTTTTCTTTGCAGGTATTCTTCCGGCGTGAAGCCTGAGAAAGACTTGAAGTCGTGAATGAAATGGGCCTGATCGTAAAAGCCACAGTCCTGCGAGATTCCGGTCCAATCAACATCGCCGCTGGCTTCGATCTCGGCAATCGCTTTTTGGAAACGCATAATTTTCAGATAGGCCTTGGGCGTAACTCCGACTTGTTGCCTGAACATCGAAATGAAATGCTTCTGCGAATAGCCGATACGCTGACTTACGCGACCCAGATTGAGTTGATCGGGCGAACGAATGATTTCCGCGAGGGCATACTCGACGGCCGGGTTAAGACTGAACTTTCTCTGAAAGTGTTTCAGCAGAAAGCGTTCGGCCGCGGCAAACTTGAGATCGACGTCGCGGATCTCGTGCAAGTGCTCACGCAGATGACCAAGATCTCTTCCCCATAAAAGATCCGCATCCACCACGCGATCCGACATCTCGTTCATCGGCACGGGAAAGAACGGATAGGCCATGCCTTTCTTGAACGCAATAATGAACATCGACGCCTGGTGTCCCGCGGGAATAGAGATGGAGCCCGTTCTCACTCCCGATGCCCAAACGTGATGACACGCCTGGATTTCCTTCAGCGTCTCGTTGTCGTAGATGAATTGCGGCGTGTCGTGAAAATCGATAATGATCTCCGCGTTGCCGTCGGGCAGGAAACGATCAATCTTGTGTTCCGGGTTAAACCCGTCGAAGTAAACAAAGTTGTCGACAAACTGATTGAGAGGAAAAGCGGGGATGTGAATCTTGAGAATCATCCTGCGCGTTCGCCGGTCCAGCTAAAGGCCACGCATCTTATCATGTATATAGGCAGAGGAGCCCGACTGTAAGCCATCCACCAAAGAATCAAAGCCCGTTCGCGGCGACAGATTCAGTGGTGCGTTTCAAGTCGTGATTCTCGCAGGTAAAGGAACAACGGGAGACCCAGTGAAACTCCGACGGTCAGACTGGCGACCACCGGCGCCCAGAGGTTTTTCACGTGCTTTCTGTGGCCCTCAAAATACACGAACAGCCAAAGGCAGATGGTCGACAGTATGACGTCGGTCGCAAAGAAACTGCTGGCCGAGTTGGCAAACAGTTGCTCGATAAAAAGGCGGATGTTCAAACCGTGCTCGCGAAGAAACTGAACAAAGAATAGATACGGCAGAATGGCGCCGACCACGCAGAGCAGCAGATAAAGAACTCTTGGTTTCATGATGAGTTTCTCCGAAACACGCGCCCTTTGAACCTCGCCGAAAGGAAGGACACTTCGACCGCGTGGCCCACCCACTTAAATGGGCAACGAGGCCGGCGGCCCTAATCTCTGTTTGATCTTTTCAGCGCGCAGTTGCTGCGACAGTCTTCGGTTCGGCACTTGGCTCAGTCGTCGCCGTGTCGGCCTCTCCCGCTCCCAGCCATGCGTATGCCAGGCCGGCGATCGCCGCACCTGCAATTGGGGCCACCCAGAACAGCCACAATTGCTTTATGGCCCAGCCGCCCACGAAGATCGCCGGCCCAGTGCTTCGCGCGGGATTCACCGACGTGTTGGTGACCGGAATGCTGATCAGGTGAATCAGAGTTAGGCAGAGACCAATCGCGATCGGCGCGAGACCTTTTGGCGCGCGCTTGTCGGTCGAACCAAGAATCACGATCAGGAACATAAAGGTCAGCACAGTCTCTGCGATCAGGGCTGCCGTCAGCGAGTAACCGCCGGGCGAGTTCGCGCCGTAGCCGTTAGCCGCAAAACCGCTCGCGAGACTGAAACCGGACTTGCCACTGGCAATCAGATACAGCACGCCGGCGCCGGCAATTGCGCCGATGACCTGAGCGACGACATAAGGAATCAACTCAGATACAGGAAATCTCTTTCCCGCGACCAAACCGACCGACACCGCCGGGTTCAGATGACAGCCCGAGATGTGTCCAATCGCGAAAGCCATCGTCAGCACCGTCAGACCAAACGCGAGGGACACGCCGAGATATCCGATTCCGAAGGTTGGCACCGCCGCAGCCAACACCGCGCTGCCGCATCCGCCCAGAACCAACCAGAACGTGCCGATAAATTCAGCCGTGCATCGTTTCGTTAGAGACATGGAATTCTCCTTTCACTTTTGTGCCTCGGTAGGTTCAAGAGTCGCAAAAGAACACGACTCCAACAGAAAAAGGCCTGGTTTAAACTTATGAAAAGAAAGAGAATTATTGCCGGTCGCCCTGGACTCGCTCGCGGATAATATGTTGTGGAAGGCGGAGTCTATCAAGCCTCTGCATGCCACACAAGAAAGTTGCGTGCAAAACTCATCAGGAACAAAGCGCTGCGCGCGACTCCCTCTCCCGAGGGAGGGTTGGGGTGAGGGTTTAAGCCTCACTCGTTGTCATTCACGGTTCGGCAGCGCTTGCTGCTTGTTCCACCAGGCCCGCCAACGCCTTTGGCTGTTGCCAAATTGCTGATTAGTTAGTTTTTCTAACGCCCACTGGGCTCGCTCACTCCTGGGCAACACCTCGATCAGCGGTCCGATGGCGCGCTTATCGCCAATCTTGCCCAGTGCGCTAACGGCTCGATCGCGCGCGCGCTCATCGTTTAATGCTTTGATTAAGGCATCGACTGCGGGCGGCCCAAAGCCCGCGATCACATCCTCCAGGCCCGCCGCGAAAATTCTGTGATGCAGCAAACTATCGAGCACACGCACGTCACGTGACTCACCGAGAATTTTGATCGCTTTGCGCGAAGGCAATCCGGCGGGCGGCGAACCTTCGGTGGTGTGCAAAGCTCCGGACCAATAGCAAAGCTCACTATCTTTTCCGTAATGGCGGCGGAGGAAGAACGCTATGTGGTCGAAGATTTCCGAGTCATAGAGCACGGTCGCGAATGGCGCGTTTTCTTTTTTCGGAATGCAAAACTCGCCGGTGGATGGACCCAGAGAACGGACGACCACGGCCCCCGGCGGTTGTCTGAGGCCGCTGAACGATTGGCGAAAACTCGCGTTGGGTAATCCTTCGACCCAGAAATCGCCGGACACTCGGGCGCCGTTGTAACAGGGACCCACGCCGCCGCCGTACGTTGCACTGAGCGATGAACCTCTCGTCTGAATCTTTAAAGTGAGCGGATGGCCCTGGCCCAGATTAAGTCCCGCGGCCCCTAACATTCGTTCGAAAACAGTCCTGATGTTTGTGCGCACACCGGGGGAATCGTAGTTCTCAGTAACCTCCAGATTCACGTCTCGGGCCGGAGGTGAAGTCCCGAGCGCAGAGCAGAAGGCGGGATAAGGAGAAACGGCTGCTCGGTTCAGAGGGGCTGGCGGTTGAGCTGATCTGGCTGTCTGCGCGTCAGTAGCAACAGCGCACATGAAACACGCAAAACCGATCGTTAACGCTTTGACAGAGCGCATGGCATACCCTCCGCGTTAATTAAAGAACCCGAGCTAGAGGCGCACATCAAATATTCTGTTTCAAACTTGATGTCAAGACCGTGTCCGAACCGGGAGCGGGCCGGGGGCCCCGCGCGGGCAGCCCGCGTGGGGTGGTGGATGCGACCGGATCATGGACTCAACTTTCAGTAGCAAGCGGGCGATCGATACAGAACCGCGAACGGTAGTGAGCGGGTTAAAGGCACAACTGTCGCCAACGTGTGTGTCAGTACCGGGAGCGGATGGGGTGGTGGATGCGACCGGATCAATACTCAACGTTGGATGGTTGAGCCGCCTGACGTTGCACGTGCCGACGCTACATCGTGAGCGCTCAACACGTCGATGCTCAACCCTTTGAATCGACCATGCGATAGCCATCGTCGGTCACCCTAAAAACCTAACGTTCGTACGAGAGAGGTTGAATCAAGCCTTTTACTTCTAATTCATTCAGCGCTGCCTCCCACCTTGCCTCTTGGCGAGCGCTTCTCTGCTCAACGAATTCATGTCCATTAGTTTGGACGAACAACCCGCCGTTAGTTTGAATGCGAAGGAGTCTTCCGTGAGGATCTTTGGATGCTTCCCTAAGTAACCTTAGTGCGTCCTCAGAAAGGTTTGCTTTAGGTTCCGACTCAATCATAAGCATCTGCGCAAACTTCTCGAGCATGTCTTTTCTAATGACCGCATTTTTAGAATGAGCCTCATGGTCGCGCTTATAACCTGTCAGGATCTCAACCGTGAAGGCGGCTTTCGTGAGCGGGTCGTCCACGATCTTATTATGAGCCCCACACATGAGAATTAAATTGTCGAAACCGTCTCGCTCTTCGGGAGTTTGAGTTGCGTCGTACCTTGGACCATTAGGCTTCTTACCCTTTATGTGACAGATCTCCCCCGTGAGGACGTTGTGTTCTGTATCGAGAATCGGATTCGTGCAGCCCGGAAATGCGCACAGGTTCCTGGAAAGCGTAAATAGTTTGTTAAGAGTGGTGCGCGTGATAGTCACGATTTTGGTTAGATCAACTCAAGAGGATCAAAGCCCTTTAGCGGGCGAAAAAACGGTTCTCGTGCAAGTGGCGACGAAACAATTATTTGCTGACGGGCGGAGGTGCGATGAAGAAATAGACGTAAATCAAAGATACCAAGAAACATCCGATCATCGCAGCCCAGATCACTGTCTGAAATATTCTGTAATTCCCGACTTCATGCGGTACTTTCAAAGCTTGGGATGCTGCTTCAATACTACTCACGAGTGACTTGTAGAGACGCAGAGCTAGAATATTACACACGTAATAGAGACCGATGATAAGCAGAACAAAAATACAGATCACCCGAGCATATCCGGCGCTCAGACGAGCTTGAAGCAAATAACCGATTGTTACACCAAGTATCGCCAACAACATCGTCGAGCCTTTTAGGTACAAATCAAAGGCTGTTCGAAAATGTGTGTGAAGTTCTTGATATCGCACTTTTAAAGCATCTATGGAAGGTTCGACGACGACAGGCTTATTTTCGATTTGAGTATCCATGAATTCCAATGGGAATCGTCTGACGTTTCACGACGCAGAGGTGTTCTCCCTCGAAATAGTTAGCGTTGGCCAATCTAATCTCTCAACTAATTTGAGACCCGATTCGTCGAAGAATCTTGAGTAATGCGGACGCGGAGATGGTTGCCCACCACGAAAAGTGGCAGGCTGACATCTGTAGCCGCGGCTGTGTTTCCGCACAAGTGAAAACGGAAGGTATGCGATACATGTTGGGTTTTGTGGGGAAGTGTTTGAAAAGTAGGGAATCGCAAGAACCATATCAGGGTGTAACTCTGTGAGTTCACCGACGTACCCATAAACAACATTGTCACTCTTGCTATGTGTAGGATACTTTCCTTTGACTTGTACGGGCCGAAGAAGTTGCCCTGCGGCCGTCGCTCGGGTTGCGATGAAATCGAACCCCCGATCTCGTCGAGGGAAATAGACGTTCCAACCAGCATCTGCAAAACGGCCCGCCACATATAACTCTGCAAAGAAATCTGAGACCTTCATGATCGGATCAAACCACTACTAGAGAAGACATGTCTAGCAAATACCTTTAACGGTTGTTCGCCCGGCTCGAAGCTAAACGAGGTCTGCGCGTTCGCCGATCACCGCATCAATAACACCGGTCATTTCACGAGTAACACGATGCGGGTAGGTCAATGCGAACGGAAGTAGCCATCGTGAGTCTTCAATTAGTATTTCGGGCACTGAGTTTCGCGGGATTTTGTGGACCGCTTGTCGCCAGTTACTCCAGCTCACACTCCGCTGTGAATCGTCTAGCCGCATATATCCGTTGTATCCTCGCCACAAAAACCATTCAGCTGAATTTCCGGGAAGATAGTCAGCAAAAGTTAACTGTGACGCTGTTGGCCAGAAATATCTAACAGCTTGTCTCAAGAGTCTCCTGACCAGCATATCCAACGCTGAGTGAATTGTGTAACTTTGTCCTGAAAATTTTTCCTTCTCATAAGCAGCAAGTTTTCCATTGTTAAGGGCCAAAACCCTTTCTTGCAGCCAGTAGGGTGAGGGGATGCCAGCAGGATCACTCCCGCGATTCATTATAATGATGGAACGAATCCACGCCTGAATCAGACCTTCGCCAGCAGAAGTTCCTGCGGTTCGTTCCAGCAAGAGTGACAACAGGAGGATATAGGGCCAATCCGACTCTCCGAGGAATCTTAATGCTCGATGTTCTCGCTTCACGATTGTCAGAATTGAGCCGGAAGACTCCTGGCTAGTATTCTTCTTGTCGATAAAGTACTTTGCCGCGAGCCACCCTAATGTCAGCATTGTTCTAGCACCGCGAATGTCGTCGCGTTCGGCTGTGATATACCTAGACTCGATAAAGTGATCGCGTTTTAAGCATTCGGTCTGCAATCCTTCAAGGCTTCTGTAGAAGGCCGTCCATACCAAATTCAGAGACTGTTCGTATTCTCGGCTGCGAAGTTTCTCGCGCGTCGCGACATGTAGAATCACCGCAGCGACAACGGTCCAACCTTCTACTGCCGAGACGTGGTTTTCCGCGCGCTCGTATTGTTCGAGAATATATCCAGCAATCAGAACCATACTCTCGACCGCTCTCTTAGCATCGCGGCCACGACCGCTTACGGCGTC
>DASUTF010000219.1:0-3204 GCA_036374695.1 Pyrinomonadaceae bacterium
GTTCTTTCGAATGAATTAGGGCGGGCAGGAATTTCGCGGCGATCTTATGCGACGCGTGTTAGGCTGTCAAACGGCGTCTGGTGCGTGTAGAATTGCCCGCGAATTCAATGGTCGCGGCAAGTCAAACCAATTCCGAGTTTCCCCGACTCAAGAAGATTCTGCTGCCAACGGACTTCAGCGGCTGTGCGAACTATGCGTTGCCGTACGCGGCGGCCATCGCGCGCGCGACCCAGGCGCAGATCATTTGCGTTCACGTCGTCGAGCCGGTAGTGCCGGCCGTCGGCTACACCGGGCTCGCCGATCCGATGCCGATTGCAGACATCAGTGAACAGCTCGAAGATTCGGCTGAGCGCCAATTGCCAAAGCTGGCTGAGTGCGAAGAGTGCACCGGTCTCAACGTCGAAGAAGTGATTGTGCACGGCGATGCAGCCGCCGAAATTGTTCGCGTCGCTTCTGAACACGAAGTGGATTTGATCGTGATTTCTTCGCACGGCCGCACCGGATTTGGCCGAATCATTTTTGGATCGACTGCCGAATCAGTGGTGCGACATGCCAGTTGCCCCGTGCTCGTCGTCAAGCCCCCACCAGAGGAGGAAACGGAGCAAGAGTAGGCAGTAAGCAGGCGGCACAGGGCAGGAACAGTTTCGCCGCTGCCTTAACCGATTAGGAAGACTGCTGCCTACTGTCTACTGCTTACTGCCTACTCTTTTATGACTAGCCTCGACTTCCTTACCCAACTGATCGAGCAGTACGGCCTCTACGCGGTGTTCTTCCTCGTAATGATCGAGGGCGACATCACCTTGCTAATGGCCGGCGTGCTCGCGCACAGCGCTTTCTTCGGCGATTCGGCGACCGCCAGCTTCGCGCGCGTGCTGGTGTGGGGAACTCTGGGTGGTGTGGCGAGCGACAATCTCGCGTATCTCGCCGGGCGCGCGTTCGGAAAGACGGTTCGCAACTTTCGTTTTTATCGCAGTTCGAAAGAGAGAATGCAGCGGCTCACGGATCGCTTCGGCACGCTGTCGATTTTTCTGTCGAAGTACATCTACGGATTGCGCTGGGCGTCGTGCACCTTCTATGGCGTGGCGCATATGCCTTACGTGCGGTTCCTGCTGTTGTCGCTCGCAAGTTGCTTCGTTTGGGTATTGATTCTCAGCGGCATCGGATTTTTCTTCAGTACCGCCGTGATGGGACTGCTCGGTGATTTCCGACGGCTGGGCAAAGCGCTGCTGGTGATTGTCATCGTCGGCATCCTCGGCTTCTATCTGGTCAAGCGCGTTTGGCTCTCGAAGAAGGTTGAAGAAGCCGAGCCCGAGAAACTACACGAGATCGAACATGCCGCAATCGAAGGTTTGAAGGATTTGAAAGACGAGATTCGCGAGAAGATACATCTGAAGTAAACGGTCTTTGGGCTTAGGTCTTGGGTCTTTCGCGTTTGCTCTTCGATCGTGGTGGCGACCACCGTCGGAATTTAGCGTAAAGCAAAGACAAAAAAAACCAAAGACCAAAGACCGAAGTCCTAAGACCGCATTTTTATGATCATTCAATCATCAGCCCCCACCCGCGTTGACCTGGCGGGAGGCACCATCGACATCTGGCCGCTCTACCTGTTTCATCCCGGCGCGATGACGGTGAACTTCGCGCTCTCGCTGCTGGCCTCAGTCCGGATCGAAACGCGCGACGACAATCGGGTCATTCTCGAGTCGCGAGATCGTGGCGTTGGCTTTGAAACAACGGTTGACCGGATCGACGAGCTCGCGCATGACGAGCGGCTTGAGCTGGTTTCGAAGATGGTTCACTTCTTCCGACCCGCACAAGGTTTTCATCTGGTTGCGAATAGCGATGCGCCCGCCGGCGCAGGCATTTCGGGTTCGTCAGCGCTGGCAATTGCGCTGATTGGCGCGCTGAACCGGCTGGCCGGCAATCGTTACGACGAGCGAAAGTTCATCACCATCGCGGCCAATATCGAAACGACCGTAATAAAAGTCCCGGCCGGCTTTCAGGATTACCATCCGGCATTCCACGGCTCGGCTTCCTGCATTCACTTCCGGCCGGACGGCATCGAGCGCGAACACCTGAAGCTTGACCACGAAGAGATCGAACGGCGCTTTGTGATTTGCTACACCGGCGAGCCCCGCAACTCCGGCATCAACAACTGGGACATCTTCAAACGTCACATTGACGGTGACGCGGAACTCTTTCAGATCTTCGAGAAGATCCGCGAGGCAGCCACGCGCATGCGGGCAGCGCTGGCGGCAAACGACTGGGCTGAAGTTGGAAACGTGATGCGCGAAGCTTATCCAAATCGAAAGCGACTCGCGCCCGGCATCACGACGCGGCAGATGGATGCGCTGGTCGCGAAAGCGCTCGCAAACGGCGCCGAAGCGGCCAAGGTTTGCGGCGCCGGCGGCGGCGGTTGCATCGCCTTTCTCTGTCCGCCAGAACGGAAGCCGGAACTTGAACGCGCGTTAGCCGCAGAAGAGGGCGCGGAAGTTTTGAATTGGAAAGTTGCGCGTGAGGGTCTGGTTGTAAAGGAAAGCTGATGGCTGTGGTGAACCGCAAAGCGGTTCGTGGCCTCCAGCCCAACGTAGTCCCGACGTGTCGGGACTACGTTGGGAAACAAAGGCATCGATATCGCATCTACCGCGAAGCGGTTGGGTCAGTCCCAAACATATTTCTCGTCCCACTCGACGTGATGTTTCCGTAGAAGACTCCGTAACTCATTTTGAAAACCGAATTTTCGATGGTGCTGCTCTTGCAAGTTGTTTTGAAATTCCGCCCAGGTATGAGTGCACCGCAGCGCGGATCTCTAAGTCACGCAAGAACGGACGACGCGCTTTTGTGGAGAAGACGAGATGAATGTAGACAGCAGAGAGTGATTGAGGCATGGGAGCACCTAAATATTTCTCCAACCCTGTCAGGGTTGGGGGTCATAAAAACTTTACGTTCCCCACCGTAGCCGCTTCGCGTCAACGGTGGGCTGGAAGTCTAAACCCTTCGCGGTTATTCCTTCAGTTTCTTCACAGCCTCAACCACGGCCGCCAACCGCGCGATCTTCTGTTCGCGAGTCTCGCCCGGCACCGGCCCGGTATCCACCACGCCTGCGTAGCTTCCTCGTGTCATCAACGAACGATCCGGGTCGCCACTTGGCGCGTGCGAGGCCGTCGAAGTCGGCTGTGTCGCCGGCGCGACTGAATCCGGCGCGAG
>DASUTF010000220.1:0-30713 GCA_036374695.1 Pyrinomonadaceae bacterium
AGTCAACCATGCGCCCCAGCAAAAGCACGCGCGAAAAGACTGAGATTGCGCCGGTGTACATGAAGAAGTAGCCGATGGTTTGCTCGGTCACCTGGAAGCGCACATTGAGAAACAAGGCGAGGACTGAGAAGCTTCCCTGAAACGCGCCAATGCTGATTGCGTAAATCAAAATCAAACGTGACGCGGGTTCGCTCGGCTGGGCCAGGACGCTCCACACCGCTTCACGTGACTTCCGCGGCGCGACATCAGACGAAGTATGCGCCGTCGCTTCGCGGGATTCGGTAAGGTAGCGCCACGCGAAAATCATGTTCAGCCCGCACAGCGCCGCGGCCAGGATGCCAGGCATCGCGTGGCCCATCTGAAGCGTCGCCGCTCCGGGCATCAAATCTCGCTGGCCCAACGTAATCGCAAACGATCCCAACACAGGGCCAAGCGCCACGCCCAGATTTGTCGTTGCGGACAACCAACCCAGCGCGCGCGTGCGGTCCTTTGGATCGGTTGAGTCCGCGACGTAAGCCTGAATCACGCCCACTGTTCCGCCGCCAGCGCCCTGCACGATGCGCGAAAGGAACAGAACCCAAAGCGACGTCGCAAAGCCAAAGACCAGATACGAGATTCCCGCCGCGCCAAGCGCGATTAGCAATGTCGGTCGCCGGCCGACTCGGTCAGAAAATCTTCCCCACATCGGCGCACTCAGAAGCTGCGCCACGGTGAACGCGGCGACGATGATTCCGGAGATTGTGCCGATGCCGAGATTAAACCCGAGCACATCGATGCCGTTGCCGCCCAAACTCTTCACATAAAAAGGCAGCAGCGGAATGATCATCAGCAGTCCGACCATATCGACGAACGCTGTGATCATCAGCGTGAAGAGTTTTGCGGGAATCTTTCTTACTTCGCGGTAAAAGACGTAGAGCAGGGTCAGGGCAATTGCGCCCAGAAGCACGCGCACAAACGGGGATTGAAATGATTGGGCGAGATTGGACTGAAGCAAGAGCATGTACGGACCCATCCGCAGATTACGCAGATTACACAGATTGAAGGAAACGGCAAAGCCTGAATCTCCTGAATCTCTGTCTCGATATCTTCGAGTTTGAGCACGATTACGCTCTTATCGGCGTAATCCGCGTAATCTGCGGATCAGGTTCACAACTCTTGACAACTTTTTACTTGACCTTGACACGCCGGCGGCCCCTGCGTCTTATACTGAGCGCGATTTGGTCAGAGGTCCCGATATGAAGAAACGAAAATTGCTGGGCGGCTTTAATCGCTTTCGGTTGATCCTGACGCTCGGCCTTGCCGTGCTCCTGCCGGCGGCCGCTCTTATCGTCGTCAACTTCTATCAGTTGAAAAGGTTCGAGCGCGACAAGATGCTCGAGGGCGCAATCCATCGCGACTTTAGCGAGTACCTCGCGATTACAGAAAAGACGATCGTCAAGAAGTTCATGCTCATGGCCGAAGACGCGCGCAACAGCTTTCCGCCCCCTCCCGCCAGTGTTCAGGAGAAAGAGAAGGCGCTGGATGAGGTGTTGAAGAAAAATCCACATTTCGTGCACGCGATGATGTATGACGAAAAGGGAATGGTTTCTCGTTCGCAGCCGTCTCAAGCTTCAGACGAGTACGTGCGCAAAGAGCGTGAACATCTTGCAGACACCCTTAAGGGCTGGTTCGGGATGGAAGGCCGGCAGATGGTCGAGGGGTTGCACAAGAAATCGCGGCCATTCGCCTTTTATAACGAGGCTACCAAGCGCCCTGAAGGCCAAATGCATCTCCTGGCTGCGTATTTTACGAATCCTAACGTGCCCAAGGACCGCGTTTCGTTCGGCTGTTTGGCGGTTGATCCGCGCTATCTCAAAAACACTTTCTTTCCCGGAATGCTGAAAGAGATTGTGGATGCGAAATCCCGCGACCAGAGTGGAAATCAGATCGCGATGACGATCTATCCCACGGACTACGAAGGAAGGGGCGAGATGAAACCGATGGCCATGACGGCCGGATGGGAAGGAAGGCCGGAAGTGGGGCGCAGGTTCGAGCAAGTGTTCGGCGGCCTATCAATGGGAATTAGATTCCAGGGCACGAGCATAAAAGAGATCGGTCAAACCTGGATGCGTCGCAACTTCATTATTCTCGGGATACTGACCGGGTTGATTGTAATCGGACTCATCCTCACCAAACGCGTCGTGAGCAAAGAGATGGCGCTGGCGAAACTGAAGTCGGACTTTGTTTCAAACGTTTCGCATGAGCTGCGCACGCCGCTGGCATTGATTCGCTTGTACGCAGAGACGCTCGAGCTGGGCCGGATTACGACCAAAGAAAAGAAGCAGGAGTACTACCGCATCGTTCGCAAAGAGAGTGAGCGGCTCACCGGCCTTATCAACAACATTCTGGATTTCTCGCGCATCGAGGCCGGCGCCAAGGAATACGAATTTCGCGAAACTGACATCGCCGATCTTGTGCGCAACACGCTCGATTCGTATCGTTATCAAATCGAGCAGCAGGGCTTTACCTTGAAAGAGGAAATCGACGAAACCCTGCCGGCCGTCTACGTCGATCGCGAGGCGATGGCGCGAGCACTCCTGAATTTGGTGAATAACGCTTTGAAGTATTCCCCGGAAGAAAAGTTTCTGGGCGTCAAACTCTATCGCGAAAACGGCACAGTTAAGTTGGAGGTCGAGGATCGCGGCATCGGTATCACGCGGCGCGAGCAGACAAAGATTTTCGAGAAGTTCTATCGCACCGGCGACCCGCTCGTGCATAACACAAAAGGGAGCGGCCTTGGCCTGTCGCTGGTGCGGCACATCACCAACGCGCACGGCGGCAACGTTACAGTCGAAAGCACGCCGGGCAAGGGAAGCAAGTTCATTGTGTCGCTGCCGCTGAACGGCAGGAAAGTGACAGAAGCCCGCGCTTAACGCGCGGAGCAACACAAGTTTCGAGGAGCCAAACATGAGCAGCAAAGTGAAATCTAACGGACACTCAAATGGCGACGCTGCCGTCGTCGAAGTGTTGAACGGCAGGAAGACGCGCATTTTGATTGTTGAGGACGAACCGGCAATGGTCGCCGGTCTGCGCGACAACTTTGAATACGAAGGCTACGAGGTCATCAGCGCGGGCGATGGAGTGGAAGGGCTCGAGCGCGCGCTGGCTGAGGAACCCGACCTGATTGTGCTCGACGTGATGATGCCGCGCATGAGCGGCCTGGATGTGTGCAAGCAACTCAAAGCCAAGAAACCTTCGCTGCCGATCATCATGCTGACGGCGCGTGGTCAGGAAGTCGACAAGGTCGTCGGACTGGAGCTCGGGGCCGATGATTACGTGACCAAGCCGTTTTCGATTCGCGAGCTGATGGCCCGGGTCAAAGCCGTCTTGCGTCGCGCTTCACCGCAATCACCTGAGCCCGAGATATATCGATTCAGCGACGTCGAAGTGAATGTTCGGCGCAACGAAGTGATGCGAAACGGCTCGCGGGTTGAGCTTTCCGCGAAAGAGTTTGCTTTGCTCGCTTACTTTGTCGCGCATCCGGCGGAAACTTTGAGTCGCGATCGGCTGTTGGACGCCGTTTGGGGTTACGAAAATTATCCGAACACGCGAACCGTGGATACACACATTGTGCACCTGCGGCAGAAGTTGGAACCGAATCCGGAAGAGCCGCGTTTCATTCTTACTGTGCACGGAACTGGATATAAGTTCGTGGGCTGAGTTTGGAGTACCGACTTTAGTCGGGCATTTAATCTAACTAAGAGCCCAACTAAAGTTGGTACTCTAAACGCGTTTACCAAAGACAGGGATCATGACGCACTCTCTCAACAATCGCTTAGCAGCCAAACCCGCTGTCGATGCCCGCACTTACGGGCCGCGCCGGACGCTTTCACGGAAGCCGGGCCGTCAGGAACTCGAGTCGAAACTGGCAGAATTGCAGCGAGACTATGCGGAGCTGCATACGTCGATCTTTGAAGCGGCACAGGTGCACCGGCGGCTGTGTGCGCCGCGTTTGGTCCGTTTCGGTGACTTCGAGATCGCGAGCGAGATTTTCGCGGTGCGCCAACTGCCGGGTGATTTCTTCACCGTCGAGCAATCAGGGAATGACATCGTGCTGGCGTTGGGTGACGTTTGCGGTAAAGGCCTCGCCGCCGGTATGTGGACTCCGCACCTGGTCGGCCTGGTGCGCGCGCACACCACGCCGGTTGCGGCGCCCCACTCGATCGTTACGGCTGTGAACCGCGACGCGTGTCGCACCGCGCCGCTCGGCCCGCTGGCGAGCCTGTTTCTGGCGCGACTCGATCCGCTCACGGGCCTGCTCAGCTATTGCAGTGCCGGACACCCGCCGGTGATGCTTCTGCGCGCGAATGGAGAACTCGAATTACTGACGGAAGGCGGGCTCTTGCTCGGAGTGCTGGACGACGCGGAATATACAGGCGGGTCGTGCCTGCTCGGCAAAGGCGACACGTTGTTGATTTATTCCGACGGCATCACTGAATCACGTAACAGCACGGCAGAAGAGTTTGGTAATGCTCGTCTGGAAAAGCACCTGCGCGATTCGCAGGCCCGTTCGGCTGACGCGGCTCTGTTTTCAGTCCTGGGCGCGGTGCAGGATTTTGCGGCGACACGATCACTGGCGGATGATGTGTCGCTCGCGATCATCCGGCGGAACTAATCCGCAACGGTACGCACGCCTCCGGCGTGCAGCATGCCTGAGGCATGCGTACCCGGACTACTTCTTCAGCAGTCCATTCTTGTCCAACCACGCCATCACCGCGGCGTTGAACTCCTTCGGTTTTTCCATCATCAGAAAATGTCCGACATCGTTCCACATGCGAAACTCCATTTTCGGGGCTATGCCGCGGAATGATTCTTCGACGTTCGGCGGGTAGAACGGGTTCTTTGCCATAATCGCCAGCACTTGCAGATTAATCTTGTCTGCGCCCCAAATCCCCGAGTCAGCCATGCCTTCGAACGCGCTTACCAAAACATATTGCGGCGTGTTTGCAGTTGAAGCTTTGATTCGCTGCTGAGCTTCGGCCGTCAGCCCACCGCCAAACATCATTCCAAACATCTGATCGATAGCTACCTTGTAGTCTGGACCGCGCAGGTTTGCGATCAATTGATCGAGGATCGCCTGGTTGCCGAAAGGCCTGAGTGATCCGTCGACGATGATAATTGCCAGCGTCTTCTCCGGATTCCGGCGATAAAACTGACGCGCGACCGGCGTTCCCATGCTGTGGCCGGCGAGCACAGCGCGCTTCACTTTTGCGTCGCGCATCACGGCTTCAACCGCGCGCGCGAAATGATCCATCGAGTAAACAAATGGCTTTCTCGGCTGATCCTTTGGCACCGGTTCTTTTGAGAACTGGGGTTTGTCGCTCTGGCCGTGGCCGGGAAGATCGAGCGCGATCACGCGGTAGTGCTTCGCGAATTCCGAAATCTGATCGCGCCACGCGGCATCGATGTTCTGCGTCCATCCATGAATCAGCACCAGCGCGTCGTCGCCCTTACCGTAACTCACGTAATGAACACGCGCGCCATCGAGTTTTGCGAACCGGGACTCAGGTTGCAGAGTCTTCGGTTGGGCCGTTGCCGTTTGCGTCCCCGTCGCTCCCACCAGCAGCACCGCGGTGGCAAGCAGAAATAGTCGGTGTTGAATATTCATAATTTTTCTCCTCGATGCGCAGCCGTTTTGGGGAGCACAGTTTACGCCGAACAGTTGGTACGGTGCCATGCGCCCCGTAGGCCTGTTTGGTTTTTCTCTCCGTGAACTCCGTGTGACCTCCGTGACGCTGTGGTGAAATTTTGCCTGGAAATTTCACCACTGAGGCACAGAGCACTCACCGAGTCACACAGAGAGGGCAAAGGATTTTGAGTCACGCGACGTCCCACAAGTGCGCAAGTAAACCACTCACTTACCAGCGCAGCGACAGACAGCTCAAGCCGCCATCCATCTTCTGAAACTCGCTCATGTCCAGCGCCAGGGTTTTAAGGCCCCGTGTCCGCAGCGTCTCAGCAAACTGTTCGTAGCCCGCCGCGACCAAAACGTAATCGTTAACCTTGATGCAGTTCGCGGCATATTCGGCCGCACGCGGCACGCGAACAAGATCAAAGTCCGCGAACTCTTTCCGATCGGCAAGTGTTTCAGTGACGACCAGTCGATTGTTGTCGAGATAAGCCAAACCACTCTTCAAATGCAGCAGCGAATCGCTCCCGCGAATATCAACAAAGCCAGCCGTGTAACCGTGTTCGATGACAAACTGAGCGAGTTGCTCCGCGCCCGTTTCGTTTGTGCGCTCTGACAGGCCGATGAAATAGTGTTCGCCGGCTTCGCAAATGTCCCCGCCGTCCAGCGTACCCGGCGGTTGAATTTGTTCGAGGGCAAACTCGGGCGCAGTTTGCTCGAGGGCGGCTCGCATACTCTCGACCTCGCCAGCGCGACTGGCGGCACCGGGCCGGGTGAGGACCACGCGCGTCGGAGTGGGAACGCGGGCACACTGGAACGCAAATTCCGGAATCACGATCGCCGTATCTTCAACGAAGCACGAATCCGGGTAATTCGGATCTGCGTCCAGATGAATCAGCGTCAATCCGCACCGCTCCAACGCCTGGCAATATGCCTCGTGCTGCTTGAGCGCGCGTTGGTAATCCGGCGGGCCCAATCCTGCGGTCGTCAAACCTTCGGCAAAGTTCGGCGCCGGCGGGCGGACGATGGCTTTGGCAAACATTGCGCGATGGTAACGCCGCATACTCAGGCGTACAATGTCGCCCGGTCAAGAGTAGTGTCGTACTTCGTTCTTTGGTTTGCGCCTTTGCGTCTTTGCGTGAAATAGCCCCTTGTGACAAATGGTCGGTTCACGCAAAGGCGTTATGACGCCAAGAAACGCAAAGTAGGACACTACGCAGCCCGAACTGAATTCCAGGGGATTTAACTAATGGCGGATTTTAGTAAATCGGAAGCGAAGACTGAGCAGTTGGTGATGCCGGAAGAGCTGCGAGAGAAACTCGGCGGCGGCGCCGTTTCTGATGAAGACGCCTTACGCGACGGTGAGAAGCAGGTCGAGGAAATGATCGCCGCGAACGTACCGCTCAAAGACATCCTTTCGACGCTCGTCCAGATGATCGAAGCTCAATCGCCCGAGATGATTTGCTCGGTCCTGTTACTCAGTCCCGATGGTAATCACATCGTGCATGGGGCGGCGCCAAGTCTTCCGGAGCATTACGTTAAAGCCGTCGATGGCGCGCCGATTGGGCCAAAGCATGGGTCCTGCGGGACCGCCATGTATCGCGGCGAGCGTGTCATAGTCACCGACATCCGTACCGATCCGCTTTGGGACGATTTTCGCGGTTTAACGGAAGGCACCGTCCTGCGCGCCTGCTGGTCCACGCCGATCCTCTCGCGGCGGGGAAAAGTGCTGGGCTCATTCGCAATGTATTACACAGAGCCGCAGGCGCCGAGCGGCGAAGAAGCGCGACTGACTGAAGTTGCGACGCGTCTCGCCGCTAAAGCGATTGAGCACCAGGCGGCCATGGGCAAGTAAGGCGCTTCGCAAGAGACCATGACCCCCGTCGAAAACAAGCCTGCTCACTACCGGAACTGCAATCTCACCGAAGCGATCTGCGGGATCGTCATCACGCAGAACGCTGACGGCAGTCTCGACATCCGCGGAGACAAAGACGATCCCTATAGTCGCGGCTTCATCTGCCCGAAGGCGGTTGCCCTACAAGACCTTCACTACGACAAGGACCGTTTGAAACAGCCGGTGCGACGCACGTCACAGGGTTGGCAGCGCATTGGGTGGGACGAAGCTTTCGATGAAGTTGCGCAGAACCTCAAACGCATTCAAGCGGAGCACGGCCGGCACGCGGTCGCCACTTATCTGGGAAATCCTACGGTGCACAGTTACGGCGCGTTGCTGTTCGCGCCGCCTTTCCTTCGCAGTCTGCACACGCGCAATAAGTTTTCGGCCACGTCGGTCGATCAACTGGCGCATCATTTCGCGGGTTACCTGATGTTTGGCCATCAACTGCTGATTCCGATTCCGGACCTGGATCGCACAGAGTTTCTGCTGATGATTGGCGCGAATCCCGCAGCGTCAAACGGGAGCTTGATGACCGCGCCCGGCATGCCGCAAAGACTGAAAGACATTCGCGCGCGTGGCGGTAAAGTCGTTCTCATCGACCCGCGCCGGAATGAAACTGCCGCGCTGGTTGACGAGCACCGGTTCATACGCCCGGGGACAGATGCGTTCTTTTTGCTGGCCCTGCTCCATGTCATTTTTGCCGAAGGACTCACGCGGATGGGTTCGCTAGCTTCGTTCACCGATGGGGTCGAGACACTTCGTGAACTCGTGAGCGACTTCTCTCCGGAACAAGTGGCACCGGCGACGGGAATCGAACCCGGCCAGATACGAACGCTGGCGACAGAATTCGCGACCGCTGAATCCGCCGTCTGCTATGGACGAATCGGTGTCAGCACGCAAGAGTTCGGCGGCGTCTGCCAGTGGCTGATCAATTGTCTGAACACGGTGACTGGCAATTTAGACAGCCCGGGTGGCGCCATGTTTACGCTGCCGGCGTTTGATCCAGTCAATGCGCCCGAGTCGCTCGCGCCACGCGGCAGTTTTGGCCGCTACCACAGCCGCGTGCGCAAACTTCCCGAGTTCGGCGGCGAATTACCGGTGGCCGCGCTCGCGGAAGAAATCCTGACGGAAGGCGAAGGGCAGATTAAGGCGCTGGTGACGCATGCCGGCAATCCGGTGCTCTCGACCCCCGACGGACGGCAGTTGGATCGGGCGCTCGCCAGTCTCGAATTCATGGCTTCGATTGATTTCTACATCAACGAAACGACTCGACACGCCCACGTCATTCTGCCGCCGACGGGGCCGCTTGAGCGTGGACACTACGACATCGCCTTTCATCTTTTTGGAGTGCGCAACATCGCGAAGTTTTCGCCGCCGCTGTTTGAAACAAATGGTGAGAGCCGGCACGAGTGGCAAATCTTTCTGGAGCTGCAAACCCGCATGGAAAATCCGGGCGGGGTCGGGAAACTGAAGCGCGCGCTTGGCAAACGTTTCTTAGGACCCGAAAGACGGCTCGATCTGGGACTGCGGTTCGGGCCTTATGGCGACAAGCTCAATCCGTTTTCGAAGGGTTTGAATCTGCGCCGGCTGAAGAAGGAAGTTCACGGAATCGATCTCGGACCACTGCGCCCATGTCTCCCGCAACGTTTGCGCACTTCTGACAAACGCATTCAGTTGGCGCCGAAGGTTTTGGTTGAAGATATCGAGCGCCTCAAGGCCTGGGAGCGCGCTCCGGAGCGCGGACATTCTGCCCGCAGTAACGGCCAACTGCTTTTGATTGGCCGGCGCCGCCTGCGCAGTAACAACTCGTGGATGCACAACAGCGAACGGCTGGTGAAAGGTAAGCCGCCATGCACGATGCTCATGCACCCGGAAGATGCTGCCGAACGCGCCCTGGAGCAGGGACAGAGAGTTGTGGTGAGATCGAGATCTGGTTCAATCGAGATTCCGATCGAGATATCCGCTGAGATGATGCTCGGTGTCGTAAGCATCCCTCACGGCTGGGGCCACGACCGAAAAGGGATTCAGTTAGAAGTGGCGCAGCAGAACGCCGGCGCGAGCATCAACGACCTCACTGACAATTTAGCCATCGATGCTCTTTGCGGCACCGCGGCGTTCAACGGGACGCCGGTGACGGTGGAGGCCAGTGAGCAGTGAGCCGTACCGGTGGGCAGTGAGCAGTAAGAGCGGCTTTGCCGCAGCACAGTGCGGTAAGGCTCTGCCTTACCGGTGAGGACTTTTTTTCTCCGGCGAGGCTGAGCCTCGCCGGATGTTTTGTTAAAAGGACCGTGCCGGAAAGCCGGAGGCTTTCCGCACTGTGCGGCGGCAGAGCCGCCCTTTCTGCCCACTGCGCACTGCTTACCGTTCACTGCTCGCAAGCTGCTCTTTCCATCGCTCCTCATTGACTGCGAAAACGACCAGCCAGAGAGTCAGGGCCCCTTCGCCAATAATTCCGGGCAGGAAGGTGTAAGGCGAGAGCGATAACGCGAATGACTGAGACAGAAAGGTCAGCCAACCCAGGCCGGCAAAAGCCATCAGCACGCCCAGAAACCGCGGAAGAAAAGTCGATCTGAAAATGAGGTAGGCGATCAGTGAGCAGTAGACTCCAAAGAAAACGAGCGGGCTGATCGCGGCTAAGGGTTTCACCGCGAAACTCAGGGGCCCGATTACGATTCCTGCCAGGCTGACAATCGCGGCGGTCAGCGAAACCGCTCGGCTCACCGGTTTGAAGATGAAATAAAAGAGCACCGTGACCGCAATGTAGAACACGCCCGCGACCATCCCGGCGGCGAGGCCGATGCTGCTGCGATCGAACAACGAATAAATGCCGGCCACAAAAACCAGGACATAAAACAGACCGGCGATGCGTGCGATAAAGCGTGGTGATTCTGTAAGTGCTTTCATGGTGTTCAATCGTTGAGTGGGGTTGAGCCCGCGCGCGGTGAGTTCGGAGGCAGTGGCAGTGAGTGGTGGACAGAGGGCAGTAAGAGCGCGGCTTTGCCGCACTCACGCCCACCGCTCACTGCTCACTGCTCACTTTCACGATCACTTTACCGCGCGCATGTCCTTCTTCCAGGTATCGCATCGCGTCCGCGCTTTCATTCAGGTCGTAAACTCTATCTATAACTGGTGTCAGTTCGCCGCGGGCGATCAGGTTTCCGATGAAGGCCAGATCGTCCGCGCTTGCCTTTGCCACGAACGCCGTCACTTTTCGATCTGAAAATAGTGACAGACGCATCGCGGTGACAGCGCCCGCCAGCAAGCTCATAATCGTCAGATCATGCGGCGCTCCCACACCAATGCTTCTTCCGTTTGGAGCCAGCACCCGATGACATTCTGAGGGCGTTTTGTTACCGACGTTGTCGAGCATGGCGTCGTAGCGTTCCGGCAGATTCACGAAATCTTCTTTCGTGTAGTCGATCACGTGATCAGCGCCCAGTGAGCGCACCATCTCGACATTACGCGTGCTGCATACGCCGGTCACCTCAGCGCCCATGTGCTTGGCAATCTGCACTGCGAACGTGCCCACGCCTCCCGCGGCGCCATTGATCAGCACCTTCTCGCCGCGCTGCAGCTTGGCCTTGTCCCGCAGACCCTGCAACGCCGTGAGACCCGCGACGTTAATCGACGCCGCCTGCTCAAACGTAACCTCGGCAGGCTTGAGCGTGACCTTCGATTCCGCCGTACATGTGTACTCGGCGAGCGCGCCGGCACAACTGCCGAACACTGCGTCGCCTACCTTAAACTTCTTGACGTTACTGCCGGCTGCCTCAACTTCGCCCGCTACATCAACGCCCGGCCGGCCGGTGCTTAATCCCGCCATCAGCTTCGCCATCACCCGAATGATCTTCGGCTCGCCGCGCATCAAGCGCCAATCGAGCGGGTTGAGTGACGCCGCGCGCACCTTGATCAGTACTTCATCATCTTTGGGGACGGGCTTTTCGACGTTTTCCAGCTTGAGCACGTCAGCGGACCCGTGCTCGTGATAGACGATTGCTTTCATGAAGAGGAGACCTCCGCGACTATCTTAGGAATCTGGTGCGAGATACGAGTTCGCGGATGCGTATGTTTCGAGGAATACCGGGGTTAGTTTACGCTGCGAGATTCGAAGGCATCACCTGAACTCGTTCAATCATTGACCGTGACCACATGCAAGAGTAAGCTCCCGTCCGCTGTTGGCACGTTCCCGAAATCCCAGCATCACTCTCATCGAGGAGGTCTCTATGATTGTTCCGTACATCGGGGAAGTCACCGTCTTTGCATTTGGTTTCGCGCCCGCCGGTTGGATCACGTGCGAGGGACAATTGCTGCCTATCGCCGAATACACCGAATTGTTTTCGTTGATTCGAACCACCTTCGGTGGCGATGGCGTCGAAACCTTCGGGGTGCCGAATTTCAGCAGTCTCACGGAAGAGGGTGGGCAGTACTGTATGTCTCTGTTCGGCACAGTGCCCAACGTTAAACGTGACGCCCTTCCTGGCGAGCTGGCGCTTCTTCCCTACGAACCCCCGCCGACTTGGATCAACTGTGATGGCCAGATGCTTCTGATAGCGCAATACCAGTCGCTCTTTCAGCTGCTCAAAACCACGTTTGGAGGTAATGGAACTACAACTTTTGGCATTCCTGATTTGCGGGCTGTCCCACCCCTCTTACCAGAGGGAAGTGGCCCGGCTTCAATCTATTCTATTGCCAATGTGCCCCCCGATAGTTCAGCTGAGGCCATCCTCGCTGAGGTCAAGCTGTTTCCCTCGGCGTGTCCTCCGACAAATTGGTCAACCTGCGACGGCCAACTGCTACCGGTGGAAAACAACACCGCGCTGTTTTCTCTTCTACAAATAACCTACGGTGGCGATGGACAGACAAATTTCGCTCTGCCTGATTTCAGCAAGCTCTCGCCGCCGGGGCTGCAATACTTTATTTGCACGATGGGGGTGTATCCGTCCCGTCCGTCGCCATGATTTGATTGCTTGCGGTTTTCGTCGTCATGAAATGGGCACAAAGGCAACGCACGAAAACCCTTCTGATCGCGCTGGCGTTCCTCGCCACGCTTGGCATTTTTCTGGGGTGGCTCAGCCGGAGGCAAGGTTACCGAAACGTAATCACGGTTAGCCCTTCACCGGTTCCTGAGTCATCGCCATTCACGATTTCGCCGCCCTTAACTTCCGTCAGTCCGTCTTCCGAATCATCACCTGCTGCGCCCTCGGCGGATAACCAACCACCGGCCTTAATTATTCCGGTTGCCGGCGTAAGCAGTGCTCAGTTGCTCGATACATTTTCCGCGGCACGTGGAGATGGACGTGTGCACGACGCCATCGACATTGCTGCTCCGAAAGGGACACCGGTGCTGGCGGTTGGAGCCGGCAAAATTCTAAGGCTGTTTCAAAGCAAAGCCGGCGGCACAACCATCTACCACTTAAGTGCCGACGAAAAGTTCATTTACTACTACGCCCACCTGGATCGTTATGCCGACGGTTTGTATGAAGGCCGCTTCGTAATTCAGGGCGAAACGATCGCGTACGTTGGCGATACCGGGAACGCGGGGGCCGGCAACTACCATCTGCACTTCTCAATCGCGATGACTTCCGATCCGAAGCGTTGGTGGGAAGGCGTCAACATTAATCCCTATCCCTTGCTGCGAAAGTAGCCGCGCCTTCTTTGCGATTCTTTGCGACTTGGCGCCTTTGTGTGGATTCCTGGTTCGGCAAAAGGCGTTTCACGCCAAGACGCAAAGACGCAACGTCCCGCAAAGCAAACCAGAACTAACAAACGATTAGACAGGATTGACAAGATTTCACGATTAGAACAAGCCGAAACGACAGTACCACCTGCGTAAGGTGGGTCAAACACGCAACCTGAGTTGAATCTTTAACCCATCCGCTGACGCGGATAGACTGACATCGGGTGGATTTCTTAATCCTGTCAATCCTGTAAATCCTGTCAAAGATTCCTTCTCACCGCACTCCAATGCGTCCTTCCCGTGGACAGAAAGCCAGATCAACGTTCGCTTATCGGTCAACAGCCGGTAGCGTCTTGATACTACGTCGACCGCGGCTTGCCGCCTTCAGTGCGGTGCGGCTTGCCTCACCGTTAGGGCAAGTTCTCGTGAGGCTACGCCTCGCGCCGGAGGCTAAGCCTCAAAAAAGCTCATTAGGCCTGCCCGGTAAGCTGCAGGCTTATCCCACTGCATAGCGGCAAAGCCGTCCTAAGTCTCGGGAACGCTCGTTGCTACGTTTTCTTCGAAACTACTTCTGGTACCGGAGAAATCAATGAAGCTCTTCATATACATCGCGATTCTAAGTGCGCTCTTGCTGACCGCCGGGTGTGTGCCGCAGACGAATTCGAACACCACGACGGACAGCGCCGCCACACCTTCACCGGTGACTTCGCCTTCGCCGCTTACGACAGGTTCCGCAACTGTGAAACCAATCACTTTGCCGGTGCTGGATGCTTTTTTCGCCGACGCCTCGTTCGGCGAAACCTTGAAAACACGTTTGAAGCTAAACGACGACGAAGTCACAAAGCTGAAGGAGCTGGCGCGCTCTGAGACCGCTAAACTTGACGAGTCAGAGTTGGAAAAGCGAGAGAGAAGCGTTCGCGCTCACGCGGACGCACACGAGAAGATCAAGGCAGTGATCGGCGCGGAAAAGGCAGAACAACTTGCGGCCCTGGTTAATGAGCTCTGGCGCGGTGAAGACGCGTCCGACAAAACGGCCGATGGAACCGGCAAGGTGAATGAAGTCCCCACGGACACGCGGGTGATCGTGAATGCTCCCGCGTACCGGATGGACGTCTTTGAAGCAGGGCGTCTGGTCAAGTCTTACAAAATCGCGATCGGCTATCCCGAATTCCCCCTGCCGACGGGCGTCAGAAAAGCTCGCACCATCATTTTCAATCCGACCTGGACGCCGCCCGACGAGCCCTGGGTGGCGAAGATGAAAAATGTCACCGCCGGCAAAACGGTCGAGGCCGGCAGCCGTTTGAATCCGCTCGGCCCGATCAAGATCCCCATCGGCGGACCGTCGCTCATTCACGGCGGAAAACCACCGGCCAAACTCGGCAAGTTTGGCTCGCATGGCTGTGTCGGCCTAACGACGCCGCAGGTGCGTGAATTTTCAAAGCAACTGGCGGGACTTGCCGGCAATACTTTGACTGATGCGGAAATGAATACTTTTGCGCGCGCAAAAACGGAGACGAAAGAACTGAAACTCAAAGAATCCATTCCGGTGGAACTGCGCTATGAAACGATTACGGTCGAGGACGGCAGCCTGCACATCTATCGCGATGTGTACGACCAGAATACCAACACCGAGGAAGGTCTGCGCGCGGTGCTTGGAGCATATGGAGTCAAGCTGGAAGACCTTTCTGAGGATGAGCGAACGCAGGTGTTAGAGGCGCTCACAAAGATGTCCGGCACTTCCACTGCATCGAGCACGACGCCGTCACCGAGTGCGTCGATTGCAAAAGCAGAGAAGGGAACACGCGCTGCCGCGAAGCCGAAACAGAAGCCATCGGCGCAAAATCAAAACGAGATCGTCATTACGATCGCGGCGCTGAAGGGCAAAGGCTATCCCGCGGCCGTGGGGATGTGACGAGATGACGAGAGGAACTGATTCATTGATTCATTGGTTCATTGGATTAATGGTCAGTGTGCAGTGGGTGATAAAGGAAATGGATCAATGAACCAATGAATCAATTGCTCACCGCTCACCGCTTACTGCCTTCCACCTGGCCATGTCAACGCCCTTCACCAGCAGCCAGACTGTCAGCGCCAATCCGCCCGGAAACAGCAGCGCCATCAACATGTTCGAAGGAAAGCGCGGCACGAACACTCGCGCGAAGCCTTGCACCACAAATCCCAACCCGCCGATTGCCATCAGCACGCCCAGAAACTTCGGCAGGTAACCTGAACGAAACATCAGATAGCCGCGCACCAGCCAGCCCATCCCGTAATACAGGCTTGAAATGGCGACGCCAAAACCGAAAAACCTCAACGAGAGCAGCACGAGTTGATTGAGTTGGTCCGATGAGAAGGTGGTCAGCCACGCGGGCTCGCTGAGGAGAAACGTTGGCAGGAAAAAGAAAAGCTCGGCCGCCGCGAAGAGAGTGGTGCCTACCAAGCCAAAGAACGCAGCGAGCAAAGACAGTTGTCGGTTAACCGGCTTCAGCAACGCGTAGAAAATCAATGCCAGGCCAAGGTCACACAAAGATTCAATCAAGAACCCGGCGAAGCCCAGACGGAATAGAAAATCATAGCCCTTGATGTTTGCTGCAGTAGCGGCCGCATCGCCGGACACGATGACTTTCATCGGCACATAAGCCTCGCCAAATCCGCCCGCGACCAGGGAAACCAGAAACAACACTCCCGCCATCCGCGCGTATCTTTGTACATTCATCCTCTTGATTGCTCCGCTAACGTTGTGGATTCACGGCCGCCCCTTGGTACTTGTTTACTGCCCACTAATACGGTAGACGCCCAGGGAACCGATCCATTAACCGGAGTTAACTATGACAGAGCAGCGCACAGGGCAGTCCAAAGCTTACTTGTCGGATATTAGGGTTGGAGCAGGAACCTGGTTACGTGGTCGGCAAACTGTTTTGGGATCGTGTCCATGGCGTTATGTTCCTCACCCTCCAGAACCACCAGCGTCCGATTGGGCAGAGTGTTTTCCAGCGACTTGATTGCTTGTTTAAGTTGCGGTGAGCGGGTTTTGCTGCCCGTAAGTAGCAACGTCGGCACGCGAACTTTCTGTATGCGACTTGGATTGAACCGGTATTTGCTCAGCGACCGAATTTCGCGGATCTGGATGTCAATGCCGGCAACTCGCTCGGGCCACACTGGCCGCGACCTCACGGTCTCAATCTCCTGCGGCGACATCATGACGATGTCGCGAAAGAACATCATTAGTGCCTGTTCGCGTTCGCCTGCTTGAATCAAACGTTCCATCCGGTCAGCAACTGCTGAGTGGTCGAGGTCCTGCAAAGGCGGTTCGTACAACGCCAGCCTGGCAATCTCGTTAGTCAGCAGCGCGGCCTCCAGCGCAGCGACACCGCCAATCGAATGCCCCAAAACAAACACCGGCCCGCCCCGCGAATTCACGATCGCCACGATGTCTTCAGAATCTTTTCGCAGCTTGTAATTCCTCCCGGGCGGGCTTTGGCCGTGTCCGCGCCGATCCATTGCGCAAACTTTAAAGGTTCTGGCGAACAGCGGCAGCAATGGATGCCAGCGTTTCCGGTCACCTGTGCCACCGTGAACGATCAGAAGGTTGGGTCCCGCGCCCGCGCACTCGACAGCGATCCGGGTTCCATCTTTGGAAGTAACAAAAGAAACCTGAGACGGACTTGTATTTAGCTGTGCGGCGCAAAAGGTCGCGAAAAGAAAAACGAGAACGGCGGCAAAGGCAATTCGCATAAGGCCCAGATGATAACGGAAGCTCGCTTGCCTGACTAAGACCGTTCGCTTACCTCGTCGGCGAGTGGTTCATCCTCCGGCGAGACTGCGAGTTGACCTCTTGGGCCAGCCGGGCGCGTGGTTTGGAAAACAACGTGACTTACCTCAGGGTCAGGAAGCGGCGCTTGCGCCCGCGCTCATGATCCTCAATCAGCGGAGAGGGGACTGGAGTGCGCCGGCTCCGCGGCTTTGCCGCCGCACTGTGCTGCGGCAAACCCGCGCCCTCATTGCTTCACTCCTTCACTGCCCACCGCTCACTGCTCACTGCTTAATCCACGTCAAATCAAACCCGATGCCCTTCCACTTGATCTCTTTGATCTTTGCCGCCTCGTCGCGAATGAAACAGGCTTCGCCGAAGAACCGGTATTCAAAGAAGCAGTCAGGTTTGATCGGATAGAGTTTGATGTCCGATGAATAGAGGAATCCGCCCTTCAAAATGACGTCCGTTTCACCGCCGTCAGCGCGCTTGTAGTGTCCCAGAAACTCTTCGAGGTTCTTGTTCGGATTAGGGATGATCGCCGGAATCGTAAAGCTCCTGACCGTCGGTTCTTTCCCTTCGAGGATTTCTTTCACGCCCCGCGAAATTAAATCAAACACGCCGGCATTATTCGAGACAATGACGAATCCGAACTTTTTATCGCGCGCCAGTTCGAAAAACGAACGATGCCCGTTCGTGCTGCCGCTGCCGTTGAAGGGCCCCTGGCCCTGGAACGCCGCCTTCACACCGGGACCGAATTTCCCGTCGATGACGGCTTCGGCGAATCGATAAACGTCGCGCGCGGTGCCGTACACCGAACCCGCGCCGACCAGGAATGAATAATTCTTCAAGGGCACATTCACCAGGCCGTTCGGCGAAAGGTAATAATCCTGCGCCCGTCTTTCGATCACCGCTTCACCGTCAAAATCGACAGAGTCCGTCATCCCGGCCGGAGTGAAAACGTGCTCCTGCAAAAGCTGGGCGTAAGTCCTGCCCGAAGCAATTTCCAGTGCGCGGGCCAGGACTGCGTAGCCTGCCGAGCTGTAAAGCCGCGCCGTGCCCGGTTCGAATGCGAGCTTTGCCTGCTTTACTTTTTCGACGAACTCGGCCGAGGTGTAAGCGACCGACTCCATTTCCGGCGGCATGACGCGATGCGGAATGCCGGAACGATGCCGCGCCAGCATCTCGATCGTGATCTTGTCGCCGTTGGGAAAATCGGGAATGTACTTTGCAAGCTTGTCGGCCGCGGCAATCTTGTTCTGTTCGATGAGGCGAGTCAGGATTACTGAGGTGAAGAGTTTGGTAATCGAAGCGATGCCGATGCGCGTGTTCAACTGGTTAGGAATCTTGTAATCGGCGTTCGCCAGCCCAAACGCCTTTTCGTAGATGACCTTGCCGTTTTCAGAAGCCAGCACGACGCCCGAAAACTGATTCGCCTGCACGAAGGGCTTCATCAGGGCATCAAGTTTTTTGGCTTTGTCGGATTGCGCGAGGCCCGTTTGCGCGAAGAGTACAAGTACTCCGACTAGGGATGCTGTTCTTGGTAATGTTCTCATCTGGGTCCTGACTCCTGCGTCCTGATGTTGTTTTCTTTGCGTTGCTTTGCGTCTTTGCGCCTCGGCGTGAAACAGATACTCACCCGCCCGCTATGCTTCGCACCCTCACCTAACCTCTCCCAAAGGGAGAGGAACAGCAGCAGGCGGTTCTGACTGCCCACTGTTCGCTGCTTACTGCTTTTACTACACGAATCGTCTCGAGTTTCAAAACTGCAGTCGGCCCGGTCACTTTGAATTGCGTCTTGCGCCTTCGCGCGGCTTCGCCGCCGCACAGTGCGGTAAGCCTCTGGCTTACCGTATTGGTGATTAATTGTTTTTGCGGCTACGCCGCCGATGTTCGAGGCGTAGCCTCGAACCACTTGATGCGGTGGTCCGGTAAGGCTGAGCCTTACCGCACTGGCCCGTTTTGGATTAGGGGAGCCTGCGAAGCGGGCGACATATCAGTCTCGAGTTGCGAGTCAGAATCGACGCGACTTGAGCGATTGGTCGCCGCTCCGCGGCTCCCAAAATTTTTGTTTACTGGTAACCCAAGGCTCGCAGAGCCTCGCCTGGACTTAACTACAACCACCGCTCCGCAGCTTTTTGAATATTGCAGGCTAGATGTGGGGTGAATGACATCAAAGAGCACTTAGAGGAAACCCGATGACTGCCCACTCCCCACCACGCACCGCTCACTGCCCACCGCTCAATGCTCGGGCGTATACTCGTCACCATGAAACACCGTCTCTTGCGGATTCTCGTTCTCCTCATCCTGGCGGCCGTTGCGCGTGGACAAACTCCTCCCGTCGCGGACCATCATCAACACATCTTTAGTCCGCCTCTGGTGAAGCTGCTCATGCCCGGCGCGCCCGAGTCGCAAACCCTGGCAGCCGCGGACGTAATTGCGCTGCTTGACCAGGCCGGCATTCAGCGCGCGCTCCTGCTCTCGGTTGCCTACACCTGGGGGAATCCGTCGCGCACCATCGAAGACGAATACACCAAAGTTCGCGCTGAGAACGACTGGAACAGCGCGCAGGCGGCGCTCTATCCGAAACGCCTGCGGGTGTTCTGCAGCTTCAATCCACTGGAGGACTATGCGCTCGCTGAACTCGAACGCTGCGCGAAAGATCCAAATCTCAAGCGCGGCCTCAAGCTGCATTTCGGCAACTCAGATGTGCAGCTCGAGAATCCGGCGCACGTCGAGCAGTTAGGCCGGGTCTTCCGCGCCGCTAATCAGCACCGTATGACAATCGTGGTGCACCTGCGCGCGTCGATCTCGAAGCAACGTCCGTATGGCGCGATTCAGGCGCGCGTGTTTCTCGAGCAACTACTGCCACTGACCCGGAACATTGACGTGCAAGTGGCGCATCTTGCCGGGAGTGGGCCGGGCTACGATGACCGGGTGGCCGATGAAGCGATGGCCTTTCTCGCCGAGGCGATGGAACGGCGCGACCGGCGCACGCGCCGTCTTTGGTTCGACGTTGCCGGATGTGTAGATCCAAATATCTCGCCTGCCAACGCCGCCCTCGTGACTAAGCGAATTCGCCAGGTGGGACTTAAACGAATCCTGTATGGGTCGGACGCCGCGGCCGCACCCGATCGCCGCCCGCGCGAGAGCTGGGCCGCTTTCCGTCGCTTGCCGCTTACGGAAGCAGAGTTTAATCAGATCGCCAGGAACGTCGCGCCGTATCTGCGTTGAATCGGCTTAGGAGCGCGCACTGCGCTTCCTTTTATCGAATCGTCAGCTCGAGCGTAAACGTCGTGTTGGTCGTTTCGTCTTCCGGAAAGACGATGATTTCGTATTCGCCGGTTTTTGGCAGGGAACCTTCCCAATCTTTCACATTCTGCGCGCCTTCGATCAGATCCATGCCCGGCGCGTAAACACCAAAGACGGCATTACCCTTTGCGGAGGTGAGATGCAAAATCATCGTCTGGCCCTTGCGCGCGCGAAAGCGATAGGCAATCGGATCCATTCCGCCGCTCTCGCTCGGTCCGCCGGTCGTTTTGCCTTTGAGAATGACTGTCGTCCGGCCTTTCGGAAACTTAACGCGAATGATTTTTGCGGTCGCCGTGGTTGCCAGTAATAAGAGTGCGATGATCACTCCAGCCGTGAATTTCTTCATATCGATTCCCCGTGTTCCGAATGTTGTAAACAGCCCGGCCATCATAGCAGCGGTCGAGCAAGAAACGAGAGCGGACGAAGCAATCCGCAGTTACGCAGATAGGAAGCAGAGGGCAGAAGGCAGCAGGCAGAAAGCAGAAGGCAAACGGCAGAAAGCAGGCGCGGCTGTGCGGCGGCATAGTGCGGTAAGCCTCTGGCTTACCGTGTCGGTGATTTTTGATTTTTTGCGGCTGTGCCGCAAATGCGAGGCGCAGCCTCGAAGTACTCGATGCCCTGCGCCGGTAAGGCAGAGCCTTACCGCACTGTGGAGCTGCAAAGCCGCTTGCTCACTGCCCACCGCTCACTGCCCACCGCTCACTGCCCACCGCTCACTGCTCACCGCTCACTGCCCACTGCTCACTGCTCACCGCTCACCGGTCACTGCTCATCACTCATCACTTATCACCGTCACTCATGACTGAACAAGGAAAGCTTGTAGTCGCCTCCAGAAAGCGTTATACCAACCTGATGCCGAGTTTACTGAACACGATCCGCTTCGCTTGTCTGTCGCTTGTTTGCTTCGGTTTGCTGAGCGTGGCGGCTGGACAAGATGTAAAGAGCCCCGCGCGTCTTGAATTGACGCCCTGTCAGGTTCCGGGAGTTGCCGACAAAGTTCTTTGCGGCACTTATCAGGTCTTCGAAGACCGTGCGGCGCGCAAAGAGCGGAAGATCACGCTTAAGGTGGTGGTATTTCCGGCTACGGGATCTGAGCGTGAACCTGATCCCTTCGTCTACATTCCGGGAGGCCCTGGCTCTTCCGCGACCGAAGATGCTCCCGGCATTGCCCGGGTGTTCGCAAGCATCCGCACGCGTCGCGATCTGGTATTTATCGATCAGCGTGGCACCGGCGGCTCCCATCCACTGGACTGCAATTTATTCAATCCCGCCGATCCGCAAAGCTATCTGGGACATTTTCTCCCCCTCGAAGACGTTCGTAAGTGCCGCCAGGAATTAGAAGCGAAAGCGAACCTCACACTCTACACGACGCCGATCGCCATGGACGATCTTGACGAAGTCAGGGCGGCGCTCGGGTACGAACGGCTCAATCTGTTCGGCGGTTCCTACGGCACGCGCGCGGCGCTGGTCTATCTGAAGCGCTATCCGCAGCGCGTGCGCACAGTAACATTGCAGGGCGTGGCGCCGACGAACCAGTTCATGCCGCGCGATTTCGCACAGGTGAACGAGCGCGCGCTTCAGGGAATCATTGCCGAATGCGCCAGCGATGAAGCATGCAACAAAGCGTTTCCGAATTTGCGCGAGGAAACAAGGGCCGTTCTTCAGCGACTCATGAAGGGACCGATAGAAGTTGCAGTGGGTCTCCCAAATTCGGCCAGCGCGAAAATAAAACTCTCACGCGATTTGGCGGCCGAAGCAATTCGCTACATGCTCTATAGCCCGGGTGGGGCGAGTCGAGTCCCCTTGTTTATTCATTTGGCCGCGCAGGGGAACTTGGCGCCCCTCGCAGAATCAGCGCTGATGTACCGCCAACGAATTGTGGCCACCGGCAGCAACGGTCTCTATCTCTCAATTACGTGCGCTGAAGATCTCCCCTGGATCAAGCCCGGTGAAGGCGAACGGCTATCGGCCAACACTTTTCTCGGAGACTATCGCCTGCGGCAACAGAGAGAAGCCTGTTCGCTCTGGCCGCGGGCGACGATTCCGAAAGACTACAGCGAACCGACGAAAGCCGATGCTCCGGCCCTAATTCTCACCGGCGAATGGGATCCGGTAACGCCGCCGGCCCACGGAGACGCGGTCGCAAAACATCTGACGAACAGCGTGCATATCGTCGTCCCGGATGGCGCCCATGGTCTCGGCGGTTTGCAGGGCAGCGATTGCATCGTGCGTTTACAAACCATGTTCGTTGAGCGCGGTACGACCAAAGGCTTAGACACATCCTGTGTGAAGGACATAAAGAGAAGTGGATTCGCCCTGACGCTTCCGCCGCGTCGTTGATGAGTATCCACAGGACTACAGAGACCGGAAACAGAAGGCAGAAGGCAGAAGGCAGAAAGCAAACGGCGGTAAGCAGGAGCCACCCTCGAAGTACTTGATGACCCTGCGCCTGTAAGGCAGAGCCTTACCGCACTGTGCGGCGGCAAAGCCGCTTGCTCACTGCTCGCTGCTCACGGCGCTCACGAAACTAGACAGAATAAACAAGATTTACGCGCAAGAGTTAGCCATTCTCTACATGTAGATCCTGTAAATTTTGTTAATCCTGTCATCCTTCCTGCCTTCTGCCGCCTGCCGTCTGCTTTCTGGCCTCCGGCCTCTGTTAATATGACGAAATGTCACGAGCCAAACTTTGTGGCGCGCGCATCTTGCGCGTGATCTCACGGGCCGAACGCCCGTGCCACCTCGCATTCTGTGTCTCGTTTCTCCTTCTTGCCTTGAATACGAGCACACTTGCCCAACCCACGGATCTACCAAAGACACGGGCCGAGCTGACCAACTTTGAAGAGACAACTCGCTACGAAGAAGTCCTGAACTTCATTGCGGAAATACAGAAACGCAGTCCGCTGCTTCGCCTCGAGTCTTTCGGTACATCGGAAGAAGGCCGGAAGTTGCCTTTGCTGATTTTCTCGGACACGCCGATCTCAAATCCGCGTGATGCCCGCGCCACCGGCAAGCCCATCGTCTTTATCATGGCCAACATTCACGCGGGCGAAGTCGAAGGCAAAGAAGCGGCGCTGCATCTTTCCCGGCGCATTCTGTTTGGTGATTTAAAACCCCTGCTCAGCAAATTGATCATTCTGATCGCTCCGATTTACAACGCCGACGGCAACGAGAAAATCAACGTTAATAACCGCACCGCGCAGAATGGTCCCATCAACGGTGTCGGCGTGCGCGAGAATTCCAAAGGCTTCGACCTGAACCGTGATTTCATGAAGCTCGATTCGCCCGAAGCGCAATCGCTCATCAATCTGTGCAACCGTTGGGACCCGCACCTCACCGTCGATTTGCATACGACCAACGGCTCTTATCACGGCTACCACTTAACCTACTCGCAGCCGCTTAACCCGAACACGAGCCCTCTGATTCTCAGCTATCACCGCAACAAGATGCTGCCCGCGATTACTCGCGCGATGCTGCGCCGTCATAAGTTTCGCACTTACTACTATGGCAATTTTCCGCGCTTTACTAATTTGCCGACGCCCGGCGAAAAGACCCGTTGGGAAGCCTTCACGCATCAGCCGCGCATAGGTCAGAACTACCACGGCCTGCGCAACCGTCTGACAATTCTCTCTGAAGCGTACAGCTATCTGACTTTCAAACGTCGCGTTGAAGTGACCGAGGCTTTTGTCGAAGAGATTTTCCAGTACGCCGCCGCCAACGCTCCGGAAATTTATCAGCTGACTAAACGCGCGGACGATGAAACCGTGCGCCAGTTCATGAGCAACGCGCCCGTAGCACACGGCGTCGCCTTTGAAGCGCGCCCGTTACCGAAAGCCGTGGACATTCTGATCGGCGAAGTCGTGAAGGTCAGGAATCCGCGCAACGGCAAAGACATGACCGCGATGGTCGAAGATAAGTTTAAGCCGCTGCGGATGGATGATTATGGAGTCTACGCCGCGACCCGGAGTGTGATGGCGCCACGTGGCTATCTATTCAAAAACGAAAAAGATTTGCAGGGCGTGATTGAAAAACTTCGGCAGCACGGGATTGCCGTTGAAGAGCTGACCGCGCCGCTGACGACAGAAGTTGATGTCTTCACCATCGCTACTGCCACGCGCTCCCAACGTGCTTTTCAGAAACATAACGAAATGAAAATCACGGGCGCGTTCAAGAAGGAGCAGATCACTTTTCCGGCAGGGACGATTATGGTGAGGACCGCCCAACCTCTGGGCCGTCTGGTTTGCTACTTGCTTGAACCTGAAAGCGACGACGGTTTGGTTGATTGGAACTTCTTCGACGCTTACCTGGAAACGGGAAAGACCTTCCCCGTCTACAAACTGATGCAGAACGTAAACGCGGCCAGCAGATTGATGTCAGGGAACTGATCCACAGATTACACAGATTACACAGATGAAGAACCAATAAGCAGTAAGCAGTCAGCAGTCAGCAGTCAGCAGGAATCAGTAAGCAGTCTTGTCTGATTTGAATCTGTGTAATCTGTGTAATCTGTGGATAGTTTCTTCTCTCCCTAACGCATTCCTGCCGCCGAACGATATTCGGGTGTCCAGCGCAGAACGTGATAATGCGGGTCGAGGGTGACTGAGCCGGCCCGAAACGCTACCGGCACAACAAAGGTTGTGCGTGCCCCGGCAACTTTCACGTCCCGCAACAACCGCTTTCCGTTTTCACCTTTGATTTCGATCTGAAGGGTGGCGCGATAGTTGGGCGCCGTTTGAGTAATCGTGCCGCGAATTTTATTGCCTTCCTGTTTCCAGGTGAGCTGAAACTCAGGCGCGCCGGTTCGCTCAAACCACTGCTCGTAAAACCATCCCAGATCACGTCCCGCGCCGGCTTCTATCGCCCGCCAGAACTCCTTTAGCGTGAGTTGCCGGAACGCATAACGCCGGGTAATGCCGCGCAGCACCCTCTGAAATTTTCGCCGGCCAATTTCGCGGGACAGCATGTCCCACACGAGAAAGCCTTTGTTGTAGGCAATGTTCCGAAACTTCTCGTCCGCCGGAAGGTCACCGATCGGACCGTCAATTCCTTTACCTACCAGCTTGAAGTATTCCAAAGCACTGTAAATCGGATCAGGTTCATAGCCAATGCGGCGATAGCGTTCAGCCGCCGCTGGCCCGACAATCGTTTCAACTGCGCGCAGCCCACCGTATTCGGCCAGCATTTCTTCAATAAAGCGCCCGCCCGGTCGTTTCAAAGAGACAACATGAGGCCACCATTCGTGACTGTATTCGTGACCATACCATCCCACCAAAACGTTGAACCTCGGCGCCGAAACATTGAAGGCATTACTGTTGATATAAGCGAAACCGGGTGGCGTGGCCGCGTTGAAGCCGGACTTTTTGGCCAGCTCTCGCGGCACCTCGACGAGGGCAAACTCTTTAAAGCGATAAGGCCCAAATTCTTCGGCCAGAACTTTTAGAAGTTTCTCTACGGCCTCCAGATACTCCGTCATGCCCGGACGACTGCGCAGGAGATAAACCGAAACCGGAACCGGGCCCTCACGACGAAACACGGTGAACTTTCCCGCCGCAAACGAAAGCAACGTTGCGTGCTGAACTTGGAACCGAAATATTCCCTGCGCTTCCTCGCGGACGGTGCTGGTGCGCTCGCCTGACGCGATCGCTTGCTCACCCGCGGGAACGGAGATTTCCAAAGAGCCGATGCCTCGGGAGGGTTGACTAAGTTGCGGGTACCACGTGGTGCCGTAAGCGGTGGCAAAACTTACTTCAGGGCCAACGTGATAAATAAAACGCGTTTTGCCGTCACCGGAATACGAGAATCTCAGTTCAATGGCTTCACCGGCCGGAAATGGTTTGCCGGGAAGGACGCGGTAAACAATGTCCCGATTCTCAGTGCCGTCAGTCGTGAAAAAACCTCCTTCAGTGCGCGCGTTCTCGACCCTGGCAGGACCCCGGTTGGCGCGAGGGCTAACCACTTCCACGCGCACCTCGCGCATGAACTCGGTTAAAGAGAACTCGACAAAATCGCGTTGCTCCCCGGCGGCCGCTACTTGCATTGTACCGGTGACGTCGAGTTGTTTATCCGCCGCCCGCACCTTCACGGACAACTGATATCGAGTTGCGTCCTGAGTACGGAAACGCGTTTGCGCTTGCGCGGCGGAGTTTCCGAGCGTGAATGGAAAAGCGAAAATAAGGGGCAAGACAGACAGTCGCATCATCATCTCCCGGCTTTGCCTAAGAAAGTCTTGTTTGGCGTAAGGGCCGCTCATCACGGAACGTTTGGCCGACAATACGCAACAAGCTGCGGAGCAGCGGAGGTAGTTAAGCCCAAGGCGAGGCTTTGCGAGTCTTGGGTAACGGGGGCACCCAAAGGGCTTGGAGCCGCGGAGCGGCGACCGATAGCGCCCTGAGTTACCACGCTTTGAAGCTGCAATGCCCACCCTCCAGGACCGTGCTTTAAAAATCTCTGTCGCCCGCTTCGCGGGCTCGGTTGATCTAAAAAAACTATGGCCACCCAAGACTCGCAAAGCCTCGCCTTGGGCCGGAGCTATGACCGCTGCTTCGCAGCTCGACTGTGGTTCGTCGCGTCCTCAGACTTTTTGGACAAAGCCATCATCTCCCGGAGAGTTTCCAGCGAAACTAACAGGAATGTTTGCTTGCGGTCTTGCCTGTTTTAAGCGTGCTTGTCTGTACCTAACGCCGCCGATGCGCTTCACGAAATTCTTTCGGAGTCAGGCCGGTTTGCGCTTTGAATACCCTCGAGAAGTGGGCCTGATGCGCAAAGCCTGCGGCCAAAGCGATCTCGACGATGGGCTTATCGGAATCGGAGAGTTCGCGGCGGGCAAAATCGATGCGCAGCTGCCGCACATAGTCGCCGGGTGTACAACCGAATGACCTGCGAAAGGCCCTGGCGAGCTGCACCGGATGAATCCCAACTGTCGCAGCCACTCCGGCCAGACTAACGCGGTTGTGGAACTCGGCGTGAAGAATCTCTTTCACCTGGCTAAGCCAGCGCGGACGTCCCCTCATCGATCGAGTATTGTGTTGGCGCGCGAGGCTCGCCAAGGCTTCCAGCATCAACCCTTCAATGGCGAGGCTCGAGGTTTCGTCCCGCAGACGAAACTCGTTGTAGATTCTTGTTCCCAGCATCGACAACAGTCCGCCGCGGACGTGCCTGACCTCGGCGAGAGCTCCGGAGCATGGGTGAAGATCATCCAGCTGTGGCGGAGTGATCTCGACCAGCAGACAGCGCATGCCGGAGCGTCCGTAGCGATTCGCATGGGCTTCGCCTGGCGGCTTGATCAGGACACTCTGCCGGTCACATTCGATCGAGCGCCGATCAAGAATCTCTGTGAATGATCCCGCGACGACGAACGCGAGGTTGGTGAGTTCGTGAAGGTGGCGAGGTAGCTTCTGTTCCGGCCGATGAATCGTTTCCGTGAGGACAAAACCGCCGGCGTTGAAAGTGAGCAGACGTTGTCCGAGGGTGATGGGACTGAATTGCTGATCCATGACGGCGATGGGTAGAGACGATAACACCAACCCCTGACGTGTTCACGGTAGGAAACGTCAGCCGCCCAACACGCGTTCCAAAATCATCGCGAAATGCGGCGCGCCGCTGGGAGCGCGGGCATCCTTGCCCGCATTTGGAGTGCGCCGACCTGCGCGGCTACGCCGCAGCACAGTGCGGTAAGGCTTTGCCTTACCGGCCAGCATCTTTCTTTCATTCTCCTGCGAGGCTGAGCCTCGCAGGAGCTCTGATTTCATCCGCGTAGCGGACGTTTGAATTTAGCGCAGCGCTTCTGCGCTGGGATCGCAGCCAAAATATTTTCCCTCGCCGGCTTTACCCGCCGGAAGACCTCGCGCGAACTCAATTCAAATCTCAATCGTCGCTGACGCGACGCGTTACGGGTCACCTTCCAATCCCGTGGCTTGAAAGCCACGGCTAAACTCATTTCGCCGCTACGCGTCGTCCTAACCTGCCGGCCGCCTATTGCTTGCTGCCCCCGCCCTCTGCGTTACGCGGCTAGGCCGCAGCACAGTGCGGTAAGGCTTTGCCTTACCGTGTCGGTGATTTTTTTGATGTGCGGCTACGCCGCCGATGTTCGACAATTAATTGAGCCCGCGAAGCGGGCGATAGCCGCGACGACATATGGCTGCCGCCCGCTCCGCGGGGCTCTGCTCAGTCCGGCAGCAGCTTTCCCCTAAAAACTCTTTGACCAGCGAGTGCGATATAGAAGCCATAAGCGACCAGCAGTAGGGTGACTGCCAGTGCGAACATCGTAGCCGGCGCATACCACGCGCCGAAGTCCGTCGTCATCGGAGAATTTCCGAAGAACGAGATGAAGAACAATGTGATGGTCACCGCCAGCAACCCAAATCTCGTGGCCACTCCAATCAGCAGCGCTGCAAAGATGGCTCCGTAAATCAGGCCAATCAAAAAAGACCGGCTACCAAACGCAATGGACACGGTGAGCAAAAGCCACGCGACCCCGATTGCCAACCACTCTCTGCGGCGAAAGATTATGTGCAGCAACAACAGACCAAAGAGACACGCAACTCCCAGGAAGACCATCAGCGTAACTCCGGTGAAGAAGAACTCGCCGGCCATCTCTCGAACGCTTAGCAAGGTGTAGAGCCGGCCCACCGACGGCGCCTGAGGCCGCCCCAGCCACCCGGGTGTCAAAGCCGAAAGCCGGGTCACCAACACGATCGCAACGCCGAACGCTGCGCCGACGAGGATATCTCTGCCAATCAGTGGGTCGCGGAAGTCACCGGCCAGCAACCTGCTCCAGGACACCATCCGATGGGGCCACCAACGGCGCACATAAGGCTCGAGCGCGAGGTAAAAGAGCCAGATGAGAATTGCCGGGAAGAGGGCAAACTGCATCCCGATTTGCAGCAGGCCCAACTCTTCATTGAATCCGTAGTGGTGAGCGCGGAAAACCCAAGAGACCATTAACGCGAGGAACATGTAGACGGCCAGGCGGGCGCCTCCCTTTCGATCAGCCGACCCGTCCCGCAGATTTCTTCGGCCAAGTAATATTCCAAGGGCAAAGAACGCCACGACGCCCGCAACCAATACAAACTCAATGATCTTTCCGAGCAAACTATCTGATCGCGCTTGACCGAGTAATCCTTGTGAATTCCACGCTCCCACGATTTTGAAGAACACCGGCTTGCCGGCATACGACGCGGCTTCGAGTCGAATCGGGAGTTGCGTTTGGTTCGGCAGTTTGCCTTCCCAGGCGACGCGCGTATCACTGTTGACCGGCGGTACCCACTCTGATTTGACCGGGGTGAAATCCGGCTGATTCAAGCCGGCGGCTTCAAACAACGCCGCCCAATCAAAAGGCGCGGCGGGCTGCGCTTCTTTATCACTCTGCGGCGGGACCGCGAGGAATTCGATCAATCGTCCCTTCGGATCCAGATCGACTGTCGCCGTTCCGGGGTAAGTCTGCGGCGGATCCCAGCGCGAGGCGCGCACCGCCATGTGGTTCCTCGGCAGTAAATAGAGCGGGCTCTGGCGGTACCAAAAATATAGGGACGCCGGCTGAGAGTTGGAAAGCTCACCAAGCAATGCAGGGTTCTTCGTTTGTGCGTAGTGAAGATATTGGACGTCCGCACCAAGTCCATAGGTACTGTCGACAGGAGGATTGGAATAACCGAATCCCGCCAGGATGTTGCGCGCTCTTTCCTGCAAGGCCTCTGGTGATTTTTCGAGCGGCACCCGCCGGTGCAACTGGGTCTTCTCAGAGAGCATCACCACGGCGCCCATTGCCAACAGAATGCCGGCCAGCAGTGAGACCGCGATGGCGGGTTTCAGTAAACCTTCTTTTGGCGCCGCTGCCACCATCTCGGGCGATGGCGTCTCGCCGGCTGCGAGCGCGGCCGCCAGAGGATCGCCGCCGGGCAACGATGCCGCCACTTCGAGAGCTGAGGCCGGACGCTTGTCCGGATCCTTTTCGATGCACCGCAGGATGGTGCGCTCGACGCTGACGTCAAGGTTCTGTACCAGCGTCGAAGGACTGGTCGGTGTGGTGTCGCCTTGCCGCAGATTCAGCAACTGCGGAAGCGTCGGCGCTTCGAACGCCTTCTTGCCGGTGTAGATTTCATAGATCACCAGGCCGAGCGAGTAGATGTCGCTCTTTACCGTCAGTTCGCCCCCGGACAATTGTTCGGGTGACATGTAAGCGGGCGTGCCCGCGCGCACGTCTTCGCTGCGAAGCTCCTCCACCAGCCCGGCAATGCCAAAGTCTGTCAGACGGACATTGCCGTTCTCATCAATCATGACGTTGGCGGGTTTTAGATCGCGATGCAGTACATCCTGCTTGTGCGCTGCGGCCAGACCGGCGCACAACTGTCTTGAGATCTCGTTAGCTTTGTCCGCCGGAAGCCGGCCAATGCGGCGCAAGAGCGAAGACAAT
>DASUTF010000221.1:0-7030 GCA_036374695.1 Pyrinomonadaceae bacterium
GAATAAAACTGGCAGCACAACTTTCCAAACGCACGGGCGCACGCACTCTGTATATTTTCGACGAACCGACCACTGGCCTCCACTTCGACGATATCAACAAACTGCTGGCAGCTTTCCGAGCGCTGATCGATAACGGCGGCTCGCTGCTGGTGATTGAACACAATTTGGATGTGATCAAGACTGCCGATTATGTAATTGATCTGGGACCGGAGGGCGGTGAAGCTGGCGGTCGAGTGGTATTTACAGGCACTCCGGAAGAGTTAATGAAGCACCGCGCATCACACACTGGAAGATACCTGAAACAGCATCTTGCGAAATCAAATGGTCATAGCTCTCGATAGGAGGATTATGAGTTTAAAACAAAGGCTGATGAGTGATCTGACGGCCGCGATGAAAGCGCAGGAAGCACTACGCACTTCAACTTTGCGTATGGCTAAGGCGGCCCTTCAGAACCGCGAAATTGAAAAGGGCGGCGAACTAGACGAGGACGAGATGGCCAAACTGCTTCGCTCTCTCGTCAAACAGCGACACGATTCCGTCGAGCAATATGAAAAGGGCGGACGGCAAGAGCTCGCTGATAAGGAAAAGGCAGAGATTGAAATCCTCGAGCAGTACCTCCCTCAATCTGCTTCACGCGAAGAGATTGAAACCGCCGTCTCAGCTGCAATAAGTGAAACCGGCGCATCCACCATGAAAGACATGGGTAAGGTCATGAAGGCAGCGCAGGTCGCACTCGCTGGTAAGAACGCAGATGGACGAACCGTCAGCGAAATCGTGAAAGCAAAACTTGGCGGTTAGCTTCTGAGTCAATTATGCGAAGCGAAAGCTGGGCCGATGGCCCAGCTTTTTTCCTTTGCAAGCGATTCACAGGATTACGGCGGACTTATTGGGCCGCGTTCACGTTTGCTGCTTTGTAAGTGATTACAACCTCAGGTCTGGCGCCCAAGCTGTTACTAGTATTGAGGTTGTTGCTGTCAAACACGACGTAGCTGCTTGAGTTTTTTACTCTGATTCGCGTTATGTGCTTGCCATCCTGTTTATGCTTGAACTTGCCCGTCAGGCCATCGTCCAGGCTAAGACACCCCGCGTTGTCAATTTTGTGGTTCCTTCCACACTGAATCTCCATTGAACCACCTTTAATGATGATGTCGTCGTCTGCCGGAGCGAGTTGAGGGTCAGGTCCACTGACGAGCGCAGAGGCCGCCAGGCCCAAAACCAAAATCGCAGCAGCGGCGATGATCACAAAGCGTAAATGACGCATTGTTTCTCTCCTTTTCTGGGGTAAAAGTTCGCGGCGAGGTCGGGAGCACCGCACGCGCCGAGAATCGTATGCGAACTACCAAGGTCAGAATTCGTTTCCTGGCTCGGGAAACACGGGTAAAACCCTCGCGCTCTGAGTCAGCTAAGCGGAAAGCTGGTCGAGTTGTTTACGATAGCGCTGTACGTCTGGGCGACGCAGATAGCTGTTGAAATTCTCAGCGCCCCAGCTCTGCTCCATCCTGGAAAGCAAGTCCTTTGCGCGCACAGCATACTCGGATGCCCTGGTTTTGTCGCCTGTATTCTGGCGGCCACGTGCTATGAGCACTACCGCACGCCATTCGGAAGCTGTGCGGCCCAGCTTTGCGAATATCTCCTGCGCGGCCGAAGCATTATTTAATGCACCATTCAAGTCGCCGCCGCCTAACAAAACTTCAGCGAGGGCCAGTTGCGCGTTCGCAAGTGTAGCCGGGTCATTTAGGCTCTTGGCCATCTCCACTGCTTCGGTCGCTGATTGGCGAGCGGCGACTTTATTACCAGTCGAATGGGCCAGGGCCATCACGATCTTCGCGTCCGCGACCGGGCCTTTTAGGTCCTTACCCGCGGCCTGAAGAACCTCTTCGGCGGCTGTCTTCGCGTCCGCAATACGATCTTCGCTGAGGGCTATCTGCGCCGCGGTCAACTTGATATTGATTGACAGAGCTTTGATTTCGTTTCCCGGCTTATTCGCGATGGCCGCTGCCTTGTCCAAAAGCGGCTGGGCTTCGCTGTAACGTCCCAGTCGCCAGAGAACATCAGCCTTGTTGTACAAGTTATATCCAATGCTTCGCTGAATTCCCTGAGTACTATAAAAACTATAAGCCTGATCAATATGATTAATCGCTTCAGTATATTTCTCCTGCAGTGCCAGGATTTGCGCTATCTCGCTATGCGAACGGGCGATCTGCGATTGGTCATTTAACTGTTGACCAAGACTCAGCAGTTGTTCGTTAGCTCTATACGCTGCGTCATAATCGCCTTTTTGTCGGTTGGCGCGCGCCAGGAGAATCAGACACGACCTGGTTTCGCTTCGATATCCGCTTTGCTGATAAAAAACGAGTGCCGGCGCGAGATACTGAAGCGCTTCATCGGCGTTGTTTTGCCGCATCCTCAGGCTTGCGAGAGAGAAATGGGCGCGGGCTTCGTTCCTCAACGCTTTAACTCTCTGCGCTGACTGGAGTGCTTCATTGAAGTATTGGTCCGCCTTCGCGTAGTCGCCCTTGATAAATGCATTGTTACCCTGATCGTTTAAACCTCTCGCACTGAGATTTTCCATGCCGTTGCTCTGGGCCAGACTCATCGCCTGCCGCAAATATTCTGTTGCCTGCGTGATCTCGCCCATATCGACGGCGACACTGTTTAACTGCAAGAGCGTCTGAATCTCCTGAGAAATGTTATCGGCGGCTCTGGACAGTTGCAGTGCCTGTTCCAACTGCGTCTTCGCTTCGTTTAATCTATTGAGTTTGTTAAATAGCGCGCCTCGTTGGAAGAGAACCTCAGCGCGCCCTTCCAGCTTTCCAAGGGCCTGGTAGATCGTTTCCGCCTTGTCAAAGGATTGAAGGGCGCTCTCCAGTTGGTCCTGCCGCCCATAGAGAATTCCCAGATGTAGAAATGGCGTCGGGTAATCCGGATTTTGATTCGCTGCTTCGGTAAACGCCTCGATAGCTTTCTGTGGATCTTCATTCTTATCGTGAGCGCGGCCCAGATCCACGAGCAGGTATGGCTTTTCCGTTTGGGATGCGAGGGGCACCATCTCACTGTATGAAGAGACCGCTCCGGCAAAATCGCGTCTCACTGTCGCCGTAATCGCATCCAGGTAGAGCGCATCGGGTTTTGATAGAGCAGGCTGGTCCCTGGCGTTCACACGCAACAGTTCATCCTTGGCGCGGTCAGTATAGTCGAGTTCCACCAACGCCTCGGCCAGCCGAGCATGGGCCAACAGGAAATCATCATCCTGAGCAACTGCTTTCTCGAAGGCCTTACTTGCCTGGTAATAGGCTCCGTCGCGCAAGGCTCCTGTCCCAACGTCATACCAGCGTTGCGCATCTGCAGGGGGTGTGTGGGGTGTGGGGCGAGCCATGAGGAACGCCACTACTCCTGCGACCAACAACACGGCCGCACCGATTAGCATGTAAGAGACTGGGATGCGCGGCCGCTGAAGCATCTGTGAGAACTCGCTGAGCATCTTGCTGCGCGCGGTCAGGCTGGATGGCGAAGTTCGTCTGATGAGTGTTTGCCCGGACGCTGATTCCAGTCGGTCTTTAACCTCGTTCAGATCGGCAATCATTTCCTTCGCCGATTGGTATCGCTTGTTCGGTTTCTTCGCGAGCGCCTTTAAAGTGATGAAGTCCAGACCGGAGGGCACATCGGCATTAATTTTCGACGGAGGTGCCGGCTCAATGTGAAGCACGTTGGCGGCGATTTCGATGAAACTGTTTCCGGTAAAAGGCGTGCGGCCTGTTATCGTTTCGTAAAGTAGAATGCCCAGCGCGAAAAGATCACTGCGTCCATCGACTGCTCCGCCGATTGCCTGTTCCGGCGAAAGATAGGCGGGCGTGCCGAGCACCACGCCGCTACGTGTTTCCGTGGAGAGAAGGGTTGGCGCTTCCGGTTCCGAACTCAGTATGTGGTCCTTGGTTAGTTGTTTTGCCAGACCGAAGTCCAGGACTTTCACCTGACCACGATCGTCAAGCATGATGTTGGAAGGTTTAATGTCCCGATGAATGACGCCACGAGCGTGGGCTTCGACGAGTGCCGAGGCAACATCAGTGACGATTGTCACCGCCGTTAAGAGGTTAAGCTCACCCTTCTGCATCACTTCAGTTAACGGCCGTCCCCGAACAAGTTCCATGACCAGGAACGGTCGTCCTCCATCAGTTTCGCCATAGTCATACAACGTGGCGATGCCGGGGTGGTTCAGCTCGGAAACTGCTCTGGCCTCGCGAAGAAATCGAGCGCGATAATCATGGGTGTCTGAGTCCAGGGAGGGAAACTTTACGGCCACTCGCCGGCCCAGATGCGTGTCCTCGGCAAGGTAGACGGTTCCCATACCTCCCTCTCCGAGGGGCTCAAGGATTCGGTAATGTGAGACCGTTTGCCCGATCATTGATTTGGGTTAAGCACAACAAGAGTTGCGCGGTCGCCCTTAGAACGACGGCGGGATTCGAAGGAAACTTGGCAGATCAAGGCAGTACGCGCGCATAGTACGCGAGTGCAAAAACCTTTTCAATACCCGTGCAAAAAGTCTGGTAAACATCTCGCAAGATTCGTTGCAAGCCGCGTTGAGAGATACTTAAAGACTGGCTAATTGATTGATTCAGGCTGGCTTGCTTACCCAATAGCCTTTCCGTATAATTCACGGCTTGCTCGAAGCGCGGCGTTTTCGTCCGGTGGGTTCGCGCCCACTTTTTCTTTTGGGCGAAGGGTTTTTTCGGAGGTCAAGATGGGGGCCGGTTCGATCGAAGAACGTGTAAGGCAAATTGCTGAGCGAGTTACGACCGACCATGGCCTTGAACTAGTGCACGCCGAAGTAGCGGGACCCGAAAACAAACCGATCGTTCGCATCTTTATTGATAAGCCGTCAGGTGTCACTCACGAGGATTGTTCCGAAGTGAGTTTCAATTTGGGCACCATCCTCGACGTCGAGGATTTCATACACGCTTCTTATACGCTGGAAGTTTCTTCCCCAGGACTCGAGCGAGGTCTTTATAAACGCGCTGATTACGAGCGATTTACCGGAAGTAAAGCGAAACTGCGAACCCGTCGCGCCATCAACGGACAGCGCAACTTCCGCGGCACAATCCTGGGCATAGAAGGCGAAGAGCTCTCGTTTGAAGATCGCACTAACGGCCGCGTCCAGATTCCGTTTGATGCAATCGCGAAAGCGAATCTCGAACTAGATGTTGAAGAAGAGTTTCGCAGAGCAGCTTTGAAAAGCTGAAGATTTTCCCGCGTTGGCAGACGCGGCATTACAACTGAATAACAATTGAATAGGCTCAGCGACGCACGTTGTAGGCGTCGAGCCACCGGAGATAGGTTATGAGTTCATCCATCGCACAAAACATCGAAGCGCTCTGTCAGGAACAGGGAATCGAGCGCGACCTGGTTATCGAAGCCATGAAGGAGGCAGTGCGTGCTGCTGCCAAGAAACAATTCCGTTCAGGCGAAGACATTCAGGTCGACTGGAACCCTGAGACGGGCATCGAGCTTTCCGCAACCAAAGTTGTGGTGGATGAAGTTGCCAATGAAGCAACTGAGCTCTCGATTGATGAAGCGCGTGAGCTGGCGGGTGAAGAAGTAGAACTCGGCGACGCGCTTTTGTTGCCTTTACCGATGGAAGAACTCGGCCGCATTGCCGCGCAAACCGCCAAACAGATTCTCTTTCAAAAAGTTCGCGATGCTGTCCGGAGCAACGTTTACGAGCAATACATCGACAAGATCGGCGACCTCGTAAACGGCTACGTGAAGCGCTTTGAACGCGGCAACATCATTGTCGACCTGGGAAATCTGGAAGCAATCCTGCCTCGCTCCCAGCAATCGCGCGGCGAACAGTGGAATCAGGGCGAACGTATCCGCGTAGTTATCAACAACGTTTCCAAAGAATCGAAGGGTCCACAGGTAGAGGTCTCGCGAACGTCCCCTGAGCTGTTGCTCCGGTTGTTCGAGATGGAAGTCCCGGAGATCTACGACGGCACAGTAGTCATTAAGTCAGCTGTGCGCGAGCCGGGGGAACGCGCGAAGATCGCGGTCACGTCGAATGAAAGAGACGTTGATCCGGTGGGCGCGTGCGTAGGTATGAAGGGTTCACGTGTGCAAGCCATCATTCGCGAACTGCGTGGAGAGAAGATCGACATTATCGAGTGGTCTGACGAACCGTCCGTGTTCGCCGCCAACGCGCTTTCACCTGCCAAGGTTAACCAGGTACGTATCACCGACATTGAAAACCGGCAAATGGAGGTAATCGTCAACGAGGATCAGCTGTCTCTCGCGATTGGAAAACGTGGTCAGAACGTACGTCTGGCGACCAAACTGGTTGGTTGGAACATCGACATTCGCAGCGAGGAAGAGATCAAGCGCGAAGTCACCGAACAGATGGGCGCGCTCATCGCGTCTGGCGAATCTGTCCCGCTATCTGCAATTGAAGGCGTTACGGCGCAACAAGCCGAAACGCTGGCGGAACATGGCATTAACGACATCGACGCGTTATCGCAAACTTCGGTTGACGACCTGGTTGAGTTTCTTGACCTCAGTTTGGATGAGGCCGAAACCATTCTTAACGCAGCTGTAGCCGTTGTTGCCATACGTGACAAATCACTTCAGGGCGTAGAAGAAGGTGCGGACAAGGGCGCGGAAGTCGCCGCCGACGCCGAAGAAACTGCTGTTGCTGACGAAACTGAAGAAGCCGTCAGCGTCGAAGCTGCGGCCGTTGACGACGGCGATGCAGCTGCTGACGACACGTCTGAAAAAGACGATGAAACGGCGCAAGGTTACGACGAAGCTGTTGAAAGTGGTGCGCCATACGGAGCCGAACCTGAAATCAGAGCACAGTTCTCTGCTGATCCCGTCGCTCTCACGGAAGTTGAGCCGTTCAGCGAAAACGAACTAATCCTGCAGGAAACCGGCCGTGACTTGCGTCCCGATTCAGTGGTACCGACGCCAGATATTACTCCGACAGAAGCGGCTGTGCTGGAGCGATTGCGTGAGATTGGTAACGATGAAGACCTGGCGGACGAAT
>DASUTF010000222.1:0-4530 GCA_036374695.1 Pyrinomonadaceae bacterium
ACGTAAGTTCGGGTGACGCCGACCGGAACGACGTTTTCGGACTTGCAGGCTGTCGTGCACGCGTGACATCCAATGCAGCGAGTGTGGTCGATTACCTTCGCCCACTGCACGCGATGGTCCTGAGATGCAGGTTGCTCAGTCATGCTACGGCCGCCAGGATGGCGGCGCACCGCAGTCCCGATGCGTCGGGACTGCGCTCCCAAAGAGGCGGCGAATATATCACGGAAAGTACCGCAGTCAGTGGTGGAAGATAGCGGTTTGTAGTCCTCATCGGCACATCTTTTGATGTAAACGTTCAAAGGTCCCTCTTCGCGAACGGATACGGTACAAACTGTGCCAGCTAAAGGGTATTCATAATGGAAAATGCAGACAGAGTGCGCGCCAACACGTCTGATGAAATTAACCGCCGGCTCGACCGTCAGTCAGAGGCTCGGGTTCGCGGGTATGAGCATAAAAGTCCCGCAGAGATCACCGGGCGGATTAACGAGCTTGACCGTGAATGGGACATGGAACGTTGGCTGGAAACCAACGCCTCGGCGATTGCTTTCACCGGACTCGTGCTTGGAGTAACGCATAGTAAGAAGTGGTTATTGGTGCCGGGAATAGTATTGCCTTTCCTGTTCCAACACGCCGTGCAGGGCTGGTGTCCGCCGGTCCCGGTGCTGCGCAGGCTTGGCGTCCGCACGCGCGAGGAAATAGACCGGGAGAAATATGCCTTAAAAGTCTTGCGCGGCGATTTCGAGAAATCCGGGGCATCGCCCAGTTCTGAGACAGCATTAACGGCGGTCGAGGCTTAGCTTGGACAAGGCCTCAACCCTCAACAAACCCTGAAGCACCGTTCATAAAGCGAAGATGTTTCCGCCCAAAACTAAAACATTGACGCCTTTTCGTCCGAACCGCTAAGATGATTCAGGTCCCGCTCCAAGGCGCTTTCGCCTGACCCGATTCAGTCCAGTTCTTGCCCGTACCTCTCCGAACTAAACTGAACCCTCGGCAAGGATTAATTCAGCTATATGTCTGTCAAAATCGACGATCTGCTCGTCACTGCTACCGCGCACTTCGCTTCTGACCTGCACCTGAAAGTAGGCTCGTTCCCCATCATGCGCATCGGCGGTGAACTCTATCCCGTCGCCGACGCGCCCAGGCTTTGCCCCGAAGACACGCTCGACATGGCCTTTTCGATGATGTCGAATCGCCAGAAACAGAAGCTGAAGGAAGTTTCTGAAGTCGATATCGCGTACAGCGTCAAAGGTCTGGGGCGTTTTCGCGCGAACATTTTTCAACAGCGCGGCACGGTGAGTATTGTGTTGCGCGTGATTCCCGATCAGAGCAAGACCTCAGCGGCGCTCGGCCTACCAGGGGTGATTGATCGAATCGCCGAAGAGCGGCGCGGCTTGATTCTGGTAACGGGCGCGACCGGGTCAGGCAAATCGACGACCCTGGCCGCGATGATCGATCGCATCAACACCACGCGGTCCGGTCATATCGTAACGATCGAAGATCCGATCGAGTTTCTCCATCGCGACAAGGTGGCATTCGTTACCCAGCGCGAAGTCGACGTTGATACGCGTTCGTTCGCGGAAGCTCTGCGCGGCGCGCTCCGCCAGGACCCGGACGTGATTCTGGTGGGTGAGATGCGCGACCTGGAAACGATCAGCACCGCGCTGACCGCGGCTGAGACCGGACATCTCGTTTTGTCGACGTTGCACACACTCGACGCGACCGAAACGATCATGCGCATTGTGTCATCGTTCCCTTCGCATCAACAGAAGTCTGTGCGCATTCAGTTGGCCGGAATTCTGAAAGCCGTGATTTCGATGCGGCTGGTGCGCGGCGCAAAAGGATCGGAACGCGTGCCGGCAGTGGAAGTGATGGTTTCGACGGCGCTGATTCGCGATTACATCGTCAACGAAGACAAGACTTCGTCGATTCGCGAAGCGATCGCGAATGGCGCGTCGCAATACAACATGCAGACATTCGATCAGTCGCTGTTCCAGTTGCTTCAGGCCCGCGAGATCACTTACGAAGAAGCGATTCACAACGCGACCAATCCGGACGAATTCAAGATGCGCGTGTCGGGAATTTTCTCAACCGATCAAACGACCATGGAAAATTCGAGCGCAACAAATTTCTTTGAACCGCACGGGGATGAGTTCGAGCGGATCGTGGGCCGTTAGGGGATCGCCGCATCATTCTGCGCGCTTCACCCCTCGCTACTCACCATTCGCCACACAGCCCCAGTTTCAAAACCCGATTTGTTTTTACCCCTGCCTGAATCGGCGCTAAGCTTAGCGCGTAATGCAACGCGAGCGCGCACTCAACTCAACTTTATCAAAGTGGATTCTAATTGGTGTTGGCTGGGCAGCGTTCGCTCTTTTCTTCGCTAGTGAACTCGTAGTCAGGCGTACTTACGCCGGCTTTCCACCGAACATCCTTCGCGCTCTGGTGATATGGGCGATTTGCGCCGGTCTCTGGTTCGCTTCGACCCCGGCGATTCTCTGGTTAGCTCGCCGTTTTCCGATTGACCGGCAAAGATGGGTTTCCAGCACTCTGATCCATCTCGCCGTCAGCGGCATGATCTCGTTTGTTCTGCTGGGACTCTATACCGTGCTCATGTCGGCACTGGGTCTGACTGATGCCCGGCAGTCGTTGTGGCAAGCATTCCGCGCGCAGCTCGTCGGGAGCTTTCATGCCGAGGTGCTCACCTACTGGATGGTGATTGGCCTCAGTCATGTCATCGATTACTACCGCAAATACCGTGAACGTGAGTTGCGCGCTTCGCAACTGGAAGCCACGCTATCCCAGGCGCGGCTCGACGCGCTGCGAATGCAGCTCCATCCGCATTTCCTCTTCAACACCCTGAACTCAATATCGGTTCTCATGAGCGAGGACGTGACCGCCGCGCGTCGCATGCTTACGAGACTCAGCGATCTGCTGCGCGCGAGTCTGGATAATGCGGCGACCCATGAAGTCTCGTTAAAAGAAGAACTCGAGTTTCTGAATAACTACCTGCAAATCGAGCAGACGCGCTTTCAGGATCGGTTGACGGTGAGAATGAATATTGACCCGGCAGTCCTTACCGCGACCGTGCCGAACCTGCTTTTGCAGCCGCTGGTAGAAAATGCGATTCGACACGGCATTGCGCCAAGGGCGCAACCAGGAGTCATTGAGATCTCGGCGGCGCGCGAGAACGGCATGGTGCGGCTCAAAGTCCGTGACAACGGAGCAGGTCTCGGTTCGGCCGGAGCGGCAGGATTGAATAAGGGAATCGGACTCGCCAACACGCAGGCGCGACTCGACCAGCTTTATGGCACGAATCACAGTTTCGAGATGCACAATGCGAACGGCGGTGGTTTGGAAGTAACGATCCTCATTCCCTTTCGCAACGGCTCGAGGGTGGCGGACGAGATTTAGCGTATGCACAAGATTCGCACGATCATTGCTGACGACGAGCCGCTCGCGCGACGCGGGATTCGTGCGCACCTCAAGAACGAAAAAGATTTCGAAGTCATTTCTGAATGCCGCAATGGCCACGAAGCGGTGAAAACGATTGAAACAGAATCGCCGGATCTGGTGTTTCTGGATGTCCAGATGCCTGAGTTGGACGGCTTTGGTGTGGTGGATGCGATCGGGCCGGCGCGAATGCCGGCGGTGATCTTTGTGACTGCGTACGATCGCTATGCTCTGCGCGCTTTTGAAGTCCACGCTCTGGACTATTTGCTTAAACCTTTCGATGACGACCGCTTTGCCGGTGCGTTGCAACGAGCGCGGCGGCACATTGAGCGCAAGGACATCGACGACCTGGGCAGACGATTGCAGGGATTGCTGGACGATCTCCAGCCGCGACAGAAATACCTGGATCGGCTGGTCATCAAATCCGCCGGCCGAATTTTCTTCCTGAGCGCCGCCGAAGTTGATTGGATCGAAGCGGCCGACAATTACGTGCGGCTGCACACAGGAAGTGAGTCACACCTCCTGCGGGAAACGATGAATAACCTTGAGAAGAAGCTGGATCCGAGCCAGTTTCTGCGCATCCACCGCTCGCGCATCGTCAACATTCAAAGAGTCAAAGAATTGCGTCCCCTGTTTCGCGGCGAGTACGACCTCATGCTGAAGGACGGCACCCGTCTCGAAACCGGGCGCGGCTATCGGGATCGAGTGCAGCGACTGCTCAACGAGTCTTCGGGTTAACACCTTCCTTGAAGTCAAAACCTGACCCCAGGTTCATACCGCTTCGCCGTCGGTTTCTCGCCACTCACCACAAACCCGTTCCCTAAAAGCACTGTCGAAGATAGGCTCGGGCCATCGTTACGAAGAACGTTACCCGTGTCGCACGGGTCGCACGGGTTGCACGGGTTGCACGGGCCGCAGCTACATCATGCTTCAATGAATCTTTCTGGAAAAGTATTACAGGCGGATGGGTATGAAGATAAATCGGCGTGATCTACTATGCGCAGGTGGAATTTCCTTGTTCGCAGGCCTGCCGACATTGGGCCAGGGGACAGGCACCGCACCTTCCAGCGTGTCGCC
>DASUTF010000223.1:0-4785 GCA_036374695.1 Pyrinomonadaceae bacterium
GCATGCACAGCGCGATGTTGTCTGGCACGGCTGCCGGTAAAGAAAAATCTATCGCGACGTCGCACAGGCTCATCTCATTAGCCAGTTCATCGTTGCTACGGCCGGCGTCGCGCGAAGTTAGGGTCAAGCCAATCTCATGGCCCTGCTCTTTGGCGAGCTTCGCCACGAGTCGTCCCATTGCGCCGTTACCGATGAGTGCGATTTTCATAACTGCTTCACGATTTGCACGTAGAGATCCACCGCCCTCAAAAGGTCGCTTTTCCTGACTTTCTCGCCGTCGGTATGCGCGTCAAGAATCGAACCGGGTCCGATCAGCAGAGGCTTTCCCCAATTCGAAAGGTAAGGAATGTCCGTGGTGAAGCGTGCAATCATTTGCTCAAATCGATCAAGCACAAGCAAGCGGATCGGATCGTGGACGGACTTGTAATCCAACTCAGCGCGGCCGTCAATTACATTTTCCAGCAGCGTCCGGGCCGATGCGGAATCAATCGCCAGCCGAACGTGGATTGTGGCCTCAGCCTCGCTCGGGATGACGTTCGCGCGCGTGCCGCCTGAGATGACCCCGATGTTGCATGTCGTTTCGCCGAACACTTCATCGGATGGCCAGTCGATTGCGCGGACGTCGTTAAGCACATCCAGCAAATGTTCGATCGCTGAATCGCCCTGCTCCGGATAAGCCGAATGAGCGGCGCGACCCTTTGTTTTGATCGTTGCCTGCAGAGAGCCTTTGGTGCCAACTGCCAACTTATTGTCAGTTGGTTCCCCGTTAATTAGATACTCACACGCTGAGCTTTCGGGATAGTCATTCGCCACCTTTGCGCCCACGCTGGTTACTTCCTCATCCACCGTAAAGAGCAATCCAATCTCGTTGAAGCCTTCGCTGCGCAACTTTTCTGCCGCGGCAATCTGCGCGGCAATTATTCCTTTCGCATCGCACGCGCCGCGGCCGTAAATGAATTCATCGTCTTCGCGGGAGGCGATGAATGGCGGCACCGTATCCATGTGCGTCGAGAGCACGACGCGCGGACGCGCTTCAGTTCGCGCGATGATGTTCGAACGTTCGGGCGCGATGTGCTGCAACTCCACGTGATAACCCAGTCGAATCAGTAACTCGCCGAGCGACGTGCCAATCTGAAACTCCTCACCGGTAACCGATGGGATGTCGATCAGTTCACGCGTGAGTCTAAGAACATCAACCATAGGATTATCAGCCTCGTGTGAGAACCTGACTCAACTAAAATCAAACGCAGTTGGGAAGAGGGGCTTGCCCCCGCTGTTCATTAACGGCCGCAAGCGGCTCTTCCTTACTGCAACTAAGTTCAGTTGAGCCCCCTCGGTCGGTCTGATACGGAGTCCTCAAAACAAACTTTATGCAGGCGATTGATCGCTTCGGTCGCCTGTGCCTGATCCACCATGAACGTGAGGTTGACGCTCGAAGCGCCGACGGAAATCATCGACACGTTGATATCGTGGATGACTGAAAACACCCGCGCCGCGATGCCGGGCGTGTTGCGCAACCCCTCGCCGACCACCGAGATGATGGTCCGATCTTTTTCAACTTCAACAGTTCCCAGCCGCTCCAGATCGGGAATAAGTTCGGGCAGCGCGCTCACGTCATCAATTGAAAGCGACACGCTTACTTCCGAAGTAGTCACGACATCCACCGCCGTCCGATGGCGATCGAACACTTCGAACAGCGCGCGCAGGAAACCGTATGCGCCGAGCATGCGCGCCGAAGTGACTTGGACAGTCGTGACGCCGTTCTTGTGCGCAATCGCTTTGATCGTCAGCGGCGCCGCCTCTGATTCCGCGACGATCAAAGTTCCCGCGTTCGCCGGTGAATGAGAATTACAAACGCGCACCGGAATGCTTTTATCGATGGCCGGCTGAATCGTTTTTGGATGCAGCACCTTCGCGCCGAAGTACGCGAGCTCAGCCGCTTCCTGGTACGAGAGGACCGGGATTGTTCGCGCTTCAGGCACGACGCGCGGGTCGGCCGTCAGCACGCCGCTGACATCAGTCCAAATTTGAATCTCGCGCGCGTCGAGCGCTGCGCCGACAATCGCCGCAGTGTAATCCGATCCGCCTCGCCCCAACGTCGTAGTTACGCCGCGTTCGGTGCTCCCGATGAACCCGCCCAGCACGGGAATCTCATTGTCCGCCAGACGCGTGAACCGCTCCTTTATCGCGGCTGAGGTGTCAGGAAGTGGCGCTGCATTCCCATAGTTTTCATCCGTCTTAATGCATTCACGCGCATCGACGAACTGAGCGTGCAGACCATGTGCGCGCAACACTGACGCGAGTAACTGGGAAGAAAGTAATTCGCCGTAGGCGACGATTTGATCCTGAAGTGGCGGACTGGTGACGGGATACGAAGCAATGATCTTAAGTAACTGGCGAATCTCTTTGCGCGCATCAGCGATGGCGGTTTCAAACGAAGCCCGGCTTTCGTCGTTCAGCAGTTCGGTTGCGATGGCTTCATGGCGTGCGAACCACTCGTCCAACGTACGCGCAACGCGCGCGTCGCCGGCCACAGCGCTTTCAACGCCGGCCAACAAAGCATTGGTAAACCCGGCAATTGCCGACGTGACTACGATCGGCCGCCCGTTTTCCGCGGCTTTAACGATTGCCGCGACGTTTCGGAAAGCGCCGGCGTCGGCGACCGACGTCCCGCCAAACTTCATAACTGTGGGCCGCATGTTAGCTCGCGAGTAAACCACAGCCCACCCTGACGGGCAACCGGCTTGCCTGGCAACTCTGCGCTCCCTTACAATCTCAAATTACGCCCGCAAAAAGTGAGTACAACCAGAACCTCTTATGAATTTCGATAAAGTCTTAACCAAAATTTTCGGCAGTAGTAACGAGCGGTTCCTGAAGTCTATCCGCCCCATTGTGGAAGAGATCAGCGCGCTCGAGCCCGAGGTCCAGAAGCTTTCCGACGAGCAACTCCGTGAGAAGACCGCCCTTTTCAAAGCGCAAATCGCTGACGCCGTCAAAGACACGCGTGACAAAGACCATCGCAAAGCGACCGAACAGGAGATTCTGAATGAAATCCTGCCTGAGGCGTTTGCGATTGTGCGTGAAGCCAGCAAACGCACGACCGGCATGCGGCACTTCGACGTGCAGATGATCGGCGGCCTCGTGCTCCACCAGGGAAAAATTGCCGAGATGCGCACCGGCGAAGGCAAGACGCTGGTAGCCACCCTGCCGGTTTACCTGAACGCGTTGACCGGGCGCGGCGTTCACGTCGTGACGGTGAACGACTATTTGGCTTCGCGCGACGCAGAGTGGATGGGACAAATCTATCGCTTCCTGGGTCTGGAAGTCGGTGTGATCCAAAACGACATGGATGATTTCGAGCGGCAGACCGCATACGCCGCCGACATCACCTACGGCACGAACAACGAATTCGGTTTCGACTACCTGCGCGACAACATGAAGTTCGATCTCGCCACGTGCGTGCAGCGCGGGCATTACTTCGCCGTGGTTGACGAGGTTGATTCGATCTTGATCGACGAAGCGCGCACGCCGCTCATCATCTCAGGTCCGTCTGAAGAATCGACCGACAAGTACTACCAGGCGAACGCGATCATTCCGCAACTCATTCGCGGCGAAGAGCTGGAAGAAAAGAAGAAGACTGGCGACTACGTGGTCGATGAGAAAAACCACTCGGCCGTCCTGACCGAAGATGGCGTTGATAAGGCTGAGCGGCTTCTGGGCGTCGGTAATCTTTACGATCCCGACAACATGGAGCTGCTGCACTGCGTCGAGCAGGCTTTAAAGGCGCACACGCTTTACCGGCTCGACCATCAGTACGTGGTGCAGGACGGCGAAGTGATCATCGTCGATGACTTTACAGGGCGCTTAATGAAAGGCCGTCGTTGGTCGGATGGATTACATCAGGCTGTCGAAGCCAAGGAAGGTGTGAAGATCGAGCGCGAGAATCAGACGCTCGCAACGATCACGCTGCAGAATTATTTCCGTCTTTACGAAAAACTTTCGGGCATGACCGGTACCGCGGAAACCGAAGCGGCCGAGTTTCACTCGACTTACAAACTCGATGTGATGGTAGTTCCGACGCATATGCCGATGGTTCGCAAGGACAATCCGGACGTGATCTATCGCACGCTGCCCGAGAAATGGGACGCGGTCGTCGAAGAGATCAAAGAACTGAACCAAAAAGGCCAGCCGGTGCTGGTGGGCACGGTGTCGGTGGAGAACTCCGAATTGATCGCGCGCCGTTTGCAGCGCGCCGGCGTGCCGCACAACGTTTTGAACGCGAAGTTTCACGAACGGGAAGCCGAAATCGTCGCGCAGGCCGGCCGCAAGGGCATGGTGACAATCGCGACGAACATGGCCGGCCGCGGCACGGACATTCTGCTCGGCGGCAATCCGGACTTCATGACGCGCGAGTTCCTGAAGGAACAGGAAGTCGATCCTGACGAGGCGAACGAATCGCAATGGCAGCAGGAGTTTTTGAAGGCCAAACGCATCGTCGAGGCCGAGCACAAGGAGGTTGTTTCGCTCGGCGGGCTGCACATCCTGGGCACTGAACGTCACGAATCGCGTCGCATCGACAATCAGCTTCGCGGTCGCGCCGGTCGCCAGGGCGATCCGGGATCGTCGCGTTTCTTCCTTTCACTCGAAGACGATCTGATGCGCATCTTTGCCGGCGACAAGGTCAAGGCGTTGATGCAGCGGCTCGGCATGGAGCAAGGCACCGCGATCGAATCGAAGATGGTTTCGAAACGCATCGCGGCGGCGCAAAAGTCGGTCGAAGGGCGC
>DASUTF010000224.1:0-24054 GCA_036374695.1 Pyrinomonadaceae bacterium
ATCATGTCCACTTGCTCATCGAGCGACAGGCGACTCCAATCAGTCGCATAATGCATCGAGTCTTGACGGGTTATAGCCAGTACTACAACCGCCGCTATAGCCGAATTGCTCATCTCTTACAGGGACGGCATAAATCAATTCTGTGTCAAAGCGAGCGTTATCTGGCAGAGTTGGTGCGATACATACACTTGAATCCGGTCAGGGCGAAAATGGTGCGCAAGCCTGAAAACTATTTACACAGCAGTCATCGTGCCTATCGTGGCTGGTTAGTCGGACGAGATACGGTCTATCGTACTGAAGATGGTGGAAATACTTGGCGACCAGTTCTCACACTTCCTGCAGTAACTCAATAAGTACCGATCAGTCATTAGCCGGCCGCAAGTCAAGCGCACTGGTATCTGCCACACCGACTCGGGCGGTTTGGTGAGCTTGAAAAACTAAAAACGTAAAACAGAATCGGGGTCAGGCCTTCGATTTTTCAATTCGCCTTCCATGCAACCTTCTCTCATAACAAACTAAGTTACTCTTCCTCATTCATTAAGTCAGCGCGCAAGTTTTTGGCGTTGACGATCCACTTCATAGATGACCCCCTTTTTTTACCGGCGGTCCGCTATGGCGATGGTCCGATACTGACAAGCACTTTGTTGCTTGCCGTATCTCGTAAGCTGATACTCACCCATACATCCCCGGCATTCGCCAGCTCATCCGGTAGTCTGAGGTTTATCTGCGTGAGAGAATCAAAATTCGACACTCCTCCGATGTATTCAACTACCAGAGGAATGATCCTCTGTTGTGAATCTTCAGCCTGGGCAGTGACAGCCGAGGTGCTCTCGCCGGGCAACAACTTCACGTTAAGGGCAAAAATAATGATACGAGTGCGCCGATCTAAACCAAAATTATGGTCTGCTGCTATGGAGAAAGGATCGCGAAGCATTGTTACGGAATCTAAAGCAATTGCCCGGTTGGAGTTTTCCTCAGTAAGAAGTATTACCGGAAGCACTGTTTTAAAGGTTTGAATTGCCCCCTTGGTGGTCCCGCCTCCGTTCGCGGCCGCGACTCTAAAGTAATAGGTTGTATCACCGGCTAGACCGGTCAGATTCGCACTGAGCGACAGACCAACACTACCGGACCCGATACTCTGCGAAGATGTACTATTGAAGCTCGAGAGGTTGGCGCTGGTACCCCACTCAAACCATCCACTGGTTGACGAGTTATTCGGATGAACATTTCCGTTCAAAGTAGCGCTCGAAACCGTTACGGCGGACGCCGCGTTAGTGGTCGCCGTCGGCGCCTGAATCTGTGAAAAACTTGCCGTCTGGGTGACCGGAGCATTCATAGTGACCGAGGCAGGATTATTAGGTCCGCTGTAGGAACCATTTCCACTCCCGGCCCATCCGCTGAAATTAAAACCGTTGTTTGGAGTCGCACTAATCTGCACCAGCTGACCACTGTTATACCAACCGCCGGATGCGCTGACGCTACCACCGGATCCGGCGTTCATTGTCAAGAAGTATTGCGTCCCAAAGTTTGCGGTGAATGTCGTATTGCTTACCGGTGAAACGGTGTGCGACATTGCTCCGCTATCACTCCAGCCATTCCAGATGTACCGCGTCCCGGTTGTTCCGCTTTGCGGAGAGGTCACGCTGATCATGTGACTGGAACCGGCGGCCCACATAAACGTTTGCGTTGACGTGTAAGTAGTTTGGTCGACGATGAACGAGCGACCAGCAGGATTCGTCTGAACAGTCACTTGAACCTGAATCGGTGAAAAACTTGCCGTCTGGGTGACCGGAGCATTCATGGTGACTGACGCAGGATTATTAGGTCCGCTGTAGGAACCATTTCCACTTCCGGCCCATCCACTGAAATCAAAACCGCTGTTAGGAGTCGCACTAATCTGCACCAGCTGACCACTGTTATACCAACCGCTGGATGCGCTGACGCTACCACCGGCTCCGGCGTTCATTGTCAAGAAGTATTGCGTCCCAAAGTTTGCGGTGAATGTCGTATTGCTTACCGGTGAAACGGTGTGCGACATTGCTCCGCTATCACTCCAGCCATTCCAGACATATCGCGTCCCGGTTGTTCCGCTTTGCAGAGAGGTCGCGCTGATCATGTGACTGGAACCGGCGGCCCACATAAACGTTTGCGTTGAAGTGAAAGTAGTTTGGTCGACGGTGAACGAGCGACCAGCAGGATTCGTCTGAACAATCACTTGAATCTTAGAAAGAGTTGTCACGAATTTGAAAATTGAGCCCTTCGTAACATTCGTTGTATTGCCCGTTATGTTAGAAGAAGCGACTCGGTAGTAATAAGTCGTCTCGGACGCCAGGCCGCTGAGGCTCGCGCTCACCTCCACGTTTGTTAAGCCGACAGACTGTTGTGGCGTTGAACTGAAGCTGGCTAGTGTGCTGCTCGTCCCCCACTCGAACCAGGTTTTGCTGGCCGAGCCGTTGGGATTAACACTGCCATTCAATTGGGCGCCGCTGGTCGACACGCTTGATGCCGCCCTCGTAACAACCGTGGGCGCCGCCGCTAAAGTCAAAGAGTAAGCGCCAGTGGGAGCATTGCCCCAGGACGTAGCTTCAACAGAGTACAGTCCGGTTACCGGTAAAGTTAACAAAGAATCGGAATGAGGTATGAAGGCGTTATTCGGTCCCCCATTGTTGTTCGAAGCACTTACTAAGGCCCCATCAGGCGCCGTCAAATATATATACGGAACAAAACCGGGAGCATTCATAGAAAGTCGAATCTGTTGTCCGGCCGAGCCACTGAATGAGTACGTGTCCGCATAGGTAAAATAGAATCTCCAGATTGAGGCACAGTCGCTCGTGGACAATGTTCCGTTCCTCGTTTGCCCCATTTGCAAAGGCGTGACCATACAGTCAGAAAGCGTTCCTCCCTGCGTCACGGTGAATGTCTGCCCGGCAATACTTATCGTTCCCTTACGTTTGTATCCCGAGTTGGCGGCTATCGTGTAGTCGAGGGTGGCGCTGCCATTACCGCTGAAATAATTAGGACTACCAGGAGTTCCTGCGCCTACAATACTTATCCACTCTTGGTTACTCGTAGCGAGCCAATTACACCCACCAGGTGCTGTAATAGTGACGGCGCCTGCCCCGGCGTCTGTGCCAAAAGTCTCGCCACTGGAAGAGAGCGTATAGGCACAACTTGTCGGGGAGATCGAAAGGCATGACGGGTTATGAGCTATGAAGTTATTAATCTGGGTACGGGAAAACTCACAGAAGGTTGTTGCCCATCCTGCACCCGACTCCATAATTGAGATTTCGCAGGAAGAAGTATTATCAACGTGCGTGCCCCCGAAATTATGGCCAATTTCATGAGCCACGATTGTCACCGGTCTCCACGCTCGTACAAGCGATACTGCATAAGACTGACCCGGCAGGGCACAGACAACTCCAATCCACGCATACCCGGCATAATCGTTCATTGAGCGGGCTGTAAATAAATGGGCCAAATCGCGAGCAACGGTTCCTTTATTGTCATTCCAATAGCTCCTAAACTCACTGAGAGTTCCCGAAGCCGACGTGGCGGTGTACGGATCATTGGCTGTGGCCCACGTATGTTGATAGACAATCGTAAAACCGATCCCCAGGTCTGTGTTATAGATTCCATCAACTTGGTTCATAATGCTCAGAATCTCGTCATTGGCCTGCGTCGAACCTCCTGACTTGGTGACATGTTCGTAGTCAGCCTCGGTTGCCAACTGCACTACACGAAGCGTCGAGGCGATGGCTGCAGAATCCGTCGGTTGCTGACTGCTCATTGAAGGATCTACTCGTGATTGAATGCTTTCAACCTGTGATTCAACGGCCTCCGACAGCGTGACACCACATCCCGATACTGAAGATTCGATAGCATCGGACGAGTCGTAGAGTAAGTAATCGGATGAGCCGGCAGCAGATGAGTATTTGCGCGCGGGCTCAATGAAATACTGAGCGCTTCGCGTCAGAATCAGCCCCTCGACACGCTTCTCATCGACAGTAAATCGCGCCAGAGCTCCTTCCATACCACGAACGGTCCCCTTGAACGTATGAATCGGGCCAGATTTCACCGGATGCAGCTGTCCATCAGTTCCTACCTCCTCGGCCCGGTAGTTGGGCGCGCGCAGGTCATGGGGAGTTAATTCAATATCAAGATTCCTATTGGGAGTTTTTAGCGAAAGTTCTCCTGTGTTACGGACTCGGGCGGCGAGTTCAACAGCATCAAGCTTGACCAATTCATATCGTCGGATGGATTTTTCAATATCCGCTTTTAAACGACTTTCCTGAGTTCGGTATTCGTCATATGAAAGACTTGAATCCTGAATGCCTCCGGCTAATTTTAAGGGCGGTAAGAGCGACGAGTCATCACTAAGTTCAGATTGTAATTTGAACTGACCCCTGGACCCTTCGGCTTGAGTGGATGTGATTGACTGCCCAACAGACGCTAATAGAAGGCCGCTCCCCAGACAGGCCAGCATAAGTAAGAAGATTGGAAAGCGTTTAAGAGAAGCAAGGAGTGGGGGGCGAGGCATTGCAATTGTTCCGGGACGGCTTATATATCACCGATCCAGACGTGGGACAACTAGGCTAGCTTCGTTGCAAAGATTGTTGATGCCCTCTCACAACATGAACCTGAGAAATCGCCTTTCTGGTTTCCTCTTTTCAATTATTCTGCCGATGAAGTCAAAGTCGCTGTGGAAAGGAAGATGGATCGAGCGCTAGAGAGCGCAGCCGCTGTCAGTCATGTCATTGCGATGTCCCGCTGGGGCGACACAGTCTTAGCTGAAACGTCCGTTGAAAGAGACGACGACTTGAAGACGGCGATTTACAAAGTGACCTCCCGCTAGTTTCGCGCCGACGGAAAGCAAGGTAATGTACGCAGACTCAATGCGTTTTGAGCAAGTTATTCAGATAGGGCGCGATGAGGCGGAAGACGCCTTCGCGAGCGGTGACGCCTGGCGAATCTGCGACGCCCTGGTGAGGATTGCCTATCACGATCCGGATTGGCGCTGGGTCGAGATGAAGTGTCTCGAGTTTACCTCTCATCCTGACATGAGTATCCGAATGGTGGCGGTCATATGCTTTAGTCACATCGCGCGGATACACGGTGTCTTGCACGTCGAGAAGGTGTTGCCGGTGCTCAGAGAACTTGAGCGTGATCCCGAACTGAGTGGAACCGTTGAGGACACGTTGGAGGATCTCAGGATATTCCTCCGGATTCCGATCAAAGCTTAAAATGGTCAGAGAACAACAGACTGGGGTCAAGCCTTCGATTCTTCGATCCTTCGATTCGCCTTTCCTCTGAACCAAAATGTGAACCAAAACCGGCTCAGGCCTGCGATTCTGCGATTGATGCGGCAAAGCGGTAAGAGCTAAGAGCAAAGAGCAAAGAGCTAAGAGCCACACGCATCCGCTGCCATAGCGGGAAAGCCTCGACCCGATTTTGAAATAACCTCTAACATTCCATCCACGCGACAGCAATCGGTGCACAATCTCGCGACGGACTCTACGTCATTATTCGGGGCAATAACCGAGGGCAAATATTCAATGCGCCGGCGAACTATGATTTTGCCATGAGCAGACCCACCCCACCTCCGAGGGAGAACAGGACGAAAGCCAGAAGCGTCATGGCCTGCGCAGGAACCACGAACGTTGTTGTGTCAGGTTCTCTCCAGAGTCGGAGGGCGGCAATCGCGGAGGGCGGGATGGCTATAGCAGCCAGCCAAACGCTTCGCGGAAGACCAAATAAAGGCAGCAGGAGCAGCATGCACATCGCCGTTGCCAGCAGTCCCGCGAACACGCGGCTCGCCGGACGGCGACCCATGCGGACGACCAACGTTTTCTTGTTGGCGGCCCGGTCGGCCAGATAATCGGGGAATTCGTTGATCCAGAGAAATGCTCCGACCAGCAGACCGAGGGGCAAAGACAAGGCGAGAACTTGCGGCTTCACTACCCCATGCTGGACCAGATAGGTTCCGCCGCAGATGAGCGGCCCGTAACTGATGACGACTCCGATCTCACCCAGGCCGCGGTAAGCCAGTTTCAACGGAGGCGCATGATAGAGGTAAGCCAGACCAACGCCCGCCAGCCCCCACCAAAGAACTGACGGCTCTCGAAAAAGAACCACAATCAGGCCTGCAATAATTCCCAGCGCGTACCCTCCCGCTGCGATGCATAGGGTTTGACGACGTGTGAGGAGATGCTCAACCAGCACGCGTTTCCCGCCTGAGAAAGGACTTCGATCCTCTAGCGTAACCGCCTGATCCGTCCCGGAATCAAAGTCGAATATTTCGCCCGAAGCATTCTTCGCCACCTCAATGGCGAAGATGCCGCAGACTGTGAGGGCCAGCCACCCGATGTGTAAGGGACCGTGGAATGCCGCAGCGCAAGCGCCTAGAAAGATGGAGGACATAGAGGCCAGGGAGATTTTGGGATCAGCCAGCCGCCAGAAACCGGCGCTAAAGTCATTGCTCATTATTGGATTCACAGACTGTCCGCCGATAAGGATCACTCGGCAAAGTTTTGTCAGGCTTCATCGTTATGAGCCCATGCATTGTGCTTGCCTCAAAAACATTGCTTCGCCGTCCGCGAAGCGGACTGAACGAGAATGGCCCAGCGCTTTAGCGCTGGGTGACGTAGCTAGGTTCTTCGAGTCCGCAAAGCGGACGACTGAACAAATACATAAACCCGGAACAGTTGATACTCAGCCGTCCGTTTCACGGACTTCATTTGTGTCTCCACACTAATCCCACCGATGAATCGGTGGGCTATTATCATTCGTCGGCTTCGCCGACTCTTGAGGCAAAGTCCCATCCCTTAACGAATTATTGTACACGCGGCATATCTCCGAAAGAGACGCCTAACGCCCGAATTAACGGGCGGCGCGATTCTCACAAGGGTGAAGAATGAAGGATGAAGGCGGAATCGCAATATCGAAGGCCTGACCCCCAAGCCCTGCAGATATTCTCACCACAGAGGCACTGAGGACACACGGAGGCACAGAGAAAAACCGGAAACCAGGACATTAGCCTTGAGGGCGCATTGTCGACGGTCGTTCCAATCACGGCTCCGAGTCCTGGTTCGGTCAATAGACACCACTTTCCCGCCATTTCATTGGAAATCCGAGCTGGTTCGCCCTTTTAACTCAATGGAAGTTGAGTTATGACGCGCGAACTGACGGCATCTGTCGGCAGACAGAACATCTCTCTACGGGACGGGGCGGCTGCGCTATTTCGGCGCAAAGGCCTTGTTTTGCTTACCTTTCTGACGGTCGTCATCGGTACGGTCATCGTCACCCTCGTCATTCCCGATAAATACGAATCGCGCATGAAGATTCTGGTCAAGAACCAGCGCGTGGACGTGGCCATTACGGCCGCGAACGCGACCCAGCCGAGCGCGATGACTGACGGGGAAGTTACGGAAAACCAAATCAATTCCGAAATTGAGCTGCTGACCGGCCGCGATCTCCTGACCCAGATCGTCAAAGAGTGCGGCCTGGCTAATGCGAACCCCGGCTGGCTCTCAAGAACTCCGCCGCCGGAAAACGCTCGGGTGGAGCGGGCCGTCAACCAGTTGGCGCGCGACCTGGTAGTCACCCCCGCGCGCAAAGCCAACATCATCTCGATCTCTTACGCGTCGAACTCGCCCGAAGTGTCCGCAAAGGTGCTCAAGCGTCTCGGCGAGCTTTATCTCGAAAAGCACTTGAAGCTGCATCACCCGGAAGGCGCGACCGACTTCTTTCAAACGCAGGCCGACGAGCGTGAGGGCATTTTGAAAACGGCGGAACAGCGGTTCACCGAATTCCAGCAGAGCAACAATTTGGTCGTGCTCCACCAGCAGAAAGAGCTGACCCTGCAAAAGACTGCCGAAGCAAAATCGAACCTGATGGCCAGCGAGGCCGCGGTTAACGAAGCGACGCAAAAGATCAAGCGCGTCGAACAGCAGCTAGCGTCGATGCCCGAGCGCGTCGTGACCCAGAGTCGTCAGATGCCTAACCAGTATTCCGCCGAACGTCTCAACACGATGATGGTTGAGCTGCAAACGCGGCGCACGCAGTTGCTCACGAAATTTAAGCCGGACGATCGCCTGGTGCGCGAGGTGGACGAGCAGATTCGCATCACGCGTGAAGCGCTCGAAAAAGCTGAACATAAATCTGCGGTCGAAGAAGCGACCGGGCTGAATCCTCTGCGACAGACGCTGGAGACGGAATTGGCGCGCGCTCGTCTGGAACAAAGCGCGGCGATGGCGCGGCGATCGACGCTGGCGGGACAGTTGCAGCAATACCAGGCAGCTCTGGATCAGCTCGAGTCGAACACGACGGCGCACAACGATCTTCAGAGACAGGTGAAGGAAGCTGAAGACAACTATCAGCTCTATGCGAAGAAGCGCGAAGAGTCGCGCATCGCTGACGAATTGGATCGGCAGAAGATTACGAACGTGTCGATTGCCGAAGCGCCCACGCCGGCCCAGCTTCCAACGTCGCCGAATCGGCCTTTGAACCTGGTGCTGGGCCTGGTGCTTGCCGGATTCCTGTGCATTGGCAGTGTGGTTTCGGCTGAACTGCTCGACGACACGGTGCATTCGGCTCGGCAACTTGAAGCGCTAACGGGCGGGCCCGTTCTGGCGACGGTGCCGGCCAACGGACGAAAGATGATCAGCCGGCGGGCCGTCGCTTCGCGACAGGTGAAAGCAAAACCGGTGCGGGCTGAGCTGCAAGCGTGAGGAGAGCGGGCGAGGCCGCCCGCGCTGGAAAGAAGAGCACGCGAGACGCGTGCGTACCTATGCAAGTCGAAGAACAAATCAGTGAGCCCATGTTACCGGTGAAAGCGCCGGCCGCGACTGGTCAGCGACGTCACAACCTGCAACTGCTGCTCGCGAACCTGAAGAACACTTCGCACGGTTTGCGGGGCGGCTCGGCTATCGCCTTCACGTCTGCATCAGGCAATGAAGGCGTTTCGCACGTGACCCAACTCTTTGCGGTTGAGATGGCGCGCTACACCGGAAGGCGCACGCTGGTGATTTCTGCTGAACGTCTGCAAACGCTGGGCGTCGAAGACTACATGCAGATGCCCTGGAATTGTCATCCGACCAACGTTGAAAACCTCTGGATGTTGCCGGCGAATCGATCGCGTCGCGTGCATGGTAATGGGAGCCGCTCTGCCCGCGACCAGGAACTTCCGAAGCGTTCGCACTTGATGCGCATAGGCAAACAGGAAGAGGAAGTGGACACGGGCCTTGATTCCGTTGATGCCTTGCGCGTCAGCTTTGACAACATCCTGATCGATTGCGGCCCGTTGCATGAATCGAGCGACGCGGCGGTGCTGGCGTCGAACGTCGATGGTGTGGTGATTGTCGTCGAGGCCGGACGCTCGCGCCGCGATCAAATCGTAAATGCGCAGCGCACGATCGAACAGGCCGGAGGCAAATTCCTCGGGTTTGTTTTGAACAAACGGCGCTATCCGGTGCCGGAGTGGCTGTACAAAAGGTTGTAAGGCTTTGCACGCGAGACGCGTGCGTACCGTTTCCCTCGCTCTTTTGGGCTTGGGATCAGGGAGAGGGGATTTCGTCGCGCGTCAGACCCTCTCCCTAATTTCTCCGATTTGGTTCTGTTCCCCTCTCAGAGTGAGAGGGAGAAAGATTAGACACATGAGGCTTTTCTTCATCTCCATCATCGCAGCCATCGCCATTTCAGCGCCGGTCGTCATTCGCGCGCAGGATGGGCAGCCGCCGCGGCTCTCGACGGTGACCGAAGAGCGCTACCGCTTACAGCCCGGTGACGTGCTCGAAGTTCAGTATCGCTACTCGCCGGAATTCAATCAGACAATGACCGTGCAACCGGACGGCTATGTCTCGCTCGAAATTGGCGGCGATCTCAAGGTTGCCGGGCTCACCATCGAACAGACTCGCCAGGCGATTTTGAGACGCGCGAGCGCGCGTTTGCGCGAACCCGTGGCGACCATCGTGCTGAAAGAATTTCAGCGGCCGTACTTTGTGGTGGCCGGCGAGGTTGCGCAGCCGGGGAAGATCGAAATGCGCGAACGCGTCACCGCTATTCAGGCAATCATGCTGGCCGGTGGCATGAAAGAGACCGCGAGATCCTCTCAGGTCGTCGTGTTTCGAAAAATCAATTCGGACATGGCTGAGGTAAAACTGCTGAACCTGAAGAGCATCCGCCGCACAAGCGATTTGGAAAACGATCTAACGCTGCAACCGGGCGACATGGTTTACATCCCGCGCGACAAGATTTCGAAGATTGAAAGATTCATGAAACTGGCAAGCGTCGCGGCATTCATGACCCCGATATTCTGATGGGTTGGGGCACAGCCTTCAGCCTGTGTTCGACCCAGGCGAGCACAGACTAAAGTCTGTGCCACTTACACGATATGACGGCACGATCCGGAGTCCTTTCAAATTTTGTGCTCAAGGTCACCGACCTGGCGCTGGTTCTGTCAGCGATGGGCCTGACGATCGTGCTGCGTTACTCGCCTTCGAATAACGTCGACTTCGCGGTTGACTATCTTTCCGAGCGCATTAAGGTGAGCAACGCTTTGCTCGGGATTGGTCTGCTCATCACCTGGCATCTGGCTTTCGCAGTCCAGGGCCTGTATTTCTCGCATCGGTTCACGACGCGACTGCGCGAGCTGAAAGAGATCGCGCGTGGTGTTCTGATTTGTTCGCTGGCGCTGCTGGTTGCGGCGCAAGCCGGCAAATGGCCCACGGTCAATCTCGTCACTGTCGCCCTCTTCGGCATTTTCTCTTTTTCCTTAATTGCCGCCATGCGTTTGCTGCTGCGGTGGAACCTGCGCCGGTTGCGCCGGCGCGGACTCAACACCAAGTCACTGCTGCTGGTAGGTGGCGGACTGCGCGGGCGGCGATTCGGAGAGCGGCTCCAGGCGCGCCACGACCTCGGATACAAGCTCATCGGATACGTCGACAGTGACCGCTCGTTTGCCGAACAGCGAATCGCCGGCGCGATTTGGTTGGGAACGCTGGAAGACTTGCCCCTAATCCTCGCAAACGAAGTAATCGACGAAGCGGTGATTGCCCTGCCGATCAAGTCGCAATACTGCGAAATCGAAGCGGCCGTGGGATTGCTGGAAGAGCAGGGAATCACCACGCACCTGCTGTCAGATTTGTTTCCGCAGAAACTGGCGCGGTCCCAAAGCGGTGAGTTGAACGGGGTCCCGATCATTTCGCTGCACAGTGTGCCGCCCTTTAGTTGGCGCACTGAAGCGAAGCGGCTGATTGATGTCGTTGGCGGCACTCTGCTGCTGGCGCTTTTTGCTCCGCTCTTCCTCATCGTCGCGATCGCAATCAAGCTGGAATCGGAAGGGCCGGTGTTCTTCGTTCAGGGGCGATTTGGCCTGAACAAGCGTCGCTTTCGCATGATTAAGTTCCGCACGATGCGCGCCGACGCCGAAGAGCGGATGAAAGAAATTGAGCACCTCAACGAAAAGTCCGGCCCCATTTTCAAGATTCGCAACGACCCAAGGATTACGCCGCTGGGTCGTTGGCTGCGTAAGACGAGCATTGACGAGTTGCCGCAATTGATCAACGTGCTTCTGGGCGACATGAGCATTGTCGGGCCCCGGCCTTTGTCAGTGCGCGATGCGCTGCGCATGGAACTCGCCTGGCAAAAACGCCGGTTCAGCGTGAAGCCGGGACTGACTTGCCTCTGGCAGGTTTCCGGCCGCAGCAACCTCTCGTTCGAACAGTGGATGGAACTCGATTTGGAGTACATCGATCGCTGGTCTTTAAAGCTCGACGCCTCGATTCTGCTCCGAACCATCCCGGCGATCATGACCGCGCGTGGCGCCAGCTAGTCCACCATGCACTTAGCATCGGATCCACAACAAACCAGGTTTTTTCCCGGCGATCTGGTCGTAGTCCGACCGGTGGAAGAAATCCTTGCCACCCTCGACGAACAGGGCACGCTCGGCAAACTTCCGTTCATGCCCGAGATGCGAGAATTCTGCGGCCGCCAGTTCCGCGTGTCGCGCCGCGCGTTCAAGACGTGCGTGGACGACAGGGAGATGCGCCAAATCGACGACACCGTTTTCCTAGAAGACGTTCGTTGCGACGGCGAAGCGCACGGCGGTTGTGACAAAGCGTGCCTGATTTTTTGGAAGGAAGCGTGGCTGCAGCCGGCCGGAGACATCGATCGCCAGCCCGCGACCCGCGAATCAAAGATTAACGAACTCGATCTGTTTGAGTTCGCAAAGCGAGGCGATCAGTTCTTCTGTCAATCGAGTGAAATCGTCAACGCGTCAAAGCCGCTGCCCTGGTGGGAGCCGCGCCAATACGCACTCGATCTTCTGCACAATCGGATTTCGATTACGCGGTTGCTGAAGGGCATGTTCATCGCCTTTTACAACAAGTTCGCGCACGTGACCGGCCGTCAGAGCTGGCGTTTTGTGGCCGGCCCGGGGACTTACAACGGCACGCGCTCGGATCTGAATCTGCAACCGGGTGATCTGGTGCGGGTTAAGTCCCTCGAACGAATTCGCGAAACTCTCGACGCGGACGGCAAGCATCAACATTTGCTGTTCGCGCCGTCCATGACTGAGTTCTGCGGCTCGGTGATGCGCGTCCAAAAACGTGTTGAGCGAATTGTGCTCGAAGGCAGCCCGCGTCAGCGCGCGATCAAGGACACCGTTTTGCTTGATGGCGCCACCTGCGATGGCGTCTGCCATCGTTTGTGCCCGCGGCAGTCGTTGCTGTTCTGGCGTGAATGTTGGCTGGAAAAAGTGAGTGGTGCGAACAACTAGTTATGGCCCCAGTGCTTGTATATCACTCGATTAGCTCACCGGCTGAACCGATGGCCGGCGATATCGATATTTCTCCAACCCGCTTCGCGCAGCAACTTGAGTGGCTCGCGCGCTCTGGCAAAGTCACCTCTTTGGAAGCGACGTTGAACCACGCGCGTAAAGACGCGATTGCCATCACATTCGACGATGGTTATCGCGACAATCTGACGGTGGCGTTGCCGTTGCTGGAAAAGTTCAACCTGCCAATGACGCTGTTCGTGGTCGCTGGATTTGTGGGCAGCGACGGTTACCTGTCGGAAGCGGAGCTACGCGAAATCTCAAGCCCTCCATTGATTACGATCGGGTCGCATGGCCTGTGGCATCGTCACTTCAATCGGATAACCCTCGACGAAGCGCGGTTTGAATTGACTGAGTCAAAGCGTCTGCTCGCGGACACCATTGGCAAGCCGATCGATCTGGTGGCCTGGCCCTTCGGCGCATGCAGTGCAGAGGTCGAGCAGTTGGCCGGTGAGTGTGGCTATCGCGCCGGGTGGTCGGTCTGGCAAGGGACGAACGGTAGTTTTTCGCGCTGGCGCGTGCCCCTCGGTCGAAACGATCACATGCTGCGATTCATAGCGAAGGCGTCCGGCGTTTACGGGCTGACCGAAGGCAAGTTGCACCGTTTTCGCGAACAGCACCTGAGAACGGCGGTCAGTACGGCGCGTTCGCTTCTCAATTCCAATCCGTCGCGAGTGACGGGCGCCACCATAGCGTCGGCTTTGTCGTTGATCGAATAGGCTGACACTACTACCGGCTTACTGAGGACCATGCGAGTACTGCGAATTGCTCATGCGAGTTTGACCCCGCGGCTGCGCGAGCGCGAAAGAGCGCTGGCGCGGTGCCATCGGGACGTGCAACTCGAAGTGGTGACGACTGAGCGTTGGCGCGAAGCTGAAGTCGAGGTTGAAGCCATTGATGACGATCTGTTTCCAGTCCGGAAAGCTCGCCCCCATTTTTCCCGACATATTCAATTGTTTGTTTATGACCCGCGCCCAATTGCAAAAGCGTTGCGCCAGTTTCAGCCGGACGTAATCGATCTAAATGCCGAACCTTACAGCGTTCAATGTGCTGAAGTTCTCACGCTACGTAACTGGTTAGCGCCCCGAGTTCCCGTCATTTTGGGTGTTTGCCAAAACATTTTTCATCGGTATCCGCCGCCCTTCAACTGGTTCGAGCGCCGTGCGCTTAATCAAGCAACCGCCGCTTATGGCTGTAGCGAAACTGTGCGCGAGTTGCTGATCGCAAAGGGCTTTTCAAAAACGATTCGCGTGATCCCCTTTGGCGTAAACGTCGATGAGTACGCACCTCGCCCGCCCCATCGAATTGATGGAGAAAGCCTGACCATCGCATTCGTCGGAAGAATGTTGCCCGCCAAGGGCCTGAGTATTCTGGCTGAGGCTTTGGCGAAAGTTCAGGGGGGCGACTGGCGATTGCTTGTTGTTGGTGATGGTGAAGAACGTGAGCCTTTCGCACAGAAACTTCGCGAACTGAATCTACTCGAGCGGGCCCGTTTCATGGGTGCGGTCAAGTATGACCAGATGCCGCAACTCTTTCAGCAGATGGATTTGCTCGTTCTGCCGACCCAGACAACAAAACGTGTTCGCGAACAGTTTGGTCGCGTAATCATCGAGGCGATGGCCAGCGGTGTACCCGTGATCGGCTCGACTTGCGGTGCGATTCCCGAAGTTATCGGAGACGCCGGTCTGGTGGTGCCGGAAGGAGACGCGGAAGCCCTCGCGGCGGCCATCGAGCGATTAGCGTTGAGTGACAATTTGCGGCGGCAGTTGGCGCTCGCCGGGCGCAAACGTGTCGAACGTGATTACTCCTGGGAACAAGTTGCGAGTCAGATGTACGAATTGTTCCGCGACGTGCTGAGGCCGGCCACGGCAACTGAGATGACGCGGAGAGTAGAGGCCGCAGCCTGACATTATGCCGACCTGGAAAGCATTCACGGATGAAGAGGCACGTCTTGCGTGGGACGACGCGCTGGCGCGGTTCGACGACTGCTGGCCTTTCCAGTCCTACGCCTGGGGCGAATACCGACGCGGCCTCGGTTGGCAACCTTACCGCTGGGCCGCCTTGAACGAGCAGAACGAAATTGTGGCAATGCTGCAGGCGTACTTGCGTCGTCATCGCCTGGGCATCGGCATGCTCTGGAGCGAGGGTGGACCTGTCGGGGACTTGTCAGTCTGTGACGAAGGTTTGCAGTCAATTATTCGCGAAACTGTTGGGCTTAAACGGCTTTATTGTCGCTTTCGCTGTGACCAGCCGCGTGCAGTTCAGAAGGTTCTCCAACTCAAGGGACAGGGATGGAACGTGCCCTGGGCGGCAATCAATTCGGGTTACACCACCGTGCTTGATTTGAAGGTGGATGAGCCGCTCGCCGGGGCCGCCCGGAACTGGCGGGCGAATGTCCGCCGGGCGGAAAAGAACAATCTTGTAACGCAACAGTGGCTGAATCCGACGGCAGAAGCCATTCATTCGGCCTTTCATTCTATGGAGAAGGCGAAAGGCCTGGACGAACAACATTCGCGTGACGAAATCGAGCAACTACTGGAAAAGGCTGGTCACCAATTGATCCTGTACCGCAGCGACGACGAGCGCGGCGAATTGCAGAGTTTAGGAGGGGCCCTGGTGTTCGGTAGCCAGGCCAATCTTTGGTTTTTTGCGACTACTGAGCAGGGACGCACGTCGCGCGCGTCTTATTCAGTTTTCTGTGCGCTCGTTCAGCATTGCAAGCGAATCGGTGTGACCGCGTACGACCTGGGCGGCATCGACCCGGTGAATAACGCCGGCGTGTACCGCTTCAAGAAAGATTCAGGCGCAACGCCGGTCGAACTCCTGGGAGAGTGGGACTGGGCGACGCAACCGTGGCTTCGCTGGTTTGGAAATTGGGCAATTCAACAGAGAAGTCGTGTGCGGCGCGCTGAGAAAGTAGTGAAGAAGCCGGTGACAGAACCGAGAGCAACCCCAACTCAAGCTGCAAGCACGCCTGCTTCCCCGGCCGGCAAAAGCCTTTTGCCGATTGAGACTAACTCATTGTGATTTTTCGGAACGCAAAGCTGATTCTGTTTACCGACATGGCTATCACGCTGTTTTCAGTCGTGACCAGCCTGATCGGAGCACGTGCTCTCGGGCCTGCGGGACGCGGCGACCTTTTGCTGATCACGCTTTGGCCGATCGTGATCGCGATGCTAATCGAAATTGGCCTGCCCAACGCGTACCGTTACTGGATGGCCAAAGATCCATCGCGGGTGTCGGCGCTGTTTACCAACGCGATTATCTACACCCTGGTGCTGGGCGCCGTCAGCTTTGTCGTCGGAGACATTTTTATCCCGCGTCTCATCGGACAACGGACCGACGAAGTCATGCTGCTGGTGCGGGTGTACATGATCAATATCCCGGGCGTTGTCCTGCTTAGTTTGATGCGCGGCTTGTTGGAAGGCACGCGTCGTTTCGGATGGTCGGGCGCCGCGCGCTTTATCTTTTTTGCCGTGCAAGCCACGGGCTTTGCCGTTCTTTGGTTTGCCGGACACATGACAGTGGCTACTGCGACGTTGACGATGATTGCCGCCCAGACGGTCGCGATGTCACTCGCAATCGTCGCGGTGCTCCGCGAGTTGAAGCCGCGCTGGCAACCCAGTTGGCGTGAGTTCAAAACGTCGATGAGTTACGGGATGCGCGATTACGCCGGAGTGCTCGCCGACTATACGACGTTGCGAGTTGATCAATTGATGCTGGGCGCCATGGCAACCAATGCGGCAGTCGGCTTGTACGTTGTGGCCGTGCGCCTTTCAGAGATGACCACATTCGTGGCCAGTGCGGCGGCTGATGCCTTGATGCCGGAGGTCGCGCGTTCAGGCAAGGGTGATGAGCCAGAAGCGATGCTGGCGCGCATGTTGCGACTGACGATGTATCTCAATCTGATCGTCCTGGTGCCGCTATGGCTGCTGGCGCCGACGATGTTGCGCATCTTGTTTGGGCCGAGCTTTGTTGAAGCGACCAGCGCATTTAGGTGGCTTTTGGTCGCCGCCATCGCCTGGAGCGCCAGCTCGATAGTTATTCGCGGGCTCCAGGGCTTTGGCTATCCCGGATTAACCACCATTGCGCGTTTCTTTTCTGCGGGGGTCAGCGTTGTCGCGCTGATTGTGCTGCTGCCGCGCATGGGAATTACGGGCGCGGCCATCTCGTCGTTGATTGGCTATACGGTGCTGTTCGCCGTAGCCCTGTTTGCCTTGATTCAACGTCGCCGCCTCAGGTTCTGGCATTACGTAAGACCGCGCCGCCACGACATCCCGATGGCCCAGTTGCGGTCGTCCTGGGCAAATCTGAGTCTACTTACCGCGCGAAGCACGGAAGGATAAGAGTTGAGCACGGCCGTCCAACAAGCACCACAACCACGAAAGCTCGCGATCCTTTGGATGGCGCCGCTTCAGGCTGCCAGCCTGTTTACGGTTTGGGCGATTGGCAGCGGCGGCGAGTCGCTGCGGATGTGGCTGCTGGCGGCGATGGTTTGGCTGATGTCCCTGCCGCTGCTGGCTGGTTTGGAAGGCGCGCTCATCGCGATGATGTTTTTCGAACCCTTGCGCGGCTTGCTGCGACGCGCGCAATACCTGTTCGTCAATTACTCATCAGAAGATCCGATTCACATGGTCACTCCGATCGTCACCATGATCGCGATGATGGTGTTGGTTCGGAAAGGTCGCTTGCAGCAATTCTGGTCAACGCCGCTGGCGGGTTGGGTGACACTGCTGGGAATTATTTTCTTCCTCGAAATCTTCAATCCGTTGCAGGGAAGTTTGTTCGTCGGTCTCAGCGGCGCAATGTTCGTGCTGGTGCCGCTTGTCTGGTTTTACTTTGGCCAGGCAGTGCAGGAAAGGTTCATGCACCGGGCGATGAAACTGATGGTGCTGCTCGGCATCATCGGCTCGCTGTACGGTTTGTATCAGTTGATGTTTGGCTATCCGGCTTTCGAACAATACTGGATCGAGAACACTGACATGTATCAATCGATCGCGGTCGGCCACGTCAAACGCGCGTTAGGAACTTTCAGCAGCGCGGAAGAGTGGGGGCGCTACACAGAGATCGGGGCGATCATTGCACTGGGATTCTTTGCCGGCACGAAGCAGTTCCGGGCGCGCATGGGTTGGCTGGTCTGCGCTGCTCTATTGATCGGCGGCATGCTGCTCAGCGGCCAACGAACTGCGATTTTCGGATTTATGGTCGGCGTCGTTGCGCTGATCATGTTTAGCGCAAGAACCTGGCGCACGGGATTTGCTCGCGTGACAATGCTTCTGGTTCCGATGGCGCTGTTGTTCGTTCTGGCGCAGGCCCCGACCGATGATGAGCTTTGGAGCAAAGCCGAAGACGAACGAGTGAGCGCCGTGCTTACGCATACGCAGCGCGGGACTTTGAAGCCGACTGAAGAAGACAGCCTGCAAATTCGTTTTCAAAACTGGGGCGATCTCATCACCTCGGTCATTCCGTACCGGCCTTTGGGCGCCGGCATTGGCGCGGGTTCGTTGAGCGACATGCGCAACAACCCCGATTCCGACCTGCCGCCGATCGACAATTTCATTCTGGTGCTCGCCATAACGTGCGGCATTCCCGGAGCACTGGTATTCGTTTGGATTCTGCTGCGCGCTTCGTGGTTATCGGCGCGACTTGCGCGGACGGCCGAATCCGGAACTCGCAATGCGAGCATCAATCGGATCGCGGCGGCGCTGATGCCGGTGCTGATTCTGAATTCTGTATTCGGCATGACCTTCTCGATTTATTCGGTGGCGCCCGTGGCGTGGCTGCTGATCGGGTGGGTCAGTGCTGAAGCGTTGCGTGCGCGCGAGAATAATGAGCGTGAAGTGCTGGTCATCTGATTCAATGAAGATTCTTTTCTACAATCACACGGGTCAGGTCAGCGGCGCTGAACGAGTGCTTCAGATGATTCTGAAAGGGCTCGATCGCCGGCGATACCAGTGTGTGGTTGCGTGTCCGGAAAGCAGCAAGTTGTTCGAATTGATGAATGCAGCGGGCGAGCGTACCCGCGGGCTGCGTCTATTGGAAGCACGATTTACCTGGCGACCGGATCGACTCGTGCAATATCTGGCGTCATTTGTCCAGGTGATTCGAGATGCGCGGGCCGTTGTTGCCGAAGAAGCCCCCGACGCAATTCACGCAAACAGCATCCGGGCCGGCATCGTGATGGCCGCCGCGACCACCGGATTGCGCGTGCCCGTCATTTGGCACGGCCATGACGTTCTGCCGAGGCATCCGCTGAGCACCGCCGTCAGGCTTTTCGCGCTCATGTCGGCACGCAATCGCATTCTCGCGGTGTCGCAGGCGGTGGTCAGGGGGTTCCGGGGCGCGATGCTGAAACCGTTTGGTCGCCGCGTACCGATTCGCGTGGTTCACAACGCAGTGGATCTCGAAAAGTTCAAGCCCAATTCCCAGACGAGAGTTGCCGCGCGCGCCGCACTTGGCCTGACTGATGCGCAATCGGTCATTGGCATGGTCGGTCAGTTAACATCGCGTAAAGGGCAGCTTGAATTAATTGAATCGTTTGCCCGGGTGGCGCGCGAAATTCCCGACGCCGTTCTACTCATTGTGGGCGAGCCTCTGTTCAATCGCGACGAAGAGTACGCGGAAGAACTTCGCCGCACGGCGGCAACGCTCGGCATCAATGATCGGGTCTGGTTCCTGGGTGGGCGCAGCGATGTCCCACAGTTGATGCAGGCGATGGACGTGCTGGTGGTCAATTCTCACGAAGAGCCTTTTGCGTTGACCGTCCTCGAAGGCCTGGCGAGCGGTATTCCCGTGGTGGCGACCGCGGTCGGCGGCACGCCAGAGATGATTACTAACGGTGAAAATGGCTGCCTCGTGCCGGCGCGTGACAATAAAGCTCTCGCCGAATCGCTGATCACCCTGCTGCATGAACCTAAGTTGCGCGCGTGGCTGGGTCATAATGCCCGCCAAGTCGCAAAAGCCCGCTTTTCCACGGATCGCTTCCTCAGAGAGGTCGATGCCTTCTACATGCAACTGCCTCATCAATCCACTCCACGTCTCGCCCCACAATTGCTCGACAAGAAACTTGCCGCGGACTGAAATCAGGGCAGTTTTCGGCGTTTATTGGTATGACTGCCGGAGACAACAATTGTCCAGAATAGCACTCGTACACGATTACTTTGTTCAAATGGGCGGCGCCGAGCGCGTGGCGGAAGCCATGCATGAATCATTTCCCTCGGCGCCGATGTATACCACCGTGGCACTGCCGCAGAGCCTGCCGCAGCGACTGCGCATGGCTGACATTCGCACCTCGCCGCTGCAACACCTGCCGTCGATCGAGCGTCGCTTTCGTCACTACTTCATGCTTTACCCGTTCGCGGTTGAGAACTTCGACCTGTCGGAATACGACCTGATCTTCAGCAGCAGCTCGGGCTATGCGAAAGGCGTGCGCCGGCGCCGCAATGCGATTCATGTGTGCTATTGCCACACGCCGATGCGCTGGGTTTGGCGATACGACGATTACGTGGCGCGCGAGCGGTTCGGACGACTGGCGCGCACGCTGTTGCCGGCGCTGCTTTGGCCGTTGCGACGATGGGATTTGCGTGCCGCGCGACAGCCAAACTACTACATCGCGAACTCGCGCCTGGTCGCGGACCGGATCAAGAAGATTTACGGCCGTGAAGCGCACGTCATCCCGCCGCCAATCGATGTGAATCGATTTCACATGTCGAATGAGATCGACGATTACTATCTCGTCTTGTCGCGCTTGATGCCTTACAAGCGTATCGACCTGGCGATCGAAGCGTGCAAGCGAATGAACCGCCGTCTGATCGTGATCGGCGATGGGCCGGATCGAAAACGACTGGAAAAGCTCGCGGACGATCGGATTGAGTTCCTGGGTCGCCAACCCGACAAGATTGTGAACTACTACGCCGCACGCTGCCGCGCGCTGTTGTTTCCCGGTGAAGAAGATTTCGGCATGGCGCCTCTGGAAGCGAACGCCGCCGGGAGACCGGTCATTGCGTATCGAGCCGGCGGCGCGGTTGAAACCGTCGAGGAAAATGTGACCGGTGTCTTTTTCGATCAGGCAAGCAGTGTTTCGCTCGGCGAAGCAATCGAGAAGTTTGAAGGGATGCGGTTTGATCAATACACGCTGCGCCGGCATGCCGAGAAATTCGATCGCTCGGTATTCACATTTCGCGTGCTGCAATTCCTGGGTTCGGTCGCGCCGAGTTCGTGTTCGCCAGAGCTGCTCACCGGCGCGCGTTTGCTCTCGCAGAACATTTCCAGGCGCGTGTGGCCGCGGCTGGCGTTGGTTGGATAATCGAATGCAGACGGCTTTGATCGGAGATTTGGAGGCGGCAATTTCCCGGCACCGCGCGAGCCTGGTCGCGGAGAGGGAAGTAGCGGCCGCGTCCAAACCAAGGAGCGACAAGCGGGAGCATGCGTTGCCGTTTCTCGTTCAAGCTGAACCATCCAACACCAGCCTTGTTGAGTGGGTAGCTGCGAATCGGGACGAGTTGGATGCGAAGCTCCTCGACCAAGGCGGCGTTCTATTTCGCGGTTTTGGAATTGAATCCGCCGGCCAGTTCGAAGAAGTGATCGGAGCGGTCTCCGGTCGATTACTTGATTACACATATCGTTCGACACCACGCACGATCGTCAGTGGAAAGATTTACACTTCAACTGAATATCCGCCGCACCAAACAATCCCGCTACACAACGAGAATTCGTACACGCGCGATTGGCCGATGAAGATTTGGTTCTTCAGCCGCATCTGCGCAAGTAGCGGGGGCGAAACGCCGATTGCCGACAGCCGCCGCGTTTATCAAAGCATTCCGCGCGAAGTACGCGAGCGGTTCGAACGCCAAGGTGTGATGTACGTGCGCAACTATGGCAGTGGTTTTGATCTGCCGTGGCAGGAAGTCTTCCAGACAAGCGACCGCGCTGACGTGGAAGAGTTCTGCCGAAAACTCGAAATGCAGTTCGCATGGCTGCCAAACGATCGGCTGCGTACTCGCCAGGTTTGTCAGGCAGTTGCGTCACACCCAGTCACCGGCGAAATCGTTTGGTTTAATCAGGCGCATCTCTTTCACGTGTCGCGACTGCCCGAAGAAGTTCGTGACGCCATGCTGACGATCTTTGCCGAAGAGGATTTGCCCCGCAACGTTTACTTCGGAGACGGCTCGGCCATCGACTCAGCCGACCTGGACCTCATTTGCGAGGCGTACGAGCAGGAGAAGGTGACGTTTCAGTGGGAACAAGGGGACGTGCTGTTGCTCGACAACATGCTGACGGCGCACGCGCGCAATTCGTTTACCGGCGAGCGCCAGGTCGTAGTCGGGATGGCTGAGCCGCACAGCGCAATTGACGGATGAAGGACATAGCGCAGCCCCGATGCCTCGGGGTGGTGCAGACGCAAGTTAACAACTTGCGATACAACGAGCTAAATGCCGGGATTGGGAACAAAACCAGTGCGACAGGTTGTGAGCGCCGCGAGCGAGTGGCTGGCTGGTCCCGCTTCTCCGGCGATTGAGAACGATGAAGTCCATGTCTGGAAAGTCGATCTGTCGGCTACCGTCCCGGATGTTCGTCTGCTTTCTCGTGATGAACAGGAGCGAGCCGCGCGGTTCCACTTCGAGAGGGATCGTCAGCATTTCACAGCCTCTCGTTCGGCTCTTCGCATCATTCTCGGCCGTTACCTGAATCTGCCGCCTCAGTCGTTGGAATTTGCTCAGACCGAATACGGCAAACCTTTCCTCACTAACCTTGAAGCCGCGGGTGTGTTCTTCAACTTGTCACATTCAGGCGAGGTCGCGCTTATCGCCGTCGCGCGGGAGCGAGAGCTCGGGGTGGATGTCGAATTCATGCGCGCTGACTTCGCGACAAACGAAGTCGCCGAACATTTCTTCTCAATGGCTGAGATTTACACGCTGTCGGGGCTCGAGCCGCACCTGCGCACCCAGGCATTTTTCAGCTGCTGGACGCGCAAGGAAGCTTACGTGAAGGCGCGTGGCGAAGGGCTCTCGATGCCTCTGGATGTTTTCGACGTGTCCCTGGCTCCCGATGTCCCTGCGGCAATGCTCAACAATCGCGTCGATAAGGCCGAGCCGGCGCGTTGGATTTTTCAGGATCTGTACATCGCTTCCGATTACGCCGGTGCACTCGTCGTAGAGGCCTCAGCTTCGCGGCCAGATCTGTCTTATTTCGCATTCAGCTGTTGAGTGTCAGCGGCGATGCGCATTACTTCAATCCTTCTTTCACTCGTCGTTTCTTTGTCAGCGTGCACGCACCGTGCTGCCGAGCGTTGCGCGGACGCATGGACGCCGCACGCTCTGCCGCAATCATTCCCCGGCGGATTCGGCGTCAACATCCACTTCACCGACCCAGAGCCAGGCGAAATGAAGATGATTGCCGATGCCGGGTTTAGCTGGGTCCGCATGGATTTCAAATGGGACCTGACTGAGCGTGAACGCGGGCGCTATGATTTTGCGCCATACGAGCGTTTGCTGCGCGCGCTGGACGAACATGGAATTCGCGCGCTGTTCATTCTCGATTACGGAAATCCGCTCTACACGGCAGACAAAGCCGTGCGCACTGAACAGGCGCGGCAGGCGTTTGCGCGATGGGCCGTCGCTGCCGCAAAGCACTTTGCCGGCCGCGGCATACTCTGGGAGCTCTTCAACGAGCCAAACGTCCCGATCTTTTGGCCCCCAAAACCCAACGTTAACGAGTACATCGCGCTCGCGCAGACAGTCAGCCGCGCGTGGCGTGCTCAAGTGCCAAACGAGAAACTGATCGGGCCGGCAACTTCCGGCCTGGATTTCGATTTTCTCGAGCCAGTCTTAAAGGCGGGTTTGCTCGAGTATTGGTCGGCCGTTTCCGTTCATCCGTACCGTCAGACAAATCCGGAGATCGTGGCAAATGAATATTGCCTGCTGCGGGAAACCATCAACCGTTACAGAACCGCGAACAGTAGTGAGCGGATCAAGGGCTCGAGCAGCGAGATGCCAATCATCTCAGGCGAGTGGGGCTACTCATCCGTTTGGCGCGGCATGAACGAACAAATTCAAGGCGAGCTGCTGGCGCGCCAGTTTCTCACAAACATCGCGAACGGAATTCCCATTTCAATCTGGTACGACTGGCGTGATGACGGACCCGATCCGCGCGAGCCGGAGCATCACTTCGGGTTAGTGCGCCATCGACACTTTCCCGCTCGCACGCCGATTTATGATCCGAAGCCG
>DASUTF010000225.1:0-38526 GCA_036374695.1 Pyrinomonadaceae bacterium
GTAGCCGTCGAAGCGCCCACGCTGAATGTCACTGTCCCACTGGTTGAACCAAACGTGGCTGCGCCAGTCTGCGCGTAATCCGAGTCGGTCAGAGTTGCCGTACCGCCTACCGAGAAGTTCACCGTCAGCGCGCTGGTCGTCACGCCGGTGCGGGTAAAGGTGTAAACCAGATTCGTCGCGCCATCCTCGGAAACCGATGCCGGCGAAACCGCTACACTCACATCGGCGTCGTCGGTAGTGATTGTGCCGGTGGCCGAAGTGGGCGTACCGACGATGTAGCCGGTCCCTGGGGTGGTTGTCAGTACCACGGTCTCGTTTGTTTCTACCGCTGAATCTGTCGCCGGATCGACCGTGACCGTTGCACTTTGCTGGTTCGCCAGAATTGTCACGCTGCCAACCGATGAAATGCTGTAGTCGCTGCCGTCGGCTGTGCCCGTCGTCGTGAAGTTTACCGTCAGCGCCGTACTTGTCACCGGCGCGCGCGTGAACGTGTAAGTCAGGTTCGTCGCGCCGTCTTCGGAAACAGCTGCAGGCGAAACGGCCACGGTAACTGTGGGAGAGCAACCCGGGGTGTAGGTCGTTGGCGTCAGCAAAAACGCGCGCGTCTCTCCTCCCGACGTTGTACCGTGCCCAACGATTTGCCCGCCGTCATTAATGCCGTGTGCCTCGTCCAAAGACGCCCAGCCGGCTGGCAGAGTAGTCAACGTATTCAGGTCGTACATGGCGCCGTCGTGCACGAACGCGTGCCGGGCGCCGCCCGTGACCTCAGAATATCCGACTACAGTTCCGCTCGAGTTGATGCTGTTGGCCTGGCTGCGCACCCCGCCTGTGAGGACGCCTAAATCCTGTAACGGCAGCGTTCCAGTCCACTTGAATGCATGCGAGGGAGGGTCGACACTACTATTGTCGACATGCGCAAATCCCACGGCGTGCCCGGCAGCATTAATGTCGTACGCGATACTCCGAGCTCCCCCAAACGTACCCAGATCAATATTAGTAGTACCGTTAAAAACGATCGCATGGTCAAGGCTGTCTGCGTAGCCGGCGATGTGCGACGAATTGTTGATTGCGTAACCGTGACTCGGCTTGATCCCATCAAGAGTGGCGAGTTTTTCAAGCCCCGTATTCGCATTCCAGATGAACGCTGACGTTTCTAAGCTGCTATCTTCGGCAGAGCCGACAATCTGTCCATTATCGTTTACGCCGAAAGCAAGGTGAGTCGAGTGATTTGGCAACACGCCAAGGTCAATCATCTCTCCCGGATCCGGTGTGCCGTCTCCATCCTGGTCGAACCATCTGAAGGCATGTTCGTCGCCGTTCGCAATCGTCGACGTCCCAACCACGAGTCCGGATGCATTGATGTCCGATGCCAAACCTCGCGTGCCGCCGAGCGTGCCCAGATCCTTCATCTCGCCGGCATCGGAAACCAGATTGCCATTCGCATCACGCCACAGAAAAGGATGCGTTGGATCTGTGCCGGTGAGAGAGGATTCGCCGACAATTTGTCCGCAATTATTAATGCCGAGCGCCCGGCTATACGTTCCCGTGCCCAGGGTGCCGAGGTCGGTGAATGTGTAAGTTGGCGGGGACTGCGCGCGCGAGCGCATCAGGGGCGCGATCGACACCACGGCCACCGCGGTCAGCGACACGAGGGCGACTAGCCACGCTTTAAAACGACGGGGGAACGGTAATTTCACAACAAGTAAAGCCGGGACAAACAGGAAAGCAAAGGCCAGCTCGAACAATCAGACGACCGCTGATGCGACGCTGAACCAGAGGAGCATTTGCACAAGAAACTTTAGCGGCGGGTCGCGGACAAGTCAACCGTTGGATTTCGTGGTTGAGTCTGATTAACACGTCGCTTTTAGCGAGCTGGATCTCTCATTCACAACGGGCTTTAGCCCGTTGATGAAAGACCATGAGAATAATAGGAACCGTTTCAACGGTATTACGGCTTTGCCCAAAAAGCGGGGGCGCGAGCGAACAAACTCGTCGAGTTGCGAAGCAGCGGTCTTAGCTCCGGCCGAGGCGAGGCTTTGCGAGCCGTGGGAAGCCAGGCCCGTTTTAGATCAGCGGAGCCCGCGAAGCGGGGGACATCTCATTCTCGTTGGTTGGTTATTCGTCGCCGCTCCGCGGCTCCCGCAAATTTTATTCACTGGTAATCCAAGGCTCGCAGAGCCTCGCCTTGGGCTTAACTACAACCGCTGCTTCGCAGCTTGTTTTACGAGCAGTCCCTCGTAAATCTTCAACGTTAATTTCGCCGTCTTTTTCCACGAGAACTGCGCGGCACGTTCGAGGCCGGACCGGGACAGCCGCGCGCGCTCATTTTCGTTCTCAAGCAGCGTGGCAAGGACCTGTGCCAGCGCGCGCTCATCCGCCGGGTCGACCAGATGAGCGTCGGCGCCGAGAGTTTCGACATGTGCCGCGATACGACTGGCGATGACAGGCGCGCCGCAGGCCATGGCCTCGAGGGGCGGCAGGCCGAAACCCTCGTACAACGAAGGATAGACGAACGCTTTGCAGGATGAATAAAGCGCGCGCAGATCTTCATCGCCCACGTACCCAATCAGGCGCAGCCGATCGCCGAAGTCCGCTTCAGCGACAGCCCGATCGAATTCAGCAGTCAGCCAACCCTTTGGCCCGGCCACGATCAATTGCGGTCTGTGCTCGGTGTTTCGCAGCAACTGAGCGAATGCTCGCACAAGCGTGACCAGATTTTTGCGCGGCTCGATCGTTCCCACGCACAGGATGAAATCACCAGCGATGCCCAGCCGTTGTCTTACCTCGGCTGTTTGACCTGCGGGCATCGGCCGAAAGGCTTTACGCGGAGCTTCGGGCGTGACGGTAACGATCTTTGAATCCAGCTTGAATGTATCGATCAGTTCGCGTTTGATCGCTTCGGTAGGCGTGATGATGCGGGCCGCTGACCGCAACATGATTCGCAATCGCCGACGCCCCCGTGTCGCCATTCGTCTGTCGTGCGTTGCGGCGTGGCTGAAGATCGAAAGATCGTGCACCGTTACAACGTTCCGCTCGCGATTACGAAGTGGAACTTCGTAGTTCGTGCCGTGAAAAAGATCCAGCCCGGCACGCCGCACGTAATACGGCAGACCGACGGCCCACCAGCGGCCGGTGATGAGATTCGTCTTCACGCTGACCGCACGCAGGTTTGGATACGAGCTAAGTTGCTCGAGCACTTCAGCGGGAAAACTCGCGGGCGCGATCAATTCGAATGCGTGCCTGGGCGCAAGCCGCGCCAGTTCCATCACTAATTCGAACGTGTAATGGCCAACGCCGGTCTTCGGCCAAACCAGAGGGTATCCGTCCAATCCAATCCGCATTTTTAGGGTCGCGCCAGTTGCCGTATCCTGATTTCCGCTTGGCGATCCTTTGCGTCTTTCCGTGACAGATCTCTTATGTAACAAGTGGTCGGTTCACGCAATGGCGCTAAGACGCAAAGACACGCAAAGTAGGACAGCTACCGCGCCAGTTGCCAACGTGCGCAGGGAATTTCCAGCTCCGAGACCGAGACAATACCATTGCGGGCGCACGGGTAGGGGCCTATTTTCACTTTGCGTCCTGGCGTCTTGGCGTGAAACCGCCTCTGTTGAAGTGGGTACTCACGCCAAGGCGCAAAGTCGCAAAGAAAAACCGCAAAGTAGGACTCTACCAGGCGCAAGATTTCCGCAGACCCTCGACTGGAGGGCAAGCGTCTCGCTTGGCAACCGCGAATAACGCAAGCTTAGACTGCAAGCTTGACGCTTGCGCTCCAGTCAAAAGTTCTGCATCTACTGGGGCTTGACGTGATAGCATGCCGAGGCTCCCCCGGCGTTGACTTGCCTCGCTTTCAATCGGCCATCAGATGATCCGAAAAGCACCCGGCATCGTCATCCTCCTGGTCGCCGTCACCGCGGCGCTGGTCCCTTCTGCGGCATCCTCTTCATTTAAATCCCTGGAAGCTTCGCGCGAATCCCTGGAAGCTTCGCGGCCCGGCGCGCATCGCTGGGTCCGCAGCCCGCTCATCGTCTCTTTTTCGACTTCGTTGAGTTCGCCGCCGCCGAACATCAAGTCGGGCAGCGACGTCATGGGTGCACTGCGGCGAGCTTTCCAAAGCTGGGCTTCGGTTGCCGACGTGCAATTCTTCGAAGCTGCCTCGAGTGCCGAAACGATCAGTCCTCCGGCTGCCGGCGACGGGATCAATCTGATTTCTATCTCGAACGCGAACGCCTCGCTGTTCGAGTCATCAGACGCGCCCGCCCGGACGCGCGTGTTTCATGATTCCGGAGGCGCGATCGTTGAAGCGGACATCGCTTTGAATCCGGCAACGAAGTTTTCGACCGACGGCACGGCCGGCACTTACGATTTGGAATCGACGTTCGCGCATGAGATTGGCCACTTGCTCGGCCTGGAACACTCAGCCGTCATCAGCGCGACGATGCAGCCGCGCCAGGCCAAGAATGGCACGTATGATCGGCCGGCCTTCAGCCAGCGCACCTTGTCGGACGACGACGTAACGCAAGCCCGTTCGCTCTATGGCCCGACGGGCGCCTCGATTACCGGACGAGTGACGACGAACATATCGGGCCGCGCGCGCGCAATCTTCGGCGCGCACTTCTTCGCTGAAGATGTGGCCAGCGGCCGCGTCGTAGCGAGCAGCGTCAGCTCGGCTTCAGGTCAGTACCGCATCGACGGTTTGCGCGCCGGAGTCTACCGCGTCTTCGCGCAGCCGCTGGAAGGACCCGTCACGGCGACCGACATCGGCGCGAGCGGCAGAACTGCCGGTTTGACAGACACCACGCCGGCATTTCGCAGTTTTGTCGCGAGTAACTCAACGCCGTCGCAATCGCTTAACGTCAGTTCTAATTCAAATCTGAAGTTGGGCTTCTTTGTTTTCTCAGCCCTGCCGGCGTTGACGCCGCGACTGATCGGAATGAACAGCGAATTGTCGACAGCGCCCTTGCCTCTGCGACCGGGTGAGACATTCACGATTTACGTCGCGGGTGAAGGTCTCGACGATGTTTCACTCGAAGGGATTTCGTTCAGCTCGTCCAAGATCCGCATTATCCCCGGGTCACTGCGCGAGACTGCCTTCGAGGTGACTTACCCGGTGATTGCGTTTGAGGCGACAGTGGATGGCCGGCTGCAGCCGGGCGACTACACTATTCGCCTGCAATCGCGCAGCGGGGAACTCGCCTTTCTGCCCGGCGCACTCACCATCGAGGCCCCCTGAGCGCGTCTCGCAGGTGCGATTTTTCAGCCGAGGGGCTTGCCTTTAGAACTGCGCCAGAGTTAACATTCCCGCCGTCGAACCGACAGACGTTAATAAAACAACTCGCCCGGCTAATGCAGGCGATTACGGCAGCGGCTTTTTCTGGTAGCTTTTTATCCGAAAGACCTTAGACGCGGAGGTTTCCTTATGGTTGATCTTCTCCTGTCAGTAGTAGGTCTGGGCTCGCTGGGTGGCGCGATTTTCACGTTCTACAAATTCGTCACCGACACCACGCCCAGCGGCGGCAAGATGATGGGTTGGGCATCGCTGGCGTTAGCGATTGTTTTCTGCGCCTGCGCCCTTTTGCTCTTCCTGCGCCACGTGAATAAGGAAGAAGAGATTCACATAACCCAGTAATAGCTTGCAGGAATTAAGTGCCCCCTCGAAAGACCCGGCCGGCGGGGATTATCACGAACATTCGGCGGCGAATGGTTGGTGTGGATTTCAACGAAACCTGAGTTCGCCCCGGCGAACCCCGGTTCCAGGAATAAAGACGACCGTTTGCGAACGCAGCGATCGCTCGGCGCAAGCGGTCGTTCTGTGAAAAGACGAGAGGATACCTATGCTGACACCTTTGGCGTTTCTGATGTTTCAGGAAGGGATGCGGGCCACGCGGCCGACGTACTTCGCACCGGTGTTCGTTGGCTTGTTGGTGGCAGGAGGCATCGCCTGGTTGATCGCCTCTGTGCTTGGCTTCGCCCGGGCGCGTGCGTTCGGCGCTTCGACCCGTTGGTTTAGCTTTGCCGCCGTCTCTCTGCTGCTGTATCACATCTATTGGGTCGTCGTCGGGTTCGTCGCGATTCTTGGCGCGCAGCAGAATGACTTCGATTCGGTGCTGGTGGCGGGCGCGTTTTTAAATGTCTTTGTGGTGGTGGGCGCCATCTGCGCGATTTTGGGATTCGTGCGGCTTACGAATCCGCGGTGAGGCACGCAGCACGCCTGAGGCGTGCGTTACCCGATAAAGTGCAGCACGCCACAAGGCGTTCGTACCGATTTTGATGAGTAAGCGATTATTTGTCGCCGCGTCTGCTTTGGTTGCAGTCGCGGCGATTGTGTTTGCGTTTTCAAGTTGGCGCGGCGGCACAGGTTCCGCCCGCCGCGGATTTGTGCGCGCCAACGGCGTCCGTTTCGAAGTCGATGGCCGGCCGTTCCGTTTCGTCGGCGCGAACGTCGCCATCATGTACCGCGACGAAGATCGGGCGCGCATGCCTGAAACGCTGCGACAAGCATCGCAGCTTGGAATCAAAGTTGTGCGCGTTTGGGCATTTGGCGAAGGCGGATCGACTGACGTGAAGCCGATCGGCGATTTCGCTGACTGGCCGCGCACGCATTCGTTTCGGCCCCGGCCCGGCGAATGGAACGAAGCTGAGTTCGTCTTTCTCGATCAGGTAATTGCCGAAGCTGCCCGCAACGGTATACGCGTCCAAATCTGCCTGACCAACTGGTGGCGCGACACCGGCGGCGTAACTCAATACCTGCGCTGGGCCGGAATCCAGGGCGCGGACGATGACAAATATCCATTCGGTATCAACAAGGATATCGCGATGCAGTTCTACACGAACGAGACGACGCGCCGTCTATATCGCGAGCACGTCGAGAAGGTCGTAACGCGGCGGAACAGCGTGACCGGGGTGCTGTACCGCGACGATCCGACGATCTTCGCGTATGAACTGATGAACGAAGCGCAATGCATCACGGCCCGGTGGGAAGAGCGCCGCGCCTGGTTTGCCGAGATGAGCACTTATCTGAATTCGCTCGACGCGAATCATATGATCACTCCCGGTGATTGGGGATATCGCACGGCGGCGGAACGCAGGGAATGGTTGAAAGATCACGCGCTGCCACACATCGATTACTGCGACGTGCACAACTATCCCCGTCCCGACGAAGACAGCTTTGTTGATTCGACCAAAGCTCTGGGCGAGTTTATTGCCAATCGGGTGGCGGCGGCGGCAATGCTTAACAAGCCGCTCGTGCTGGGAGAGTTCGGCATGGGGCTGGATGGTTACAAAGGCGCGACGCAACTCGATTGGTATCGGGCGTTATTCGATCACACGGCGCGCGAAGGCGCCGGCGGCGTGATGTTCTGGATCCTGACGCCGGACCCACAGAGAGGATATGGCGTGACCTACTCTCTGCCGCGTGACGCTCCTTTGCTGGCAGAAGTTCGCGGGGCCGCGCACGTGTTTGCCTCGCTCGCCAATGCGACCCCACCGCCGGTGCTGCTCGACGCGGGAAAGCATCTCGTGCCGCGCCAATTTGCTTTCGCTCGAACAGATGCCGTCAGCCCGGAACAACTGAAAACTATTTACGAGCCAGATGGCCGCATTCGCTACCGGTTCGCGCCTGAAGCCGTGGTTCGCGGGCGATTTGAGAAGTTAGGCGGCGGCCCGGGTTACATCTGGGGTGCCGGCGCCGGCTTTTTTGAATTTGTGGTGCCCGGTCGCGAGACGCGACGCCGCATCGGAGAGATTGTCGTCCGCGCCCACATTCAACCGGTGCTGGTTGAGGACGCGAAAACGGATTGGATTCGGACCCGGGTGACTTTGTTTGTGAACGGAACCAGGATCGATTCGCGCCTGGTCACGTGGGAAGACGCAGCCGCCCCGCAGATTCAGGAATGGAAGGTAAATTCGTGGGGCCCGCGCCTGCGCGCCGCTCGAGGCCTTCCCTTTACCGTTCGCTTCGAAGTGACGCCTGAGGCCGATTGGCTCTACGGCGTGAACATCTCGAACTGGCCGGAGGGTTACGACTCAAAAGGCGCCGCGCCGGTTGAAGTTGAGTTGCGTTAGGTTGAAAGGTGGCACGGGCGTCCCGCCCGTGAATCACGCGCAGGATGCGCGTGCCACAACGCAGGTTGAGGTTGAGTTGCGGTGATGGGGCTTAGCTACTCGACCGTTGATCGTTCGCGCAGAGCCAACGATATTCCATTCCGTATCTGATCGGCGACTGAAGCGCCGGCTGCCTCAGTGGTGAGCTTAACGGGTGGATCTCCCGATCCGATTTCACCTGGCGTTCTCGATCCGAAGAGCCCGACGGGTTGATAGTAGGTCTTATCCTTAACGATTCGTTTCCCTGTCTTTGGTTCATAGACGTGACACTGGACCTCGAGGTTTTGCGAGTTCAGGATTAGACGCCCGTCTTGAACGGCGTCGATTTCGAACTTCAACAGCGCCACATAAGCCTTCTCTTCTTGTTTCGCCCGTGTGATGGCCTCGCTCGTCTTCAATTCACCGATGGCGGTGATCGAGCCGTCGCTGGTTTCTCGCAAACGCATCGAAGTGCTCCCATAAATCTGCGCCTCTGTCGGATGTTTCTTTCCTGAGTAGTCAACGGCAACCAACAAATCCAACTTCAGCCGCGGGGTTGGATCAGCAGCCTCAAGAGCTGATTTCGCAGGCGCTGGAGTAACAACCGGCGGACTAGTGTTGGGCTTCGCCCCGCGCCGACCGGATTGTCCGCGCGAGCTTACGCCGCCGACCACCAGGGTGAACGCCAGCAAGGCTGTCAGATGTTTGAACCGGTTCTTAGTAAGCATAGCTAACCTTCAGGGCACGAACGTTTATCCTTCGGCGTATCGGCGCGCGTTACGCGTCCGTCGACCTTCGGCGCGATCGGAAGCGCGGACGTGATCGCTTTCTGCAAAATGTCTGATTCGCTCGGCGCTTGCTCGGCCCCGACCAGGACCTTTTCGTTGCGGAACATTGTGTAGCCGTCGCCGGCGTCCTTAATCACATAATTCGTCGCCGCCAGAGTGTACTTTTGCCGGTCGAGCAGCGGGCGGCCATTCACGGTCACGTTCGTGACGCGTTCTCCGGGTTTGCGCGTAGCGTCGTATGTGAAGCGAATGCCGGACACCTGTGGAAAGCGGCCGGGTTGGGCTTCGACGCCGATTGATCCCACGCCGTGTTCCAGTGCCGCTCGCAGAGTGGCTCCGGTTAATTCGATTTTCACGACTTTGTTATTGAACGGAAGAATTGAAAGCACGTCGCGCTTGGTTAACACTCCCGGCTGAATCAGCGCGTCGGCGCGAATCGATCCGCCGTTGACGAGCGCGACGTCAGCGCCGGTGGCCTGGCGGTACACGTCAGCGATGAAGTTGCCCATGTTCGTCTCGCGGGTGCGGACATTCTCGCTTTTCATGTCCAGCGGGACGGCCGTGCGGCCAACCACTTGCTCCAGACTCTTCAAGAGCGGGCCGTACTTTTCGTTGAGCGCGGCGAAGCTCGGATCATCTTCGTACTCGTTGGTGACCGGAATGACTTTCCAGTCGATGCTCTCGAGCTTGCCTGTCTTCTTATCGATATTGAGATCGATGCGGCCCATCTCGCGCGCGTCCGCCGTCATTTTAAAGATGGGCGCGCGGCCGGCCATCGACTCGAGCAAAGTATGTTCGTGCCCGCCGATAATCACATCGACGCCTGAACAGCGGGCGAGTTGTTTGTCTTCGGCCATCGAAAGATGCGTCAGCGCGACGATCACCTGTGCCCCCGCCGCGCGAATCTTGGGAATGACCCGGCCAGCCGTCTCGCAGGGGTCAAGGATGTCGATGTTCGGGCCGGGGCGGGAAGTTGAATTAGTCTCAGGCAACAGAACTCCGAACATCCCAATCTTCACGCCGTCGAATTCGCGCACAATAAACTCAGGCGTGTCGCCAAAAAGCTTTCCGGTTTTCTTGTCGAGCACATTTGCCGCCAGCCATTTGAATTTCGATTCGCCCATCCGCTGCAGCAGCACTTCCGGGCCGAAATCAAACTCGTGATTGCCGAGCGTGGCGTAATCCAAACCCGCTGCGTTCCACGCTTCGATCATCTGCGCGCCTTTGTAGGTGTTCGATTCGATCGACGGCGAAATCGTGTCGCCGGCCATCAGGAACAAGGTGTGCGGCGACTCAGCCAGAATTTTCTTTCGCAACGTTGCCACCCGTGCCAGGCCGCCTCGCGCGCCGCCATCGACAGGGGCGAACTGATAGACGTCGTTGACTTGCAAGAGCGTGATGCGGACCGGACAGTCTGTTTGTGTCTGCGCGGCAACGTATTCAACGCGAAACGTTACGGCCGCAATCGCGAGGACAACGAGAAGCGCAGGCAGGCGGGAGTGAAACTGAATGAAGGTACGTCTCGAAAGCATGTTCGACCCTTTCAATAAGAAGACCCGGGGTTGTAGAAACGCGTTGGATTATACTTGAGAGGCGCTAAGTGGGATACGTCATTCATCTTATTCACACCTCGCTTCAGCGAGGTGACTTAGGGGGCGCCCAACTATGACGAACCGTTTTAACGGTTTCGTAAAGCCGTTGAAACGGCTGGAAGAATAAGAGGAATCGGCAGGGCACCTCGCTGAAGCGAGGTGTGAATAAAGAATCAATGTTTGCTGACGAAACATTTTTCATCACGGGCTTTCCCGGTTTCATCGCGGGGCGTTTGGTTGAACGGCTGGCGCGTACCGGGGCTCGTTTCATTTTGCTGGTGCAGCCGGCCCTGCTGCGGCGTGCTTACGAGGACGTCGCGCAGATCGTCGCCGAAACGGGCGCGCCGGCCGAGAATTTTTCAATCGTCGAGGGTGACATAACTAAACCGGACCTGGGTCTGAAGCAGACGGACGTGGACCGCGCACGCGCGGAAACTTACACCGTGTTTCATCTGGCGGCGGCTTACGATTTGGCGGTCGCACCCGAAGTAGGACAACTCGTCAACGTTCAGGGCACGCGCCACGTGAACGAGTTTGCGAAATCGATTACGAACCTGCGGCGTTATCACTATGTCTCGACCTGCTACGTCGCCGGCCGGCGCTTGGGATTAATTCGGGAAGACGAACTGGAGCACACCGCAGGCTTTCGCAATCACTATGAAGGGACAAAGTACCGGGCCGAGCTTTCCGTCGAAGCGTTGAAATCGGAATTGCCGATCACGATTCACCGGCCGGCGGTCGTCGTGGGGGATTCGCGCACCGGTGAGACCCCGAAGTACGACGGCATCTATTATCTGATTCACTACCTGCGAAGATGGCCGGGCGGATTGACGCTGCTGAACATCGGCAACAGTAAAGTGAGTCTGAACCTGGTGCCGATCGATTATGTAATTGAAGCGATGGTGGCGCTCGCACAGGATGAACGCGCCATCGGGACGACCGTGCAAATCGCCGATCCCATGCCCCTCACGACCGAACAGTTATTTGACGAGATTGCGAAAACGGTCGGCGGGCGTAAATCGTGGCTGACGGTCCCGCGTCACATCGTCTATCCGGTGTTGATGGCGCCCGGCGCGCCGAAGATCACCGGCCTGCCCCATTCAGCCGTGCCCTACTTCTTTCTGGAACAGACATACGACACAAGTCGAGTGAGAGGGCTGCTCGAGCCGCATGGAATCAAGTGTCCCGCCTTCCCTGATTACGTGGGCGCGTTAGTGAAGTTTGTGGAGGAGCAGCCGGCACTCTGACGACAAACCATTTTCCATTTGTCATTTGACAATTTTCATTTGTCATCGCTGTCATCGCAGAATGTTCCTTTCAAGCCTTGTCTTCGGCTAACCAGCAACAACTGGTCGGTCACGGCAAAATGACAAATGAAAAATGACAAATGAAAAATGGGAAATGATTAGGGCGCCAGTCGCTCGATGAGCCAACCGCCATCCCTCTGAAGCGTGTAAAGCAGCCGATCGTGCAGGCGATTTTCGCGGCCTTGCCAGAACTCGATGACGTCAGGGTTGAGTCGGTAGCCACCCCAATGCGGCGGGCGCGGGACATTGTCCGCAAACTTCCAGTTAAACTCTTCGAACTGCTTTTCCAGTTGCGCGCGGCTTTCAACCGGCTGGCTTTGATCTGACGCCCAGGCGCCGAGCTTGCTGCCGAGGGGCCGCGAATGGAAGTACTCGTCTGACTCAGCTTCGGAAACCTTCTCGACTGCGCCCTCAATCCGTACTTGACGCCACAACTGAGACCAATAGAACAGCAGGCAAGCGCGTCCGTTCTCGGCTAAATCCTGGCCTTTGCGGCTGTCGTAGTTCGTGTAGAAGACGAAACCCTGCTCGTCGAAGCTCTTCATTAGAACGATGCGCGCTGAGGGGCGACCGTCTTTGCCGGCCGTCGCTAACGTCATTGAAACGGCATCCTGTTCGGACATGCCGGTCGCGTTTGCGTCGGCGAACCAGCGTTCGAATTGACGAATGGGATTCGGGTCGGCGGCGGATTTGGTGAGCGCTGGAGGTCGTTCCATCTTGGACAGCCGGTTCGAGTGATTAGCGTTGGCAAGGTATTATCAGGCCGGAAGTCGAGATGACCAAGTCTAAACACGAGCTACCGCTGGTCGCGATTGTCGGCCGGCCGAACGTCGGCAAGTCGACGCTGTTCAATCGACTGATCGGCGAGCGGCGCGCGATCGTGGGCGACGAGCCGGGCATCACGCGCGATCGCATTTACGGTAAAGCCGACTGGAATGGAAAAGGCTTTTCGCTGGTCGACACCGGCGGCATCGTGCCCGACGACGAGGCGGTAATTCCCGCGAACATCTTCAAGCAGGCAGGAGTCGCCATCGACCAGGCCGCGGTGCTGGTGTGGGTAGTCGATGCGCGCAAAGGCGTGACGCCGTTGGATGAAGAGCTGGCGCTGTTACTGCGTGAAACCGGAAAGCCGGTGCTGGTCGCGGCGAACAAAGTTGACTCAGCGCGTTTGGAAGATGAAGCCGGCGATTTTCATCGATTTGGATTCGCGCAGGTGATGCCGGTTTCGGCTGAACACGGAAATGGTCTCGGCGAGTTGCTGAACGTGCTGGTCCAGGAAATACAAGACACCGCGACGCGGCGAGGGGGAGACGCGGAGACGCAAGGCGTGTCAGAACCGCCTGCGTTAGCGGGCGGGTTTGGTGTGGAAGGGACCGGCATGGATGCCAGTGAACCGCAGGCAGGGATGCCCGCGCTCCCAGCGCGTGAAATTCGGCTCGCGATTATTGGCCGTCCAAATGTTGGGAAGTCGTCTGTGCTCAATCGGCTCCTCGGCGAAGAGCGGGCCATCGTCTCGCCCGTGGCCGGCACGACGCGCGACAGCGTCGACACTCTGCTCAAAACTGACGAACAGACATTTCGCATCATCGACACGGCCGGCATTCGCCGCAAAGGAAAAACGACCGCGATGGCTGAGAAGCTTTCAGTCGTGATGGCGCGGAAGAGTTTGGAACGCGCGGACGTTGCGATTGTGCTGCTCGATGCCGCAGAAGGCGTAACGGCGCTGGATTCGGCGATTGCCGGCTATGCGCTCGAGCAGGGTTGTTCAATTATTCTCGTTTTGAATAAATGGGACCTGCTGGAGGGCAAGGACACTGCCAGCGGCACGAAGTTCGAACAAAAAGTTCGCCAGGAGATGAAGTTTCTGAGTTGGGCGCCTGTAATTACAACGTCCGCTTTATCGGGCCAGCGCGTGCAGAAGCTTTTGCCGCTCGCGGTTCGCGCAAATGCGGTTCGCAGTGTGCGTATTCCCACATCGCGGCTTAACGATTTCTTTGAACGTGAAGTGCGTCAGCGCTCGGGGGTGACGCCGGCCAAAACGTTTCGCGGCTCGCGCTTGCACGTGCAGTACATCACGCAAATCGGCGTGCGTCCGCCGACGTTTGTCGTCTTCACTTCGGGTGGTAAAGCCGGTTTGCACTTTTCCTTTCTGCGGCATTTAGAAAATCGCATGCGGGAAGAGTTCGACTTCTATGCGACTCCCATCCGAATTATTGAAAGGCACAAGTCAAAAACGAGACGCAGATGACTAGCCTCGAGTCTCCAGCCTCAAGCCTCAAATTTCAGGTTCAAGCCCGCGATGGCGAGGCGCGCGCGGGAATTATCAAGACGCGTCGCGGCGAAATCGAGACGCCGGTCTTCATGCCGGTGGGGACTGCCGGCACGGTGAAGGGGATTCGCTTCGAAGAACTGGAAGCTTCAGACCTCGACGCCAGGATCATCCTGGGCAACACGTATCACCTTTGGCTGCGGCCCGGCATTGAGGTGATCAAAGCCTGCGGCGGTTTGCACAAGTTCATCGACTGGGAGCGCGCGATGCTCACCGATTCGGGCGGCTTTCAGGTTTGGAGTCTCACCGATATCCGCAAAGTCACTGAAGAGGGAACTGAGTTTCGCTCTCACATCGACGGCGCGCTTTGTTTTCTCTCGCCCGAAATCTCGATGGAAGTGCAAACCGCGCTCGGCGCCGAGATCGCCATGGCGTTCGACGAGTGCCCACCGGGACAGATCGATCATGACGCGGCCCGGCGCAGCATGGAGCTGACCTTGCGTTGGGCGAAGAGATCCAAAGAGGCGTTTGATGAACTGCAGGCTGGAAGCCCGCGTACCGCAGGCAAGATGTCTAGCACCCCAGGCCCTGCGCTCCCAGGGCAGGCGCTCTTCGGCATCGTTCAGGGCGCGTCTCATCTGGATCTGCGCCGCGAAAGCCTGGCACGGACCGTTGAAATCGGATTCGACGGCTATGCCATAGGCGGCCTGAGTGTGGGCGAAGAAAAGCCTGTCATGCTCGAAATCATTGAAGACATCGCGCCGCGCATGCCCGCCGGCCGGCCGAGATACTTGATGGGGGTCGGCACGCCGGAAGACCTGGTGGAATCGGTCGCGCGTGGCATTGATATGTTCGACTGCGTGCTTCCGACGCGTAATGGCCGGACGGGCCAGGCTTTCACCTCGCGCGGGAAACTGAACATCAAGAACGCGCGCTTCGCGGCCGACCAGAGACCTCTGGACGAAGCCTGTGCCTGTTCAGTCTGCCGGCGCCATTCGCGCGCTTTCATTCGGCATCTGTACCTTGCGGGCGAGATGCTCGCAAGCATCCTTCTGACGCATCACAATCTGGCGTTCTTCCTTGACACCATGAGACACGTCAGGCAAGTTATCCGGTCTGGCCAATTCGCAAAATTTCAGCGAGAGTTCACTGAGCAACTCAGCTCTGGTTTGGAATAGCTTGTGTCAGTACCCGGAGCGGTAATTACGGGATTAGAAGGGTTCAATAACCAACAAATATGTTGCTTCTATTACTTCAAGGCGCGGGTGGTTTCGGATTTCTGATTCCGATGCTGCTGGTGTTTGGTGTCTTCTATTTACTCTTGATTCGGCCGCAGCAAAAGAAACAGCGTCAGCTGCAAGCCCAAATCGCCGACCTGAAAGCCGGTGACAAGATCGTCACCACCGGCGGCGTCATCGGCACCATCACGGCCGTCAAAGACACAAGCTTCCTGGTGCGCAGCGCTGACAAAACGATCCTCGAGATTGCGCGCTCGGCTGTAGCCGGAGTGGACAGCGAAGAGAAGAAGTAACACGCCGCAGTTCCCATGAAGAAAAAGAACGTCATTCAGCGCACGATCATTATCGCTATCGTAACGATCGTCGGAATTTACCTGGTCATCGGTCCGCGCGGCCGGCGGCCGCGGCCGAACGACTTCACGTGGTCAGGCGTAAAAGCGAACCTCAGGAATAATATTCGACTCGGCCTGGATTTGAAGGGCGGCTCACATCTGGTGATGCGCGTCCGCGTCGATAAGTTTCTGGCGAAGTTGACCGAGGACAATTCCGCCGCGGCGCGGAAGGCCGCTGAAGACGCCGGATTTCAAATCAAGGACGCCCGCGCTGAAACGGCCGGCGAGTACCGGTTCGTTCTCGACGCTGTGGATGCGACTAAGCTGAACGACATTCAGAACGCAGTAAAGACGAAAGTTGACGTTACTGACTGGTCTGCCGCCGTTAGCGGCAGCACAGTTTCGTGGACGCTGTCGCAGACCGCGCAGCGCGTGCTGTCAGAACAGGCAACCGAACAGGCGAAGCGAATCATTGAAGGCCGTTTGGATCAATTCGGCGTCGCCGAGCCGGTGGTGCAACGGCATGGCTCGCAGAGTTCTTATCGCATTCTCGTGCAGATGCCCGGCATTCAGGATCCCGAACGCGTCAAGCAGTTGATGAAGGCTGAATCGCGACTTGAACTTGTGCACGTGATCAGTCCGCCGGCGCCTTCCGGATTGCAGTCGTACGCGACCAGAGAAGAAGCGCTGGCCACGCTGGGCTCGGGTGGGAACCTTCCGCAAAACCGAAAGATCTTGCCGTACTCGGAACGCGACGAGCCGACCGCAGCCGGTGACACCACGACTCAGCCACAAGCTGAAAAACCGAAACGGTGGGTTGTCGTCGAAACTCCGCCCGTCATCGATGGCTCGGAATTGCGAAATGCGACGGCCGTGCAGGCGAGTGGCGGCGTTAATGATTATCAAATTTCGTTTGCCTTGAAGCCTTCGGGCGCCGACAAGTTCAGCAAGTGGACCGGCGCGAACATTAACGAGTACATGGGCATTGTGCTGAACGAGGAAGTCAAATCAGCGCCCTACATCAAGGGCCAGATTTACGATCAAGGTGAAATCACCGGAAGATTCACGCAGCAATCGGCAGAAGATCTCGCGCTGACATTGCGTTCAGGCGCGCTGCCTGCGCCGATCGAGTATCAGGAAGAACGCACGGTCGGCGCGAGCCTGGGCGATGACTCAATTCGGTCAGGCGTCAAGGCTTCGCTCTACGGCTTGCTGTTCGTCGTCGTGTTCATGCTTTTCTACTACCGGGGCTCAGGCATTAACGCCGTGGTCGCGCTCTTGCTTAACATGATCCTGATGTTGGCTGGTGTGATTGTTTTTGGCGCGACGCTTACGCTGCCCGGCATCGCCGGCATGATTCTGACGATCGGCATGGCCGTTGATTCGAACGTGCTGATCTTCGAAAGAATTCGCGAGGAATTACGAGCCGGAAAAACTGTTCCTTCAGCAGTCGATCAGGGATTTGATCGCGCGATCGTGACGATTATCGACACGCACGTGACCACCGTCGTGTCGTCCTTGTTCCTGTTTGTTTTTGGCACCGGCCCGCTGCGCGGTTTTGCGGTGACACTGATTCTCGGTCTGCTTATCAACCTGTTCTCGGCGGTTTACGTTTCGCGGACCATTTTCATGTGGCTGCTGCGGCGGAAGCGTCGGGCGCAGACGTTGAGTGTCTAGAGTTTGATCGGACGATTCACGAATGTTTCAACTTTTCAAAGAGGTTAATTTCGACTGGCTGAAGTGGCGGCGGGTCTTTATTGGAGTTTCAGTGCTGCTGATGGTTGCCGGTCTGGGCTCAGCCATTTTCCGCGAGTGGAGGCATCCGAACGGAACCAATGCTTTTAACCTGGGCGTTGATTTTCGCGGCGGTACCGTCGTCACCGCGCGATTCAAGCAACCGGTAACGGCTGAGCAGATCCGGGCCACACTCGGCGCTCAGCAGCTTAACGAGGCGGTCATTCAACCGGTGGTCGATCGACCCGATACTTTTCTCATCAAACTTCCTTTACAAGGATCTGAGGCAGACGACCCACAGACATCGAGTCCTTCGCCAGTTGCCACCCCGCAGGCAAGCGCGTCAGCCACACCGAACGTGAGCGCGTCACCTACACCGGAGGTGAGCTCAGAGGTTGAGGCGGGCCGACAAAAGGTGCGCAATGCGCTGAACACCATCGGTCCTGAGGGAACGGCCTACGAGATCATCGGCACGGATGCGGTCGGAGCTGTGGCCGGCGCTGAGCTGAGAAATAAAGCCATCGCGGTAACTCTCGCGGCGCTGGTGGGCATGCTCGTTTACATCGCCTTCCGATTCGAGTGGACATACGGCGCGGCGGCCGTGATCGCGGTTTTCCATGACGTACTTGTGACGTTGGGCTTCTTTTCAATTTTCCAATGGGAAGTGAACCTGACGGTAATCGCCGCGTTTCTGACGCTCGTCGGCGCGTCGGTTAACGACACCATCGTGGTGTTCGACCGCGTGCGCGAGAACCGCAAGCTGCATCGGCGCGAATCGCTTTACAAAATCACCAACGACTCGATCAACCAGACGCTTTCGCGAACAGTCATCACCCAGGGCCTCATCGTGCTTTCAGTGCTCGCGATGGTAATTTTCGGAGGCGAGGTGCTGCGTGCTTTCTCACTGGCGCTGCTCATCGGCACCATCGTCGGCACCTATTCCTCAATTGCGATCGCCAGCCCCATCATGGTTTGGTGGGAGCGGAAGATTGAAGCTGCCAACAGGCTTGCGACGAGCGCCAGTGCGCGTTCCGGTTTTCAACCTAAGCGCGATGACGCTGGGCGCAAGAATGTCGGGAAGCCCTCCCGCGCGGCGTAGCAGAATCGGCGGGAACATAATCCGCCGGCCCGGTTTCTAATTGAGCGTGTTGTTGCAAGTGACGGGGCGGGAAGTCTCGCAAACACGCGAAAACACCGCTTGGTTTGCTCTTGACTTTGCGCGTATTCGCGGCATAGACTGCACTCGTTGCTGGCCAATTAAATACGTTTTTGATCGTGCCTTTGCCCCAGGTAGTTGCGAAAGTACGAGGGTATTACGTTAAGCGGCCAGTTTATTTGTGCGCTTGAGTTGACTGGCCGCAAAGGCGCGGCGGCTTCCTTTCTTTTCCGCAGGTCAAAAGGAACTCGCTTACTTTAGTGTTATTGATTTGCAATAGTTCATCTTTGAATCGCTCTGTCGAATAGATCTTGCATCTGACCCTTTTGGCACCACGTAGGGAGGACTGAAGATGTTCGAAAATTTAGTCGAGTCGGGTTCGCACTCGGAAGACCTTAAACGCAAGGGCTCTTTTCTGCTGGGTTTCATGGCGCTCTACGTCGTGCTAATCATAGCCGGACTGATTGCCGGTATTCTGTGGGCGCCGGCCTACATTGATCAGCAGACCTTAGAGCTGACGGCATTGATTGCACCGGTCCCGGTGCAGCAACAGCAACAGGAGCAGAAGCAAGAGGCGAAGCCGGAGAAGCTGGATGTCAGCAAGAATGTTGACGTGCGCAAGGAATTGATCGCCGACGTTTCGCGTGCTGACCTGGTGCCGAAAGAAGTTTCTGCGAAGGCCAGTGACATTCCGCCAGTTCGCAAGGGCGTGGTTACGATGCTTGGCAGTGGAAACACCAACGCCATTGCGCCGGTTGCTCCGGGCGCGGGGACCGGCAGCATTATCTCGACCGGACCTCAGAAGGTCGACGTCGCTGATGCGCCGCCGCCGCCGCCACCGAAACCAACACCACCGAAAGCTCCTATTTCGGGCGGCGTGCTTAACGGCAAAGCAGTGCGACTAGTGCAGCCGCCTTACCCGGCGATTGCGCGGAGCGCTCGTGCCGCTGGTCAGGTGAGGGTGCAGATCGTCATTGACGAAAACGGCAACGTGGTTTCCGCGGCGCCGGTTTCGGGCCACCCGCTCCTTCAAGGCGCGGCAGTCGCAGCGGCCCGGGCGTCGAAGTTCACGCCTACCAAGCTGTCGGGAATGCCCGTCAAGGTTTCCGGCGTCATCATCTATAACTTCGTGGCGCAGTAATAATCACGGTCGCTGCCGGTGAACGCCGGCGGCGGCCACAACCTGCTGTAAAAAAGGGTTCAGTTTGTAACTTACTTTCTTGGAGGGACCTACCGTGACTATTCTAACAAGCATCCTCGGAACGAAGGGGCTCAGTCTGCTTTTCGTTCTTTGGCAAGCCACCCCTGCTGCCACTCCGGCTGAGGCCGCTGCTGACCACTTCAGCATGACCGAAATGGTCAAGAGCATGGGCGCCGTTGCTATCACCGTCGTAGTCATTCTGTTGATTATGTCGGTTTATTCGATCGCTATCATGGTCGAGCGCTACTTGACCTATACCGCGGCCAAGAAGCAGTCGCGGGAGTTTGCGCCGCGCGTGGCCCAGGCTTTAAAGAACAACCGCATCGAAGAAGCCATCAACATCAGCGACAAGCATCGCAAGTCGCACCTGGCGATGGTCGTGAACAGCGGCTTGCAGGAGTTCCGCGCCCACGAGCAGTCATCTGAGATTTCGGGTGACGAGATCGACGCTTCCAAACGCGCGTTGCAGCGTGCCATCGCCATCAAGACCGCCGAGTTCCGGCGTGGCTTGTCGGGCCTGGCGACCATCGGCTCGACTGCGCCGTTCGTAGGTCTGTTCGGTACCGTGTTCGGAATTATCAATGCGTTCCGCGGCATGAAGAACGCTGAAACGGCCGGTATTGCGGCGGTGGCCGGCGGCATCTCGGAAGCTTTGTTTACTACGGCTCTGGGATTGGCAGTCGCGGTGCCTGCGGTTTGGCTATTTAACTATTTCACCGGCAAAGTGGATGGATTCGTGGTTGAAATGGACAACTCAGCTTCTGAGTTGGTCGACTATTTCATCAAGAATCGGACCAGGCAGCTTAATCCGTAGCTTCCACTTGAGCGGACTCGCAACTAGCGCGGTAAGAGCGGCCCGCGCTAGAAAGTGTCACTCGGAATTGTGAGGCGGAAGGGGAGAATTTTTCTATGGGAATGCAGGCTGGCGGCGGCAGCGGCGGACTAAATTCGGAGATCAACGTTACTCCGATGGTCGATATCATGTTGGTGCTTTTGATCATTTTTATGGTCGTCACTCCTTTTTTGCAGCAGGGCGTCACGGTGCCAATTCCGCGTGAAATGATGAATCCGGAGGAAGATACGGCGATCAACAAAGAGACCTCGGTGATCCTTTCCGTGGTTTGTCGCCCGCCCGACGCTCCCCAGTGTACCCCTGAGGCGACGGAAGTTTACCTGGGGAAGAAGAAGGTGAACCTCGAAGATATGAAGAGCCAGGTTGAAAAGGCGCTTCAGAACAAGGAAGGGAAAGAAAGAATCGTTTACATTAAAAGCGGTGTAAACGTCAATTACGGGGAAGTCGTCAGAGTCATTAACGCCGTTCGCGAAAAGGGTATTGATAAGATTGGCCTGGTGGCCGATAAGAAAAAGAAAGGTGCTGCTTCCTAGCGTCGCGATTACTGAGCGCGACTTCGTTTGCTTTTTTGAGAGGTTAACCTATGGCAATGTCATCAGGCGGGGGCGGCGATCGCGCCGTTCCATATATCAACGTCACACCATTAATCGACGTGTTATTGGTGTTGCTGATCATCTTTATGGTGATTACGCCGCTAAAGCCAACGCGTTTTCAGGCCGACATTCCGACACAGCGCGATCCGAACGAAGATGTCAGTCAGCTCAAACCGAATCCGCTGACGTTGGTCGTGACGATTGGCCAGGATTTACAGCTCAAATTGAACCAGGATTCCATGGGCTCGGTGAACGACCCGAGCGCGCTTTCCGCGAAACTGCAACAGACTTTCGAATTGCGCAAATCGATGCGAGCCTACCGGGTTGGCATGGAAACCTCGAATCTTCCCGAAGATCAGAAGATTGAAAAGACTGTGTTTGTGAAAGCCCCACGCGCCCTGAAGTACGGCGAAGTTGTAAAGGTCATTGACGCAATCAAAGGCGCGGGAGCCAGTCCGGTCGGCCTGCAGGTTGACGATTTACCATAATCACGCGACGTGACGTCCAGCGCCGTAATTCTCTGCTCGCCTGGCTCGCTCGTATTCAAGCGCGGTCACGTTTGCACAAATGGAGCGAACTGAAATGAGACTGTCTCAATCCAGGATCTGCGCTACTGCGATCCTGGTTTTGCTTGTCAGCGTCGGATCGGGCTGCAACCTTATCGCCAAAGTTCGGGCGAAGAACGAACTGAACGAAGCGGCCAAGGCTTACAAAGATGGCCACTTTGATCGGGCGGAACAACACGCCAAACGCGCGCTGGCGCTCGATCCCAGCAACAAGACGGCCCCGATCTTTATCGCGCGCATCATCCACCAACAATACAAGCCCGGCGTCGATTCACCTGAAAACGTGCAGCGGGCACGCGATGCGATCGAGGCTTACAAGCACCTTCTGCAAAACGATCCGAACAACGACGAGGCTTATAAGGCAATCTCTGTTTTGTATTCGGCAATTAAAGACGAGACAAACCTGCGCGACTGGATTATGAAGCGCGCCAACGACGCCACCCAGACGAACGAAAAACGAGCCGAAGCGTACGCCATCCTGGCCGGCAAGGATTGGGATTGCTCGTTTAAGATTACCGAGCTGCCCGACGTAAAGGTGATCGCGGAAGGTAAGTCCAACTACCAGAAGCCGAAAGACCCCAAGGACTTTGACAAGATCCAGCAATGCGTGACGCGCGGTCTTGAGCAGGCTGAGACGGCCATCAAGTACGATCCGAACAGCGAATCGGCGTGGTCCTACAAGACCAATCTGCTGATTGAAGCCGCCAAGATTGCCAAGATGAACAACGACGCGAACGCCGCCGCACAGTACGAGCGTCAGGCTGAAACGGCGCAGAAACGTGCGGGGCAACTCGCTGACGAAAGGCGCAAGCGAGAAGAAGCAGCCGAAGCGGCCGCGGCTTCGCCGACTCCATAGCTTCAATTCAATCTGAAAACCAAGAGGTGACGTCAGACTCGTTCGTTCGAGTCGAGCGTCACCTCTTGCTATAATGCATCGGGCGTCAGTAGTCCGCTGTCAGTTGTCAGTTGCCCTCTTCTCTTAATCAACTGACCACTGACAACTGACGACTGACGTTTTTATTTTTTATGGTTCGCATCGAAGAAATCGTTGAGAAGGTACGGCGTAACCACCCGCAGGCGGACCTCAATCTGCTGCGGCGCGCCTATCTTTTCTCAGCCCGCGAGCACAAAGGTCAGAAGCGGGCCTCGGGTGAAGCCTACCTCGTCCATCCGCTGGAAGTCGCCAATATCCTTGCCGACATGCGCATGGATGCCGTGTCCGTCTCGACCGGTCTGCTTCACGACGTCGTGGAAGACACGCTCGCCGATGCGCAAACCATTCGCGATTATTTCGGTGAAGAAGTCGCTCATCTGGTTGAAGGCCTGACAAAAATTGCGCACATCAGCAATGTCTCGCGGGAAGACCAGCAGGCAGAGAACGTGCGGAAGATGCTGCTCGCCATGGTCGATGATGTGCGCGTGGTGCTGGTCAAACTAGCCGATCGCCTGCACAACATGCGGACGCTCGAGTTTCTCAGCCCCGAAAAACGCCGCCGCATCGCCCAGGAGACGATGGACATCTACGCCCCGATCGCGCATCGGCTGGGCATGGGTAAATTGCGCGGCGAGCTCGAGGATCTCGCGTTCCGCAATCTTCATCCGGAGGACTACCGGGAAATCACCGCCCAGTTAGAGAAAAGGCGCGCCGCCAACGAGGCGTTTCTGAACGACGTGACGGCCACGATCGAACAGCAAATGCGCGAAGCCGACGTTCCGTTCGTGCGGATTGAAGGGCGCGTCAAGCGCATTTACTCAATCTGGAAGAAACTTCAAGCCCAGGCCATCGATTTGGATCAAGTTTACGATCTGGTGGCGGCGCGCGTGATTGTGCCGAACGAGATTCGCCACTGCTACGCCGCGCTGGGAGTAATTCATCACGCCTGGAAACCGGTGCCGGGCCGATTTAAGGATTGGATCGCAACGCCGCGCGACAATTTGTACCAGTCGCTGCACACGTCTGTCATCGGATCTAAAGTCCAGCCGTTCGAAGTACAGATTCGCACTGAACAGATGCACCTGGTGGCCGAAGAAGGCGTGGCGGCGCACTGGAAATACAAGGAAGGGAAACGCGGCGCGCGGGACGATGACGAAGCCATGACCTTGCTGCGTTCGTTGATTGAGTGGACGCAGGAAGTGAAGGACTCGCGCGAGTTCATGGACGCGCTGAAGCTGGATCTTTATCCGAAAGACGTTTACGCATTCACGCCGATGGGCAAAGTAATCCAGTTGCCGCGCGGCGCGACCACCCTCGATTTCGCGTACATGATTCACTCGGAGGTCGGAAACACTTGTACCGGCGCGCGCATCAACACCCGGATGGTGCCCCTGCGAACGCAAATTCAGAACGGCGACGTGGTTGAGATTCTTACCAGTCCGAACGCTCACCCGTCGCGCGACTGGCTGAATTTCGTCGTAACTTCCCGCGCGCGCAACCGCGTCCGGCACTGGGTGGCGGATCAGCAGCGCGCCGAGTCGATCGAAATCGGCCGCAAGCTGTTTGAAAAGGAAGCAAGTCGCTTCCAAATTCCTTTTAAGAAACTTTTGTCCGACAGTAACGGCGACCTGAAACGGATCGCCGGCGAGTACGGTTACGGGCGCACGGACGATCTGCTGGCGGCGATGGGCTATGGCAAGATCGTGCCGCGTAACATTATTGCGAAGTATCTCGGGCCGGAAAAATTCGAGGCGCTGGCCCAACAGAAAGAATCGAAATTGCGGAGCGGCGTGCGCGCGGTGCGACGATTGCTCGGCGGCGATGGCGCGATCGTCGTTCGCGGCGTTGAGGATTTGATGGTAAACCGCGCCCGCTGTTGTAACCCGCTGCATGGCGAAGACATCATCGGCTACATCACCCGGGGCAAGGGCGTGGCGGTCCACACCAAGCGATGCAAGAACGTGCAACAACTCATGATTAACCCCGAACGAATCGTGAACGTTGAATGGGCTTCGCGGCCTGAGAAGACGGCCTATGCCGTGAAACTCCTGGCGACGACTGAGAATCGGACCGGCATGATTGCCGGCATCACCGGGGCGATTTCCGACATGAGAACCGGCATACGCGACGCCCGCGCATCCATTGGGCCTGATCAGAAGGGCCGGATCGAAGTGACGGTGGAAGTCTTCGACGTAAAGCACCTGGACAAGGTGACAAGCTCAATCAAGAGCGTCCCCGGCGTGCTGGATGTCGAGCGCCTGCAGGGAGCGGTCTAGAACGCAGAAGGCAGAAGGCAGAACGCAGAAGGCAAAAGGCAAAAGGCAGAAAGCACTGGCCGCCCGTTTCTGCGTTCTGCTTTTTGCCTTCTGCTTTCTGCCTACTGTTTCTTGTTTCCTTCCGTGTCGTAAAACTCAATCTCTTCCGCATAGTCCCGCATCTGGCTTTCAACTTCGGCCGCATCGCCAACTACGACAATCGCGGCACGGTCGGGCGTGACGTGTTGCTGTGCGACGCGCTGCACCTCTTCGGCAGTGACGGCGTTGACCTTATCGCGATACGTGTGCAGGTAATCGGATGACAAGTCATACATCCTCACGGCGGTAAGTTGATCGATCAGGCCATCCTGCGTCTCGATGCGAATCGGAAAAACGCCGGTCAGATAGGACTTCGCATTCCGCAGTTCTTCATCCGGCACGCGCTCGTTGCGAATACGGTCGAGTTCAACGAAGAACTCACGCAGAGACGCGCCCGTAACCGGCGTGCGCACCTCGGCGGACACGCGGAAACTACCGGCCAGGCGGCGCGCGTCAACGCTTGAATACGCGCCGTACGTGTAGCCTTTTTCTTCGCGCAGGTTCATGAAGAGGCGCGACGAAGCGTTGGCCCCCAGCACCGTATGCATCACCAGCATGGGGAAGTAATCCGGACTGGTGCGCGTGATGCCGGCATTCGCAATGACGATGTTCGACTGTGCCGAACCCGGGCGATCTACCAGATAAGCCTTCCGCGCGGAGAGCTGCGGCACGGCGGGAAAGTTTGATTGCGCAAGAGTTTCACGTTTCCACGCCCCGAATAGTTTTTCGAGTTTCGCGACGATCTCATCGACTTCAATGTCGCCGACCGCCAGCAGCACTGCGTTGTTCGGCACGAGTCGCGAGCGGTGAAACTCAACGAACATGTCGCGGCTCATGCCATCCAGGGATTCAACAGTCGGGGAGATGCGGGCGTAAGGATGATCACCAAACATGACTTTCGCGGTCCGTTCAGACGCGAGGAAGTTTGGTTGGGCACGCTGTTGGATGAGCATCTGCTTTGTGTTCTCGCGCGCCAAATCAATTTCGTTTTGCGGAAAGGAAGGACGCAGAGTTACATCGGCCATCAACTCGAGGATCTCATCGACGTACAGCGAGAGTGCAGACGCTCCGACGGTCACAAAGTCTGAACCCGAGTTGACACTCAACGTCGCGCCGAGTCGCTCAACCTCTTCGGCGATTTGCACGCTTGTCCGGCTCGACGTTCCTTCGCTCATCAGGTGGCTCATCATGTCGCTCAGGCCGGGGAGGTCTGGCGGATCATTCGAGTCGCCACCGACAAATGCTAAACGAAAGCTCACGATTGGCAGACGTGTGTCGCTCACAACTGCGACCCGGAGTTCGTTATCTAGGGTTAGCTCGACCGGCGCGGGAATATTCAGGGGACGCGACTGCAGCGGCGGCGGACTGTGACGACGGAATGTTTCCGGGGGCTGAGCGGTGTTAGGAATTTCGGAAGCAGTTGGCACGGATTCAACTCACGACTTCAATTGGATTTGATTACTAGAGAATCTTATCCAACCGCGCCGCGAGTTGTGTTGTCAAGTTGGCATTAGGATCCATGCCGCCCATTGAGGCCGCAATGTTTCCTTGTTTGTCGAGGATGACGACCGACGGCAACTGATCGACGCCCATCTTTCGTGAGGCAACGCCGTCGGGATCGCGCAGAATCGTGACTTTGTACTTGCGCGCGAGTTCGCGCAGCTGGTCATCGGGAACGTAGTTCTTGGATCTCGGATTGTCCGAATCAACGCTCACCCAATAAACCGCGACGCCTTTTCCGGCGTATTGATCCGCAAGCTTCTTCACGCCCTCGAGTTGTGAGCGGGTCAAAGGCAACCATGACGTGCCGAAGGCCAGGACCGCGACCTCGCCTCGCAGGCTCTGGGACGTGACGGACTCGCCGTCGATGGCCCGCATAGAAAACTCGGCGCCTTCGCCCTGCGCGAAGGTTACGGACGCGAAACTTAGCGCAAAAATAAACACCGCAATAGCGGTGGCCTTTCGGGTGATGGTTAACATCTCGTTTCCTCCGCCGTCACCGGGGACGGGCTGACAGGGACTTAGATGAGGCGTTTCGGTTTGCCGTTGGTTGGCTCATTAGGGTCTGCGATTTCCTCAGGCTTTCGCCCAAAAACGGCCTCGTGCAGGGCGCAGTAATCTTCCCACGTGTCCATGTCCCGCGCAACAAAGGGCGAATCGACGGCCAGCCGGAGCACTTCCGCTCGATGTTTGTTGAAGAAACCGCGCAGGCCGGCGTCGGAATCAGGGCGCTTCAGCTCGTCTCGATAGCTGAGGTCGATTAAGACCGGATGTCCCCCCTTGCCCTGAAACTCAGGCTGGATGAGCTTGGCGCCGCCTTGCCATTTCGCCATCAGCAATCCGATCGTTTCCGGATGAATGGCCGGATGGTCAACCGGCGTAATCAGCACTGCGCGCGCCCTGTCTGTGAGCGCATCGACGCCCAGTGCAATCGATGCGCTCATTTCACTATCGGGATTCGGATTGGTGACGAACGCAACGGAAGCTGCGTTAAGCTGTTCGCGCACCGTTTCAGCTTGATGTCCAAGCACTACAACAATCTCAACAACGCCGGCTGTGCGCAGGTTGCCAATGCAGGCTTCGATTACAGTCTGGTTGCCAAAGGGAAGGAGTGGTTTGAAGCTGCCCATCCGGCGCGAACGGCCGGCGGCGAGAATGATTGCGGCGATTCGGTCTTTGGGCTTTGGCCTTTGGTCTTTGACTTCGGTTGACGAGTCTTCCATGTCTGCCATCCAAGACCCAAGACCCAAGACCCAGGACCCAAGACCCAAGACCTAAGACCTAAGACCTAAGATTCTGGCCGCGCACGTCGTTGAGCGCGCGGATTGTGTATTGCCGCGCCATCTGCTTGCGCCACTGATATACGAAGTCTGTGTTATCCAGCGGCCGGGCTTTTACATACGCGGCTTCAGCGGCAGCTTCGATTTGAGCGTCCCCGAGAGGATGGCCGATTAGAGCTTGCGCAGATTCGTTGACTTGAACCGGTGAAGGAGCGATTCCGCCAAGGACGATCTTGGCATCTTCTACAATGACCCGGTCGCTACCGCTCCCGTTACTGACACGAATATAGGAAGCAACACCCAGCACCGGAAAATCAAATGCGCCCCGGCGACGCAGCTTCTGATACGAAGCGCGCCAGCCATTCGTCGGCGGCAGATGAATATCGACCAGCAGCTCGTCCGGCCGCTTGTTCATGTAATCGATCCCGTCGTCTTTGTAGAACTCGGCCGCGTCAACCATGCGCTCGCCCGCCGTCGAGACCAGACGAAACTTCGCGCCGATCGCGACCATCACCGGGACCAAATCTGATGACTGTACCGCCCAGCATTTCGGGCTGCCGGGCGCCACCCAGCAAATGTCGCCGTCTTTCTTCAGGCAAAAGTTGATCGCTTTGCGCCATTCGTAATTCTGATCATAGTAATTGCAGCGCGTGTCGAGCAGCAGGTTGCCGCCAATCGTTCCCATGTTGCGGAGAATTGGCGTCGAGATAGTGCGCGCGGCTGAGGCGATTACCGGATAATCGCGTTTGATGATTGCGTTCTCAACGATGTCAGTGAGCGTCACTGAGGCGCCAATCCTGATTCCGGCTTTGCCCTCGCCCGTTATCTGATTCAGTTCCGGCAGACGCATCACGGAGATTACCGTCTTCGGCATCTGCTGCCGCCGCTTCATGTTTGGATAGAGGTCCGTGCCGCCGGCCACGAACTGCGCCTCGGGCCCGGCATCGGCAAACACCTTTACCGCCTCCGCGATACTGCGCGGCGTGCGATAGACGAATTTGGGAAGACGCATCATAGGGATGGATCTGGAGAGTTTGCTGGGCCGCTATTGATCGTGGTTAAGCGGCGCGTCGCGAACGCGAAGCCGCCTTGCTGGGCTGAGATTTCTTCGCTCGGGAGGCTTTTCGTCGCGCTTTCGCGAGTTGCCGCAACGCCTCGTTGATTTCTCGGTCATCTGGAAAGGCCTTCCGAACATCGCGATCGAGAAGGACGACGTTAGTGCCCGAGCGATAACGCTCGGCGTAAATTCCTCGACCCACAAGCTTCATCTTGCTGAAGTCGTATTCCGATAACATATCGTCATCAATCGCGGTTTTAGGTTCCTTCTTTTTCATACCATCTTTTCTCGCGAGGTGTCGCTCTGCGAGCACTGATTATTCTCACCCGTTCCCCGCGCATCGTGTGCGCCACTACGAGGACTTGTCCGTGATTCGACATGCCCAGCGTAGCGTATCTTCGTTCGATTCGCGAGTGTACTTCGTCATCGTATGTGAAAGCGAGAATATCACTAAAAACGCTTGCGGCTTCGTCAAACGAGATGCCATGCTTGCGAATATTACTTACTGCCTTTTTCTGATTCCACTCAAATTCCATGGGAGAATTACTTGGCTACGTCTTTCCGCACATAAAGCAACAAATCGACTCCCGGCCGCAGCGAAAAACTGCCCTGCGGATTGCGATCGGGCAGGACGCGCGGGTCGTTCAGCTTGCTCGAATCAATTTGCTGATACTTGTCGCCGTAGGTTGCTTTGATCTCTTCTTCCTGGCCGGTTTGGCCAATGATGATCGGTTCGGTGGTCGGCACGACTTTCTGGTAATACCCCACGCGCTTGTAATCGCGAAAGTACCAGGGCAACGGCCAGTATTCAGGCGAGACGATTGCGACGCCGGTGTCGTGACCAGTTTTCATGTGCGCAGCGACCTGATCAACCTGATCAAGCATCACCAGCGTCTCTCGACGCGTGTGCGCATAGACGTAGACGTAAGTGTCATCGTCGTAATAAACAAAATTAAGCTGGTACATCTGAAAGCCGCAAAACGCGACGATCAGAACCGCCGGGGCGAGAAGGAAGAGCGCCTGGTTAAGTTCGCGCATTTTCCGATACAAAACATCGAGCACGTAGCCGCTCGTCAAAGCCAAAGGGACTATGAAGTTCAGCGCAATCCAGGGCGTCTTGTAGCCGACCAGCGAATAGGCAGCGAGCAAACCGAACGCCCACTGGGCGACAAACAACGCAAAGCGATTGTCAGCGCGCCAGAGAGCAATCAAGGCGCCGATGCCGCCCAGGACGAGGACGATGCTTTCTTTCTGCAGCAACCAACGAATGTACTGGTACCACGGATGCGCGTGCTCGTGCGTGCGCTTGCGCCATAGAGCCAGCGTTTGCAGCGAGTCGTTCACGCCTTTCGGGTAATTGCTGAAAAAGGACGAGTAGAAGAGAACGTTGACGACTATGAAAACTGTGAAAGCGACAAGCGCGACCGTGGCCACTGAAATTGGTCCGCCAAAGCGATGGAGGAACGGTTCGTATTCTACGGATTTGCTTGCGTGCCGTCCGTTGATCTTTTTTCGGAGCCAGAAGTAGACGCTCGTCGTAATCAGCGCGATCAAGAGCACGGGGGCGTTGATGATCCAGGTCTCTTTCGTCGCGGTCAGCAGGGCCGCGGATATGGCCGCGAGGATCAGGTAAACGCCGGCGCCGGTATCGTAGTACTTCACCGCGGCGACAACGATGCCCAGCATGAAGAAGACGAACAGTGACTCATGGATGAAGTAGCGCGATAGGTAAACCGCTCCCGGCGAGATAGCAATTAGCGCTCCCGCCGACAAAGCGCCGATCGCACCCAGTCTTTTCCGCAGTAGAAAGGCGAGCCCGATTGTGGCTACGCCGAACGCCACCGTGACTCCGCGAATTGTCCAATCGTTCAACGCGTAGGCGCCCCATTCTGTGCCGCCCAGGAAACGTCCGAGCCAGGGAATGATGGCCGAAAAATAGTAGAGAGTGGGCCCGTGGTAATTTTGTGGGTCGTAGGTGTAGGCGCCGTTTCGGACGAGCGACACGAGGAAATTGCCGTTCACGCCTTCGTCGTGATGCAGCGGCACGAGCGCCAAATAAAAAAGACGCAGGAATGCGCCGATGATAAGAATAGCAGCCGCCGAGATACGAAACGTGCGCTGCGAGATCTCTCCGGGCAGGCTATTGCTTGCGTTGGTCGCATGCGCTTCATGCGCGCGCGACTGCGAACGCTTCTTATGGCGTGACTTTGTAGAGGCGGTACTCACCTAATCCCTCTTTTGGCGGAATTCTTGCGACTACTGGATAGCGATCAAAAAACGCTACGTTCGGCCTTACAACCTCATGTTCGTGTGGCCCGATGACAACATAATCGACACGGTATTTCGCGAGCAAGGCGGCCGCGTCCGTGCCGCCGGCATATATCTGTTTGATCTCAATCTCACGCGGCCCGAAATCCAGACCGTGCGTCCAGATGTGACCCGGATAACCCATGATTGAACGACGGCCGGTCAGGAAGATCGGGGTATTGTGAATCGGCGCGTGCAGAATCGTCGCGGTCGGCGGCGTTTTTTCTTTGATTGATTCAGCGAAGGCGACGCCGTTGCCGTCGAATTCCTCGTACTCGCCCTGGCGGGTCAATAGCGGAAAGATGTCGAGCGCGCCGGCGAGAGTCAGGATAACGAAGAGGCTCGCGGCCAAAACCTTTTGTCCGACGCGTTGCTCCCAAAGCCGCGCCAACAGCAAGGCCACGATTGGCGCGGAGAGGATCCACCAATAGAAGAGCATCTTGATGTTGTCCCAAACCCACGGCGCCAGCTTCACGAAATTCGGGATGAGGAAACAAAGCGTGAAGGGCGCATAAAACAGCAGGAGCTTTCGCGGCACCAGATAATCATCAGGCTTCCAGACCAACGCGAGGATCAAGAGCGGAATGAACAAGCCGGTGTTCTTCAGCCAAAACCACGCCACGTACGGAGTTCGTTGAATCCACTTCGTGATGGGCGGCACAGTCTCGATCGGTTGTGACCCGACGGGTTTCGAGCCAAACATCGATTCCTGGTCGCTGTCCCAGCCAAATTGCCACGCGATGAAGCTCTGGGTTTTGACGGCGCTGCCTCGGGTCGACCAGAAGATTTGCGGCAAACCGACAACCAGCGCCATGACAAAGAAACAGAGCCAAAGACGCAGATGCGGTCGCGGCAGCACAAACCAGAGGTTGGCGATTAGTCCGAAGACGATGACGACAAAAGCGATCTTGATCAGTGGTGAACCGGCAGCACCGTAACTTGCCGCCGCTACAAAAATAATTCCGCCGCAGAGCGCCGCGGCCGCATAGGCAATCCATGCCCGCCGATAGATCCACGGGACCAGGAACCCTGCGACCAGCATGATCGAGATGAAACTGTGCGCGTGTATGAGCGGCAGCAGGCCCGTGATGATGCCGGCCGCGAGCATGCGACGCGTCGAAGGCAAAAGGAAAAACGAGTCAGAACCGCCTGCGTGAGCGGGCGGGTTAAGACGCTTCTTTGACCCACCCGCTAACGCAGGTGGTTCTGACTTCCCGCCGCGCAGCACGGTCCACCACAGCGTAAACACGATCACGGCCAACGGAATGCCCAGCAGAAATCCGCGCTGGGTTACCAGCAGACTGGTGATCGAGTTGCCCCAACGCCATGCCTTTTCGATTTCGGGAAGAATCGTGTACGAATGCGGAATGTGTTTGAGCACTTGAAACACACCACCTTCGATCTTCTTCACATCGTCCCAAAGCAGCGCCCAGCCAAAGCCGCCGTTCAGCAGAACGAGCAGCGGCGTAATAATCGCGGCCGTGCGGTTGTGAACCAGTCTTTGGCCGAACCGGTGAAGGACGCCGACAAGCGCGACCGCGATGATGTAGTTCTCGAGGAACATCGCGTGGCGCAGGCTGGCGCCGGCGCGCACGAACATGGCTGAGATAAAGTCGGTAACAAACGGATATGTGAATCGAACGCCCGCGAATGTCGGATCTTCCGGTGGGAAATTCTGGCCGTAAGCGAAGCGCGTGATGACGCTGATATGAAAAGGAAGATCGCCGAAGTTATTCAGGACCCCGGTCTGAATGCCTCCGTCTTGTTCCAGGAGGGCGCGCTGAAAAATCAGCCACATGCCAATCGCGACGGCGGCGTAGAAAAGGAAGTAGATAAAGTGCCAGCGGTTCGGGTGCGTGATTACGCGGCTGAACCCGCTCAGGGCCGCACCTCCGTCCGCATTAATGCGCGATCGATAAGAAGCGACAAAGAGCAGCAGTAACGGGGCGGCAGTGAGGACGGTGGTGAGCGCTAACGTAATTCCGTAGAGCCCCAAACCTAACGCGACGACGAAACCAACCAACCCCATCAGCGCAAAGCCGGTGCACGCGCCGGCGCACAGACGCGAAGCGAGCGGCTCGTCCTCTTCGTACGTATAAGTGAGAACGTAGCCGCTCGCGATGGCGATTAAAGACAGCAGGAGTGAGACGATCATCGTGGCACGGACTTTAGTCTGTGATTCGTCGAGCGTAACCACAGACTGAAGTCTGTGCCACTTGCTAGACGCTCATAATCTCGCGCTCTTTTGATTTCGCTAGTTCGTCTATTTTTCCGATGTGCGTGTCGGTGAGTTTCTGAATCTGTTCCAGCCCGTCGCGCTCTGTGTCTTCCGAGATCACTTTGTCCTTTAACATCTTCTTGAGTTTGTCGTTTTCATCGCGGCGGATGTTGCGCACTGCCGTGCGATGCTCTTCGGCGATTTCGTGTATCTGTTTCGCGAGTTGCTTGCGGCGTTCCTCGGTGAGCGGCGGAATCGGAATCCGCACGAGCTTGCCGTCGTTCGATGGATTCAAACCCAGGTCGGCCGCGCGAATTGCTTTTTCGACATTGCCGAGTTGCGTCAGGTCCCAGGCCTGGACCGTCAGCATCTGTGGTTCGGGCGCATGCACGGACGCCATCTGGTTTAGCGGCGTGGGAGTGCCGTAATAATCGACCATCACCGTGTCGAGCAGGCTTACTGATGCCCGGCCGGTGCGCACAGTCCCGAGCTTGCGCTTGAAATCTTCAATCGCGCTTTCCATGCGCGGTTTCGTTTCGCGAATGACGTCTTTGTCGTTCATCACGGGGCTGAATAGTAAATGGTAAATGGTTAATAGACAACCGTAGTAAACGGGCGTCCATTCGCCATTTACGATTTACCGTTTACGGTTTTTCGAGACAGACGAGCGTGCCGACGCCTGGTTCGTTTCGCACCACGCGGGCGATGTTACCCGCCTTGCGCATGTTGAAAACGATGATCGGCAGATTGTTGTCACGGCACATGGAGATCGCTGAAGCGTCCATCACCTTCAAATGCTTCTCCAGCACTTCCTGAAAAGTGATGGAGTCGAAACGTGTGGCGCTTGAATCCTTCATCGGGTCGGCCGAATAGACGCCGTCCACTTTCGTGCCTTTCAGGATCGCGTCGGCCTTGATTTCGAGTGCTCGCAAAGCGGCCGCCGAGTCGGTCGAGAAGAAAGGATTACCGGTGCCGGCAGCGAGAATTACGATGCGCCCCTTTTCCAGGTGACGAATGGCGCGGCGTCTAATGAAAGGCTCAGCTAGCTGTGGAATGTCGATCGCCGACAGTACGCGCGTTTGAATGCCAATGTTCTCAAGGGCGTCCTGGAGCACAACTGCATTCATGACGGTGGCGAGCATGCCGATGTAATCGGCCGAGGCCCGATCCATGTTCGCGGCGCTGGTCGAAACTCCGCGAAAGATGTTGCCGCCGCCGACTACGATTGCGATTTGGGTGCCGATCGCGTGGGCCTGTTTGATCTCTTCGGCGACGCTGCGCGCCACGTTCACATCGATCCCGAAAGATTGTTCGCCCAGGAGGGCTTCACCGGAAAGCTTTAGCAGCACACGGTGATAGGCGGGGCCGGATTGGTCAGCAGTCATTAGCTTCGAGTTCCGAGTTTCGGGTTCGCGACGCGGAGATGAGCTTCGAGTCTAAGCACCAAGTATGAAAGAGAACTCGAAACTCGGAACCCGAAACTTTTCTTAGTTTCCCGCCAGTTTCGCGACCTCGTCGCCAAAATCGTCGTCGCGCTTGGACAGGCCTTCACCCATCTTGTATCGAGCGAATCGGCGGATGGTAACTTTCTCGCCCGTCTTCGCGATCTTTTCCGTTACCAGTTCGCCCACGGTCTTCGCCGGGTCTTTAATGAACGGCTGGTCAAGCAACACGAATTCTTCGTAAAACTTATTCAAGCGGCCTTCGACGATCTTGTCGATTACCTGATCGGGTTTGTTGGCGTTCTTCGGATCATTCTTCGCCTGGGCGCGGGCAATCTCCCGTTCCTTCTCAAGCGTGTCGGTGTTGACCTCGTCGCGCGAAACAAAACGCGGTTCGGCGGCGGCCACGTGCATCGCGATGTCTTTTACCAGTTGCTGGAACTCTTCGCCGCGGGCGACGAAATCGGTTTCGCAGTTCACTTCGACCAGCACACCGACCTTGCCGCCCATGTGAATGTACGAGCCGACGACGCCTTCAGCGGCGACGCGGCCTTCCTTCTTTTTCGCTGACGCGAGTCCGCGCTCGCGCAGGATTTCGATCGCGCGGTCTTCGTTGCCTTCGGATTCGATCAGCGCTTTCTTGCACTCCATCATTCCCGCGCCGGTTTTTTCGCGCAGCGCTTTAATTGCGCCTGCGGTTACTTCTGCCATGATTGCTTATCTGCTCCTCTTGATTTCATTAAAACGCGCAGCCCGGCGGATGTCCGTTGCCCGTGCTGCGCTCGCCGACGAATTTAGAACTTGTTTGTTCTTAGCTTGCGGCGACGACCTCCGCGTTTTCAGGTGCTGAAGCTTCTGCGACGGCCGGCTCGCTCGATTGCATGGTTTCGGTCGGCGCCGCTTCCGCCGGTGGTTCCGCGTCAAGCGGTTCCGCCGGCGCTTCAGCCGCTGCTTCGCCCTCGGCTGTCGCCTCGGTGGTAGGAACAGCCGGTTCGCCTTCGCCTGCCTCAGTGGCTTCGGCGGTCGCGCCGCCCTCAGTCAGCATCTGTTGGCCTTCGAGCACCGCGTCGGCAATGCGGGACGCGAACAGGCGCACGGCTCGCAACGCGTCGTCGTTACCCGGAATCACATAGTCGATGCCTTCAGGTGAACAGTTTGTATCGACGACTGCAAAAACCGGAATGCCGAGCTTGTTTGCTTCAGCGACCGCGATCTCTTCCTTGCGAACATCGATGACGAATACCGCATCCGGCAGACGGCCCATGCCTTTGATGCCGGAAAGGTTTTTCTCTAAACCCTCGCGCTCGCGATCGAGTTTGATGCGCTCTTTCTTGGTCATCTTCTCGGCGCGACCATCGGTTTGCATCGCTTCGAGATCTTTTAGACGCTTGATCGACTTCTGCACCGTTTGGAAGTTCGTCAGCAGTCCGCCCAGCCAACGTTGATTGACGTAGTACTGACCGGAGCGTTCAGCTTCTTCCCGGATTGCGTCCTGCGCCTGCCGTTTCGTGCCCACAAACAGCAGTGTCTTGCCGCGATCTTCGGCGACCATGTTGCTGACGGCCTGAAGCGCCTCGCGAAACATCTTCTGCGTCTTCTGCAGGTCGATAATATAGATGCCATTGCGCTCGCCGAAAATGTATTCCTTCATTTTCGGGTTCCAACGGCGGACCTGGTGGCCGAAGTGCACACCGGCCTCCAGCAATTCTTTCATCGTTACGGTTACCAAACTCGCTCTCCCTTGTTAACTGGTTTATGTACTCGCCGCGACCTCGGCCTTCGCGTTGAAAGCAACCAATCCAAATCGCGACAATGGATTTGAGATCTCAAATCTGAGATTTGAAATCTCAGCGCTATCTCTTCGAGAACTGGAAGCGCTTACGCGCGCCCTTCTGTCCGTACTTCTTCCGCTCTTTGATTCGCGGATCGCGGGTTATCAGGCCGGCCTGCTTCAAAGCCGGCCGCAGATCGCTGTTGTATTCGATTAGCGCGCGCGTGATGCCATGACGAATTGCGCCTGCTTGTCCGGCAGGGCCGCCGCCGGCCACATTGACCAGGATGTCGAACTTGGTTGCGGTCTCAGTCAGGTTCAACGGCTGGCGAATGATCATCCGCAGCGTCTCATTCGGAAAATAACTGTCGAACGGTTTTCGATTGACCTGAACCGAGCCGTCGCCGGGCCGCAAATAAACTCGAGCGGTCGCGGTTTTTCGACGCCCGGTGCCGTAATATTGAATATCTGCCACGTCTTAAATCCTTTTTTTCTATTTTTGAGAATTGCGGGAAGGGAAGTCGAGGGTCGCTGGTTGCTGCGCCGCATGAGGATGCTCGGCATCAGCATAGACTTTTAACTTCTTGGCCATTGCCCGTCCCAGTTTCGTTTTTGGGAGCATCCCTTTCACCGCGAGCTCGATCACGCGCTCGGGATGCTTGGCGAACATTTCCGTCACCGTTGTTTCCCGCAGGCCACCTGGATAGAGAGTATGGCGGCGATAAACCTTTTGCGTCACCTTGGAGCCGGTAAACAGCGCCTTGCGCGCGTTAACGACGACCACGTGATCGCCCATGTCCAGAAACGGGGTCCATTGCGGATTACGTTTGCCGGTAAGAATCGCTGCAACTTCCGAAGCGAGGTGACCAACCGTCTTGCCAGCGGCATCCACGACGTACCATTTTCGATTTTGAGCCAGACCAGCGCCGCTGGGAAAGTATGTTGACATAGATAAGTCCTTCTGTTTTTAGAGCCTAAAGGGCGAACGGTTAGAATAGAAAACGGCCTGTGCATTGTCAAGCGCGGTTCGCCTGAGTTTACGCGGTAAATCCACGTCATTCGCTTCACTTTTGAAACAAGGTGCTGCTAGTATCGTGCGCGTCGGTGGAAGTGAAGATTCAATCTTCATCCTCCGGCTTCATCCGTGCATTTTCGGGCCGGCGTAGCTCAGTTGGTAGAGCAACTGATTTGTAATCAGTAGGTCGGGGGTTCAAGTCCCTTCGCCGGCTCCAGACTCTTCACTTCGTTTCTGGTTTCGAGCCGCATTCCGAGCGGTTTTCATGCCGTTGCGCGCTTGCAAATCGCTCTCACGTCAGTTAGAGTTACGAGTTTGCGGCTGGGGCCGGAGTGCGCGCTGTAGAGGGTGGGAACGTTTTCTCACCGCGTCCATTCGCGTTTAATCAACCGGACAGGCAGGGGTGGTCGAGTGGTTAAAGGCACCGGGCTGTAAACCCGGCGGGCTTCACTGCCCTACGTAGGTTCGAATCCTACCCCCTGCACCATGAGATTTCAGAATCTGAAATCTCGAATTTGAGATCTCAGATCTCAAAAGTGGGCGGGTGTAGCTCAGTTGGTAGAGCATCAGCCTTCCAAGCTGAGGGTCGCGAGTTCGAGTCTCGTCGCCCGCTCCACACGACCGCGATTGATTGGTTGACTCGCCCGCGTAGCTCAGGGGTAGAGCGCCTCCTTGGTAAGGAGGAGGTCATGAGTTCAAATCTCATCGCGGGCTCCAGAAAAGAATTGGCTCCATGCGTCCGTTGGTCCCATCTGTCGCATGGGACGAAATGGGCAAGATGGGGCGGAGGGGGACAGATAAACAACGATGAGCAAAGAGAAATTTGATCGCAGCAAGCCGCACGTGAACATCGGGACGATTGGGCACGTGGACCATGGCAAGACGACATTGACGGCGGCCATCACGAAGGTTTTGGCGAAGAACAATCCGAAAGTGCAGT
>DASUTF010000226.1:0-9172 GCA_036374695.1 Pyrinomonadaceae bacterium
GTCAGGGAAATTTCCCGCTTCAGCCTGCAATGAGTCTCGCTGTCAGTCAGGGTGGCACGGTTGACGCCCGCGCGATCCTTGCGAACAACATCACTTCTGCGGTCAACCAGGGCGGCCGAATTCTCGCGAAACCGCAGGTGACGATGGTTGCCAGCGTTTCTAATGGCGGCGTGATTACCTATTGGGGTAATGCTCAAGTAACTTCCTCGACACAACATGGAGGAGTAGTCACTAAAGGCGCGGCTGATGATGCCAACAAACCGTTGTCTGACGTTGAAGCGCCCGACTCATGTCCAACCACGCGGCCCACGCGACCGGCGGGCCCAAAGCGCTCGCGGACAATTGTCATCTAGCGATTGTTTGAATGTGTTTAGGGGCTGGGGTAACTCTGTTGAGTTGGTGCAGGTTGCGCAGCAGGGCGTTAGCCCGAATTAAGCTACAGGTTTTTACCGCACCCCTGTGTTTGACCGAAGTGGTGAGCATGAAAAAATCAAGATCCATCTTGATCGCGAACCTGACCCTCGCTCTTTGCCTGGTGGTTTGCACTGGCGCCATCGCCCAGGACGACCTCGTAAAAAACGAAGGCATAACCGGTCCGCTCCACCGGGCAAATGTCGGGCGGATCGTCTTCACGGCCAAAACTGTCCCGATTGAGAACCTCACGCCTGCCGAATTCATAACAACCACCGAATTAGGCGAAACTACGGACTTGAGCTTGCGAGCTTTCATGGGGAACTCGCTCACGAATTACCTGCACAAGCTTGAGCCGCAATTGAGCGCCGATGAACTTAATCGGCAGGGCAGTTATCAGTTCTCTTTTTTTGTCGATGGCGCGCTGGTCCACGCTGAAAATTTAAACCCGTATTGGGTACGCGCGGATACCAAGATCAAGCTAACGACTCTTGGTCTGGCGCTTCTTGATTCCGCCGCGCCGGACAGCGCAGGGGCGGGCTTCAGAATTTGGAGGCTGTTCCTGATGAACGGCGGACAACAGGCGCTGAGGTCAGGGACGCACCGGCTGAAGATCGAAATCCGACCGTACTTTAAAACGTCAGAAACAAAAGTCGGGGATTTGATTGCCGCCGGCGAGATACAAGTCGTCGTGCCGGCCAAGCCAAATGTCGACACGAGACTTTTCGCCGTCCAGCCGATCCGGCCGAACAGTGGCTGGCAAATTTCCAAGGCATCTTACGGCCGCGGCAAGATTGAAGAGCTTAACCGCTCGATAGCTGAAAATGTTTACCGGGAGATCACAAGCTTAGTGGTCATCAGGGACGGCCGGCTTCTGATCGAAGAATATTTTAATGGCGCGACCAGAGACACCCTGCACGACACGCGCTCAGTGGGGAAATCTTTTGCCTCGACCATGATGGGCATGGCCATCGCTGACGGTTACATCAAGAGCGAGAACCAGACTCTGAAAGACTTTTACGACCTTAAAAAGTTCGCCAACTACTCTCCCAGGAAAGAGAGCGTGACGATCAAGAGTTTGTTGACGATGAGCTCAGCCTTCGACGGCAATGACGATGACGAGAATTCTCCAGGTAATGAAGAAAAGATGTATCCCACCGGCGACTGGATAAAGTTTGCGCTGGATTTGCCGATGGATCCGAAAAGGGGCGCCGGCGAAAAGTGGGCGTACTTCACTGCCGGAGTCGTGTTACTGGGAGACATCATTAACAGATCCGTTCCCGAGGGGTTGGAAAAATATGCCGATCGGAAGTTGTTCAAACCGCTCGGAATAACAAAATACGAATGGCAGTACACGCCGCAAAGAGTTCCAAGCACCGCAGGGGGCTTACGAATGAGCGCGCTTGATTTCGCGAAGTATGGCCAGCTTTACCAGAACGGCGGCAGATGGAATGGAGGACAACTGCTCGCTCGTGATTGGGTGCAGAAAACCTTTAAGAGACAGATTCCTCTATCACCCGGCGGCGACGACTTTTACGGCTATCTCTTCTGGAACACAACCTTCAAGATCGGCGGCAAGCGTCATGAAGCGTTTTTTGCCACCGGCAATGGCGGCAGCAAGATCTTCGTCTTCAAAGATCAGCCGCTGGTCGTGGTCATTACCGGCACCGCATACCGCAAATGGTACATGCACGCTCAGGTGTTCAGCATGATGAACCGATATGTCCTGCCGGCTGTGATCAATTGAACGTCCCGGCGAAACTGCTTAGCATCCACAGATTATGTCTAATGCCAGAGAAATCACACGCCGGTCTTTTCTAGCCAGCGCGGCAACAGCGTCCGTTGGTATGACGACTGCGGCAAAGATGGCGGGTCGGCACTGGCGGTCGAAGGCATACGAGTTCGTCAATGGACGATGGTTTGACGGGACAGAATTTAAGAACCGGCGATTTTATTCAGTCGGTGGAGTTTTGAGGTCCGAAAGAACAGCCCCAATTGATTCCGTCATAGACCTGACCGGCAAATATGTGATTCCGCCATTCGGAGAGGCACACAATCATAATATCGAGTACTCCGCGCGCATCGGTGAGGTCATCCAAAAATATGTTCAAGCGGGCATCTTCTACGTCAAGAACCCTAATAACCTTCCCACGACAAAAACGTCTCTGGCCGGCCAGATAAATAATCCGAAGAGCATCGATGTGATGTTTGCCAACGGCGGCTTGACCGCTTCAGGAGGGCACCCGCTGGGCGTTGTGAGGCGCAACCTGGAGCGCGGCGAAAATTCCGAAATCTGGGCCGAAGGCAGTTTCTATTTCAGTATTGACAACATCGCCGATCTTAATCGGAAGTGGGAGAAAGTCCTGGCGGGAAAACCGGATTTTATTAAGACCTACCTTCAGTATTCAGAGGAATACGAGAGGCGCAAACGGGACGATGCGTATCTTGACTGGAGAGGGCTTAATCCCGCCCTCTTGCCCGAAATCGTCAAGCGGGCCCACGCCGCGGGCCTGAGCGTCGCAACTCATGTCGAGACGGCAACCGATTTTCATAACGCCGTGGTCGCCGGGGCCAATGAGATAAATCACACACCCGGATTCAGACCGGAAAGGGGCGATTGGAAGAAGTATGATGCGACACGCTTCAGAATTTCCGAGAGTGACGCACGACTCGCCGGCCGAAATCGCACGACGGTTGTCACCACCTTACTATTCGCCATCGACCGCACTCTTCAGAAAAGCGAGGGCGAGCCCTTCAATGAAATACGTGCATTGCTCATTAACAATCTCCAGTTGCTGATGAAACACGACGTTCATCTTGCAATCGGCAGCGACAGTTACCGGCAAACGTCTCTGGAGGAAGCTCTAAGTTTGCAAAAGCTGGGGGCTTTCGACAATTCCACTTTGCTGAAAATGTGGTGTGAGACGACAGCAAAAACAATCTTCCCGCAACGCAAAATCGGCTATTTAAGAAATGGATATGAGGCGAGTTTTTTGGTGTTACATGCCAACCCACTTCAGGACTTCGCAAACGTACAGAAGATCGACAAACGATTTAAGCAAGGAGAGTTTTTGTCGCCGTAAAGGGTTAGCGCGCTCCGTCATACACCGCCGAACATATCATCCGAGGGAACTGCACTGCGCGCTCTGGTTTTCAGCCTGATGAGCAGATATGTCCTGCCGGCTGTTCTGCGATGATTAAGCGTCTCCGCAAAAGCATCGAAACAACCCTCGCCACTCAAGGGCTGGCGATTAGCTTCCTGCTGATGTTTTCAGGAATCGCCCTGATTTCTGGTGCGGCGCAGCCACTACCCGGCAGCGTTTGGACGGGCGGGTTCTGGCTGGAGGGCAAATGGGTCGCAGTGAATGTGCGCTTCAACGTGCAGAACCAAAATTCGGCTGGCACCGCCGACGTGATTTCGCCGTACTATGGAGGCAGAGAAAACGCGATCAATGTGGGGCTGGAGAATCTAAAGCAAACTGATGATAGCTTGCGTTTTGAAGTCCCGGTGCAAACGCGAAAAGTGATTTTCGACGGGCGTCGAAACGGCAACACCATCTCAGGCAACTACGTTTACGGTGAGTCGAAAGGCACGTTCGGACTCACGCCATGGTCAAACGTGACCGTGGCCGCGCTCGAAAAATATTACGGCGCCTATCGAGTTGCGCCTGACCAGGTGATTTCGATCTTCCGCGGATGGAACTACACGCGAACGCTGAACTACGTTGACTACAAGACCGGACAAGTCGGCACGCTCTGGCCTTCGTCGGAAAACGAGTTCTTTTCCGGAGATGGCCTGGCGGTCAGCTTTCCCGTAACGACGAGAGTTTCTTTTGCGCTGGATTCAAGCGCCAACCCCAAAGGCCTGACGTGGAAAACTAACAACCGGCCGAAACTGACAGCCCGCAGAATCGGATTACAAGAGGAACGAATCACATTCAAGAACGGCGACGTCAGTCTTAGCGGCACTTTGATTCTGCCTGCTACCGGCCGGCGCCATCCCGTTGTGGTGGTGACGCCCGGGGATTACGGCACGCACCGAAATCAATTACGAATGTGGGCGCACAATTTCGCGAGCCGCGGCATTGCCGCTCTTGTCTTTGACGCCCGTGGAGGCGGCGAATCGACAGGTCCTGTGAACTCAAGTTCGTTTTCGGATTTAGCGAACGACGTCCTGGCTGCGGTTCAAGCTCTTAAAGCTCGCGCTGAAGTTAATCCAACACAGATCGGTTTGTTTGGCTTTAGCAACAGCTCGTTTATCGTTTCGCTCGCCGCTTCACGCTCTCGAGACGTTTCATTTCTGATCATGCAGTCATTTGTCGGCGTGCCGGGCTGGAGACAGGAGAGCTTTCGCGCAGAGACTCAACTTCGAGTCGATAGATTCCCGGAGGCCGACGTCAAACAAGGTGCTGATTTCATGCGGTTGAAGTATGAGGTGGCGCGCACGGGCAACGGATGGAGCCAACTTCAAGCCTTAATGGAAACAGCGCGCGGTGAACGATGGCTTGCGTACACGAATCCCCCGAACAGTTTGGAACGCCTCAGGCATGTCTATGAATTAATCATGACCTACGATCCAGCGCCGGCTTTGGAAAACCTGAAAATCCCGATCCTCGCGTTCTGGGGCGCCAAAGATACTTTCCTGCCGGTTGAGGAAAGCGTCGCCAATTTCAGACGCGCCATGGCAAAGGCGGGCAACAAGCGATACCTTATCAAGGTCTATCCAAACGCGAATCACAGTCTGCTTGAAAGCGAGTCGGGCAGTCCGAGCACCGGAGGCACAGAGCAAACATTTGTCGCAGGTTTGTGGAAGCTGAAAACTGATTGGGTACAGCGACACATTAACTTCTCGCATTGAGTATTTCGGGCGAGCGATGCTAAGACTTCTGGTAACAACGATATTCTCGAGCCTGCTGATCGCGGGTTTTGGTCATGGTTTCGCCGCTGCAGGCCCTCAGCCTGAAAAAACAGCGGGCCAATACCGCGTAAGCTTCTCTGATAGTTTGTTGTCCCCATCGGTGGAAGCACGCATACCGGTCAAGGATGGGCGACTATTTATGGCCGCGTGGGGCGCCGATCATTTGCCCGCCGGGTGGGCCACCTTCATTCGCAATTTTGAAGTACGGGATGGATCCGACCGTCGATTGAGTTTCGTGTCGAAGCCAAATGGCGTCTGGGAATTGCCAGACCGCTTTAACGGAACGGTTAAGCTCACGTACCAGGTTGATTTGTCATTTGCGAAAGAAAAGTGGCCGTATGGAAATGAACAAGCCGCTTTATTCGAGAACAATGCTTTATTCGTCGTCAGCAAGGCCTTGTTCGTGGTGTCGGACGCTCCCGGCAAGCGTCAAGTGGTATTTAATGCGCCAGGTTCCTGGAAGATTTCTACGCCCTGGCTGGCGATGAGCGGAAACCCACGGAGCTTCGTGGCTGAAGACAATAATGACTTAATCAACAACTCGCTGGTTTTGGGAACTCACTTCGAGTACGTTTTCACTGAAGGGCGGTTTACCTTTGTTCTCGCACTCCTGGGGCAGACGGGACGTTCAAGACAGTCGATCGCACTGACTTTGCACAAGGTAGTCAGAAATTACATCCGCATCTTCCACAAAACGCCAGAGAGTAAATATTTGATGACGGTTTTCTACGCTGATGCCGTGGACGCTGAAGCGTACGCGAAGAGCGCGGCATTCTCAGAACGCGATCCCATTACCAGACGCAATTTGATTCGCTGGGGCAATACTCTGGCGCACGAGTTATTTCATGCCTGGAACGGACACGCTATTCGCGGTGCGGACTACGCGACCAGCCAGTGGTTCTCGGAAGGCTTCACCGAGTACTTTGCGAACCTGGCTCTGGTGCAGGAGCGGCTAATCAGCAAAGACTTATTCATCAAGAAGATCGAAAACCACCTGGGTCTCTACCTCTACTTCAAAGAAGGGCCGGCCTTCGACGGCGCCACCTTGAAGGAGGCGGGCTCGCGCAAAGGCCGTTATCGACTAGGGGTTTATAACGGCGGCTGGGCGGTTGCGTTTTGTCTCGATGTGCTGATCCGAAGTGAAACAACTAATCGAAAAAGTCTGGTCGATTTCATGCGTCTGATGCACGAGCGTTTTGGCCTGACCGGAAAGCCTTATCGCTACGAGGACCTGGTGGCCCTCGCCAGTGAGACAGCCGGCCGGAACCTGGACGACTTTTTCCGGAAGTACGTGGAAGGCAAAGAGTCGCTGCCCGTCCAGGATTACTTAAAGCGACTTGGTTTGAATGGATACACGCAATTCTACGACGGCGAGTTTTTTATCGTTGAGGCGCCGGTGATTACGGTTTCCCAAAGGCGCTTGCAGCTATCTATTCTCACCGGACGTTGACAGAAACCAAGGAGCGGCGGCCTCTGATGAGCCGCCCGGGGGCTTTGCCCAAAAAGACGGGGTGAGCGATACAAACTCGTCGAGCTGCGTAGCAGCGGTCTTAGCTAAGCCCAAGGCGAGCTTTGCGAGCCTTGGGAACCATGCCCGTTATAGATCAGCGGAGCCCGCGAAGCGGGCGACATCTCAGTCCCGAGTTCAAAGTTTTGTGTGTCGAGTCAGAACCAGCGCGAGTGCCTCGTCGAGTGGTCCATCTCTGAAGAGAAATCTAGCTAGCGATCCTTTCGATAGCCTAACTCAGGTCGCCGCTCCGCGGCTCCTACGAATCTTATTAACCATCGTAACCCAAGGCTCGCAAAGCCTCGCCTTGGGCTTAAATAGATCCGCTGCTTCGCAGCTTCGTTGAATTAATGGCAGCCAGATCTGAAGTGATCGGCCATCAATCAAGAACACTTGGCGTCACCATTTTTTTGGGCAAAGCCCGGCCCAAGAGAGTCACTCTGCTCGCTTTGCCTCCTGCCAGAGTTCTTCCAAATCCCGGATCGAGACATCCTCAAATTTCCGTTGCTGCTCACGCAAACGCCTCTCGATATGCGCGAACCGCTGCCGGAACTTTCGATTGGCGAGCTTCAATGCCGCTTCCGGTTCCACGTTCAATTGGCGTGCGATGTTAGTCACGACGAACAGCATGTCGCCGATTTCTTCCCGGATGTGCACGTGATCGGCTTCGTCGGCTGATTCCTTGTGCTGTTCAATTGCGACGCGCAGCTCTTCAACTTCTTCCTGAAGCTTCTCGAAGATTTCTTCTACGCTGGTCCAGTCAAATCCGACGCGCGCGACTTTCGTGGAAATCTGATGCGCCTCCATTAATGCCGGCGCTTTCGTGGACACTCCGTCCAGAATCGATCCTTCTGCTGCGCCCGTCACTTTGCCGGCGGCGCGTTTCTCTTCGGCCTTGATCGCTTCCCAGTTGCGCAGCACTTCCGCGGAATCGCCCGCTTCAACTTCGCCAAAAACGTGGGGATGGCGGCGCACCATCTTCGCGTGAACTTCTTCGATCACGTCATCGATGGTGAACTCATTACGCTCTTTCGCGACCCGCGCAAAGAAGGTGATCTGGAAGAGAAGGTCGCCAAGCTCTTCCCGCAGCGGATCAGGCCGCCCCTGCCGCGCTTCTTCCAAAGCATCAAAGGCTTCGTAAGCTTCCTCGAGCAGCATCGGCGCCAGGGTCGCGTAAGTCTGCTCACGATCCCACGGACAGCCGCCCGGAGAGCGAAGTCGATCCATCAACTCAACCAGATCGGCGAAGGTTTTCGGCATGGTTGCTAGTTTCGGGTTTCGAGTTTGAAGTTTCAAGTTGCGCTACGTGTCGGTACCCGGAGCGGTAGCAACGGGATCAAGACTCAACTTGAGAGCGTAATCCGGTCGCAACCTCCACCCCACGCGGGCTGCCCGCGTGGGGACCCCGGTCCGCTGTCGGTACTGACACCGCTTTTGCGATCAGTCAAAAGCGAGTGCTAACATTCGCGTCACCCAAATCAAATTAGTTCCTGACGATGCGCTTTGTAGCTTAAGGTGCTTGTCCGAGGAGTCATGGCAGAAGAACAACCCACATTCAAAGTAGTTGACCGCCGGCCTTTTAATCCGGATGGAACCCCACGCGAGCTTTCAGCGGAAGATAAAGCGGCGCAGGAAGCTGCCCAGGCGAAACTCGCAGCTGAACCGCCACCGGAAGCTTTACCGGCACCTGAGCCGGAAACTCCGCCGCGGCCGCAGCCCGCGCGCGTGGCTTCTGAACCGCACGCCGCGCATGAACAAGCGGGGCCGGCCGGCCGCGATCCGCTCGACGATCCGGCGAGTTTCATCAGCTTGATTATGTCTTTGGCCTCGAACGCCGCCGCCTCTCTGGGAATGATGCCGCATCCGGTAACGGGTGAAACGGGCGTCGATTTGAAGACCGCAAAGCATTGGATCGATGTGCTGGGCATGCTCGAGAAGAAAACTGCCGGCAACCTGGATCCTCAGGAAGACCAAATGCTCGAAGGCCTGCTCGCGGACCTGCGGATGCAATACGTTTCATTTTCCGGGGCGCCGACGCCGCCGCCTGCGAAGTTCAGCGCCAGCGATATCACCGGAGGCAAGTAAGTTTCGCGCATTCAAAGGTGGAAAAGACTATTTGACATTTGGCATTTGAGATTTTTCATTTGCCATTTGAACCTCCAATGATCGGTTGTGAAAGACTAACCGAAGCTGTCAGCGATCGGTTTGAAACGAGCCAATGACAGATGTCAAATGCCAAATTTCAAATGATCTTTCACTCGTACTTTAATGAAACTTACCTTCCTAGGCACCGGCACCTCCACTGGCGTTCCTTCCATTGCCTGTAACTGCGAAAC
>DASUTF010000227.1:0-34717 GCA_036374695.1 Pyrinomonadaceae bacterium
GATTCTTTCGTCCAGACCGATTTTGCCTTCCTTCACCAGTTGTAGAGCGGTGGCCGCGGCAAAGGTCTTGCCGACACTGCCCGCCAACATTCGATCGGTTGGCTTCATCCGTGTCTTCGCCTCACGATCCGAATATCCGACCGCCAGGCTAAACGATTCGCCATTCGCCAAAACCACTCCCAAAGTCGCGCCGGGAAACTTCCCTGCCTTGTGCCACTCGTCAAGCTTGAGTTGAAGCTGTTGTTTGAGCTGATCCCTCTCCCTCTGGTGTTTCTCCCTCTCCCCTTGGGAGAGGGCCGGGGTGAGGGAGCGCAGCTTTAGGTTGGGTGAGGGTGCGAAACTTAGCGTTAGCGGGTGGGTTTGCGCGGTAAAGCCCACCAACCGACGCCCCAGCGATTAAGAAAAGAACTGCGAGCTTAAGACGGTTAGTCATGACGGGCTGCCGGTTTAGACGCGATGGGGAACCGCTTTGTTTCCCGCAGCGTGGAAACTCGCGAGCCCTCGAGGAAGTAGCCCGACTGAAACGGAGGCGTTAGCAATCGTCCTGTCATGCTGAGAGAGGGCCGCTGAGGGCCCCCGTAGCGGAGACGGCACGGCAGGCGCGCTGGGGTACTGACTAGTCCCGAACACTGCCCTGGGTTATCTGCTTGTAAGAGATTCAGAGTGGACGGCGAGGCTCGGTCAAATGGCAACGCGATCATTCAGGCGGAAACGCCCGTCGAATTTTCCTAACAATCTTTTCAGTCTGTTTAATTTCATGTTCCCACACACGTATTATCGTCCAACCGTTTTTCTTCAACTCACGCCGCACCGAACGATCGCGTTTTCTATTACCAACGATCTTTCCGACCCAATACGTCTTGTTGGTTGCCGGCAGCCGGCAGTGGGACGGACATCCGTGCCAAAAACACCCGTCAATGAATAACGCAACCTTTAAACGAGGCCAGACGAAATCAGGCTTGCCGACAATGGGCCATCCCCGGCGCCATCCTGCAACACGATAAGCACGCAACACCTTGATAAGCGCTAACTCCGTCGATCGATTGCCGGTGGATCGCACCGCAGCCATAACTCGCGACCTTGTTTGCCGATCGACGACGTCCATGCTTAAACGTGATATCCGCTGCTTGCCAATAGTTGTCGGAGGTGCTGTTGAACTAAGTTCACCGCGGAAGGCAAAAAAGGCAATCCACCAATTTGTCTTGTTTCTACACTCCGATAGAACTTGTGCTTACCATATTCCTCTTCGTTCTGAAAGGGAAAGAAGACCACCGCTCCATTCACAATATTCTTGAAACGTCGTTCGTCTAGACTCGTTGGGATGACGATTGCATCACGATATCGGTGCATCGTATTTATGTCTTCAATAGTTGGTCCGACGCCGCCATATTGAGCAATGTATCGAGGATCAAAACTCAAACGATACTTCGCATCGAAAATGTGGAAACCATCTTGGCTTGCCAACTCGATTATGTTGTCTGGTTGTTGATTCACAGTTGGGAGCCTGCTAAAAAGCCTGTTGTAGATCACGAGAAGTGACTTTTGAGTCTCAGAATCCTTGAATCTAACGACGGACTCAACTCCTTTGGCCAAAACAACCACTATTCGAAGATGCTTGACCTTCACGATCGTCTGCTGCTCAAGATCGAACCGCTCCGACAGTAAAGCAATCAATCTTAGGAAGCACCAATATTCATAGAGAAGTGATATCTGCTTCAGACCTACTTGCAAAGGCCCACCAATGACTGCCAAGCCTCCATTAAGTAGTTGGGCGGCGCGAACAAAAGAAGCGTACTGAGGGTGTTGGTGAAACACCATAGACAATGGGCGCCTCGGAGGCACGCTCGCGACTTCGCTCAAAAAAGGAGCTCGCAAGAAGACTTTCAGATGTTTCAGCATCGTCGCCGCATCCGGTCGAGCGGCCTCAAAGAATTTCTCCTCAGCCGTCATATCGGCATCTTCATCGCCACTAGAATGCGTACGAATGATCCTTTGTAACTTCCTTTCGGTTTCGAACAACAAAGCCTTGACGTATCGATTTTCAACCGTGTCAAAAGTAATTTGATTAAGCAGCCCCGGAACACGTTCCGGAAGGAGAACGTCGTTGGCGGTCTTAACTCCACGGCGAAAACCTGTTCTTATCAATTTCGAGAGTCGCTTGTGGTCAACTTTTCTAGATTTTTGAGTTTGAATCTCGTGACTGGATTTGCGAAGTTGAGAATACGGATTGCGGCTTATTGCGCGTGCGCTATCGATAAATTCGGCGAAATGCCCCCTCATTAGCGAGAGCCATTCAACGAGCGTCGGTTGCTTGGCTCTCGTTGCGCTCCCTTGGCCGAACGTTCGGGCTTGCGCTGCAATGACGAGGTTTCTGGTAACTGCTGCTACTTCGTCGCGCATCTGAATGTAGTCACTACGATAATCGAGCTTCAACGGGAACACTTCCAGGCGTAGATTTGTGATTCCCGTAATCTCGTTTTCTACCTGAATGTCAACGAAGCCAACGTCATTACGAAAATTGATCGCATAGTGTTGGATTCCCTTAGTTTCGTACCGGAAACCAGCGGCAGCAGGCAGTTTCAGTTTTGAAAGACCTTGTCGCGATTCAAGGTAGAAGTCATAGTTGATATTTTCATAAAGAATTGGCGAGATAGGCGTTGCGGGAACACGCTCGACTAATTGTTGGCTGGAGGGATCGTAAGCCCTAAGGGTACCGGCGCCCATTAATTCAATCGTCGTTGAAACGGCGAAGTCTAGGTATTCAGGTAACCCCGGTAAGTTACCAACGACACTAAGCTTCCAGACGTCCGTTTCGAGCTCGAGAACTGAGGTGGGCATTTACTTAAGTTCCCCAAAACGTAGTGGCACCTTCTACCTCAAGGCGGTTGATCATTCGTTGGAGCTTATCAGCGCTCCTTCGCCACGGACGACTTTGCAGTGGGGTAACGGACAGTGGATTGGTATTACCCGCGGTTTCGTTGGTGTTAAGCCAAGTCAGCAACGCTTCGAGCGCCTCCCGAAGAGCTTCACCCGTGCCCGAAAGTTTTGGTAGGATTTTTTGCAGAAAGCACCAATCCATAGCAGCAGTAGGCGACAACACGCTAGCCAGGTCTTGTTTTTGCCAATGATACATGTAAATACATATATCGTTGCGGGGTCGGAAACCAAAAGAGATACCGGATGGCCGCAGTATCTCCCGAACTTCTTCTAGTAGTGTTCCTATGCCCTCAAAAAGCGTTTCTGAATCGCTGAAGACTTCATCCACCGACACGGGATTAGATGAATCTAGCAGGTTCACCATCAGAGCGTGAAAACCGGATGGATCGTAGTCTCGTCTTGTTGCTACCGCGAAAGTAGTTAGAGCAGGTTCATCAAACTCTATCGAGAAGGCTCGATCGAGAACTTTCGGACTAAACAGACGAGTCGTTTCGTCCATGTTTGCTGTTCCGATGATTCGCACATTTGATGGCAATCCTAAGTTCCGCAGATCAGAATACTGATCGTGTTTATCAGGAGCGGGCAAATCGAGCGGGAGCGGATCTGTTAAAATCGCGTTCTTTACTCTTCTGCGTGTCTCAATAACGCTTAAGAAGTCGCTAAAGTAATGCTCCACGGCAGCAAGGTTCATTTCATCCAGAAGTACAATGGAAAGCGTTTCCGGCTGTTTCGAGGCGGCCCTTAGCGTCTTCGTTAATGTTCCCTCGATGAACTGTTGAGGATTCAGGGTTGGTGAATATCCAAAAAGGTCAGAGTTATCTGACCACTGGGGTTTGACAGGGATAAACGAGAATTCCGCTGTCATTAGTTTAGCGAATACTCGCGGTATCTTGCTTTTACCCGTGCCAGAGATTCCCGCCAAGATGATTAGCGGACTTGAGAGCAGTGCGAGGTACAGGTTGGCCAGTTCAGCCGATGTAATGACGATTCCCGCGTCCGCCATTGCGGCCTCTAGACTTCTTACAGCGCCGGCAGTAGTGACCTTACCGCGGCGTGTGGATGGTTGTTTTCGAAAGCGAGGACCGAGTCTGTACTCAGGCCCTCGGTTACCTGCCCTTCCCGGCGAAGAAGCGTTAACAACCGCTCCCGTTCGCTCAAGATAGCCCTCATTTATTAGTTCGTTCGCACGTGCCGGCTTTAGCTTCGGCGGCACGTCGGTTTTTGCATATTCCCATATGACATCAAAGGGAAACGTAGCGTTCTCTCCGAGGCGCTTTGCTAATCTCTGAACCGCGTCCTTAGCAATTTCTCGGGCCGTTTCTTTATCCATAAGGTTGACGAGTTATTCTGCGATTGGACTAACGATGCGCGCTCACATGGGCGGCCAGTTTCACATCGGCTGAATCTGCTTCAGCATCAAGTTGAGCGGCTATTAGCTGAGCGAAAGACCTGCCTAACAAAGGTGGTACAGCCTCCCCAATCATGTCCATCCCGACACCTATTGTATTAGTGACAGTTGAATCAGTAGCCGATGTAACTAAGCGAAAGTCATCATCAAAAGATTGCAAACGAGCCGCCTCTCGCATGGTGATCCCACGGTCTTGAGACGGATGAGTGAACCGGCCGGATCCTAAAAAATTTGAGTTCGCCGTGATTGTTAGCGCTGGCCGGCTAGGCGAAAGCCGAGTATAAGCGCTCCAGTAATATTTGCGATAGAAGATAGGATTGATTATTTTCTGCTCAATGAGCATTTTCTTTACAGCATCGCGACTATCGCCGCTAATGCTAACTTCTTCGATCAATTTCTCGTAGTGCGACCGCATTCTTTCGCTAGCGTGATCCCAAGTCTCCCCGGGAAGCATTTGCTTGATTGTATCAATGATGCGACCTTGATAGTTCCTAGTCACATGGTTATAAGGAAAGCATTCATCGGATCGCATCGCACGCCCATAATCGGATAGTTCGATATTCAAGTAATTATCCAACGGCCCGCCTCCGAATGTGTCGACATGCTCCGGTGGTGTCGGCAAGTCACTGATCGCGTCAGCGACGGTTACCCAAGGTTTCAATCCGAACGGCAATCCACCAGCGAGATCTAAACCAACGTGTGTTGGGGCGGGTAACGTTGCATTTCCGATTCTGCAAGCTACGAAGAACGCCCTCTCGCGAAGTTGCGGGACGCCATAATCGGCAGCGTTTAGCACATCGACAGCAACATCATATTCCAACTCGCGGAGGAGGGTCTCCACATCTCGCGCCAACCCACCGGGCTGACCGTTATGCCCGTGCGTAAGCATTTGCGGAACATTTTCTATCAAAATGAATTTAGGTCTTAATGCATTCGCGATTTCTAAAAAGCGAAGCACCAAATCGTTCCGAGGATCCTGGTCGAGCCGGTTATAGCCCTTAAAGCTAACGATCGCGTCGTCTTTTCGTTCTTCACTCCTACGCATTTGGGAGAAGCCTTGGCATGGCGGACCGCCGATTAAGCAATCCAATTCACCGATTCCCACTCCTTTGTCATCGAGTGTCCTCACAATGCTTTCGATAGATATGGTTCGTATGTCGCCCTCGAGAATCTTGGGCGTAAAACCATGTCGCGAATGATTAAATTCAAAAGTACGCAAGGCCGCTTTCTTAATGTCATTTCCCAAAACCGCATTGAATCTGCCGGAACGGACGAAACCATGAGAGAAACCGCCACATCCGCAAAAGAATTCGGCGACAGTGTACTTCTTCTGCTCAAAAGCCGCATTTACCACTGGTTGGGACATCGCAGGTTGTGACATCGGTGGTGAGCTTATCACAGCGGCGGGCGCACTATGTTTAGGTCGCGATGCAAAGGTTACGCGAAGCACTCTTAAGCTTCAACTCTTGAAAGACTAAGGCTGTGCTACCTATTCCCTTACCACTTCACGCGGGTCTTTATCCGTTCGCACGCCAAACAGCGTCGGGTGGCGCAGCTTGCCGTGGACGGTCCAATGGAGAAAGCAGGCGGCAGGCGGCAGACTGCAGTGTGTCGGTCTGTCGCCCGCTAAAGCGGGCTGTGAGATTGAATATTGATCTCCGGCAGTAAGCCCTCATCCCAACCCTCTCCCAGAGGGAGAGGGAGAAGAATCCAAACCGCCGTCGCCGTCCGGACAAAGTCGGGACTCTGCCGGCGCACTCCAAATCATTTTCGTTCTTCCCCGGGATGGTAGGACGATTTGAGGTTGGCGCGGATCTCACTCAAGGTGAGCCAGGCCGGTTTGAATTCGCCTCGCGCGTATAACTCTGCTTGATCGAAATAGTGAGGGCTTTTCGGGTTGCCGCTGGCGCCGAAGGTGTGAATCGACAAGGCGCGCACGCGCGGACCAAACTCGACGACGCTAACGTAGCTTGCGCCCGCGACTCCATAGAAACGTTTCTGTTCGTTTATCGGAACAGCCTGGAAAGTAAACACGCCGCCGTCGGCGCCGCTGATACCGAGCACGGGAACGCTGGGGCGCGCATCGCTGAAAGGCTCGCTCTTGCTTTCGTCATAGCGCTGGAGGCGATTGAGGTCGCCCCATTTCACTCGCCAAGTGCCAAACCGCGCGTTGAGTTCATCCAGAGCTTCATTGAGAGCCGCAAGACGGGATTGAGTTGTCGAAGGTTGAGGTACGCGGTTAACCCGATCTCGCCAGCGATTGAAGATCGTCATCGCGATTGAATCGATCCCGGCGCGATGGTCCCAGGCGTTGAGGATGGCGTAGGCTTCGCCGAGGCGATTATCTCTGTCGCCCGCTTCGCGGGCTGAATCAACAAATTGAATTTCCCGTTCCCAGGGTAGCGCTGCGCGCAACCCTGGGCTGAAGGTCGCGAACGCCTTCGGCGTTGGATCCTCGAGGTGCTGCTTCAACTCGGCTAGCCATCCGGGCAACAACTCATCCGCCATGATCACGTGAGTATCGACGGCGGCTTGAGTCCACTCTTCGAAAGTCCACGATGGCTTGGTCGAAAGAAGGCGACGAGAGATGCGACCGCGCGGATTGTCACCTTCCTGGACCATGTACTTAGGAAAGTTCTCTGGCTTCGGATTACTTCCTTCGCTGGTTAAGAGAAAAGGAGTCGTATTGCAGTTTTGCATCCAGCCGGTGCTTGGGTTCGTCAACTGCGGCAGCTCGTCCATTGTGTGATAGCCGCGCCACTCAGTGGCCGGATCGCTGCCATCGACAGGCTTACTCCAATCAAAGCGAGGATCCCGACGTGGCACCGCTCCGTTATAGAGATAGAAGATGTTACCGGCCCGGTCGGCGTACATCACATTTCCGAAGAGCATCTTTTGCGGACGCAGCGCGCGTTTGAACTGTGCCAGCGTACGCGCGCGAGTCATGTCGTACCACTCACGCAGCCAACCATCACTATCAAAATGTGCCATGCGGAGCGCCAAAAGCTTTCCGTCGCGCTTGCCGAGCACCGGGCCGTGATGGGTCTTGATCATTTTGAACGAACGCTCTTCAAAGCCCGCATCGGTCTTCACGCGAATCTTTTCAACTCGCTCGGTCGCCAAACGATGTCCATTGCCGTAGCGATAGGCGAGCGGGCGCGCCGGATCGTCGAAGGTTTCGACGTAAACGTCGGTCAGGTCAGCGGCGTTGTCTGTGCTGACCCACCCGACATCTTCATTATGTCCGACATAGGGAAATGGAAATCCCAGGCGCGTGTAGCCGGTGAAGTTCCACCCCTCGTCGCTGTGCACGTGACCTTCATAAACCTGACCTGTGCCGAAGAATGGCAGGTGCGGATTAATGAACAACATCGCGTGGCCTGTCTTGCTGCGGGAAGGTGCGATGACCCACCCGTTGGAACCGACGTTGTCAGACGTCAACGGCTCGATTTGCGCGGTTTGCAAATCGCCCGCAAGACCCGGGTCGCGTGAGAAGCCGTTCTGATAATAGTTGTATCGGATGAAAGCCAGTGTGTACCACGGCTCGATCCTGTTCAGGAGTCTGGGAGGCGTTTCGGGATGTTTGGCGATGTAGTAGTTGAAGCCGGCGGCGAAAGCATCGCACAGCGCGCGCATCTTCGGATCGAGACGGGTGTACTCTTCACGGGCCAGCCGCGGGATTTCCAGCGCCCGGTTCAATCGGGAATGCGCCAACCGTCGTTCCCCGTTAACTTCTGCCGCGCGGCCGAGTGCGTAGATAAAGTTCTCTTCCACCCGCCAGAAATTGTCTTCGGCCTGCGCATACGCAAATCCGAAGACTGTGCTCGCGTCAGTGCGGCCAAAAACATGCGGCACACCGTATCGGTCACGATAGATGGTCACGTTTCGCGCCAGCGCGTCGGGACCCCGCGCAACTGGGCGTTGGGCAACTACGTACGTCGCCGAGAGCAGAAGACTGATTAGCAATACGGCCGGTTTCATGGCCGCTAATCGTAGTCCGTGCAGCGTGTTTTTAAAAGCCTCTTAAAAAGCAAAAGGCAAAGGCAAAAGGCAGACGGCAGGAGGCAGACGGCGGAATCTCAGTTTCGAGTTCAGGGTTTCGAGTTTCGAGTTAGGACAGCAGGGCACTCCCCCCCCCAAAAACTTCCGCTTGAATCTTTTGTCTGCGAAAATGTAAGCTGTTTTCGCTTAGTCATTGATCTCAGTCGAAGTCGTCGCCGGGCCCGCGTTTGCGTCCCCTCTTATCTAAAACGGCTTAATCGAGCTACCCGATGAGTATTCGCGGAACCCTCAAAACCATGAGTGTCGCCGACCTGCTCCAGTTTCTGGCGGCGGGGCGAAAGACCGGCACCCTGAAGATCGGCCGCGGCACCATCATCAAACAGATCTTTCTCGAGGAGGGTTTGATTGTCGGATCGAGCTCCAACGATCCCAAAGAACGTCTGGGTCAAGCGCTGCTTCATTACGGCAAGATCAACGAATTGGACCTCCGGACTGGTTTGGATATTCAGCGACAGTCAGGCGGTATGCTGGGGACGATTCTCTCGTCGCGGGGTTTGGTGAGCCAGGCCGACATCATGGAAGTCTTGCGCACCCGCACGCTGGAAATCATCTATGACCTGTTCATCTGGGAAGAAGCCGATTTTGAATTTCTTGATCACGAACCGTTGCCGAATGACCTGATTCGCATCCAGGTTAATGCGACTTCAGTCACCATGGACGGGGCTTACCGCATGGACGAATGGGCGCGTTATCGAAACGTCATTAAGTCCGACCGGACCTTCTTTGAACTCAATCCGGCGTGGATCCAATCGGACAATGAAAGCCACGAAACCCGCGATGTTTTGCTGCACGTCGAGAAGGGGATGACGGCGGCCGAGATCTGCTACAACATGCACACCTCTCTGTTTCACGGATCCGCGCTGCTCTTCGATCTGGTCAATAGAGGGGTAATCAGGGTCGCCGGGGAAGCGCCGCCTCCGCCTGAAGAACCAGGCGGTCCTTCAGGGCTGAGATTGCCTGAGACGGTTCCGGAGTTGCTGAATCTGGCGCGCGCCGAGTTGGCGGAGAGTCCGGAGAACGCTTTGGCCGCCATTCATAACGCCCTGAATCAGGAACCCAATAATTTAGAGGCGCACCAGTTGCGCGAAGAAGCCGAGCAGAAACTGATCGTCCAAATCTACAAAAACGGCGTGTCGCCAAAGGCCGTCCCCCGCCTGTTGATTTCATTTGAGCAACTCGAGCAACAGAGATTGGATCCGCAGGAGGGATTTGTGCTGTCGCGCATTAACGGCGAGCTCGATGTGGCGTCGGTTGTATCAGTGTGTCCATTTCGCGAAGCGGACACGCTGCGCATGATCAAGAAACTGCTCGACAGCGCCGTCATAGAAATGACCTGAAGGCGGTAAGCAGAAGGCCATCCAGATTAAACCGCGATCGCTAGCGCTGGAAGCGCTGGGCTAAATTCAAACATCCGCTACGCGAAGATCTTTTCTGAACCATCGCGTCCAGCCCTTCGTTGAATATCCTGACCGCAATCTCATCAGGAGTCACTTTATGAAAAACCTGTTTTTCGCCATCGCGATTGTGATGCTTTCCTTCGCAGCCTTTGCGCAGACAGATTCGAAACCTGCGCCGCCGACCACGCGCACTGTCTCTGGCCAGGTGCTTACCTCTAAAGACATGCCCGCCGTGCGGATTGAATTCGACAAGGCGTTCAAGTACGCCGGCGCGCAGAGTTTCGTGCTTTACAACGTGGCGAATGCCGAGCAGCACTTCTTTGTTGAGACGGACAAAGACGGGCGCATGAAGCGTTTCTATTGGATTCAATTCGAAGGTTACCTGCCGGACAACAAGCACTCTTACAATTACAAGTCGCCGAAGATCGTCAACAGCGGCGGCTTTGATTTCTTTGCCGATGCATATGCGCGCAGCCTGACTGGCGACATGGGCCGGCCGGATTCGGACGGCGCGCGCGCCCGGGCGTTTCTCAGCGCGAAAGGGTTTCGCATGGGGAGTACCGAAGTTATGTATCAACGCCTCGTCCATCTGATCGACGAAGCGAAGCGCAATGAATTAATGATTATCTACGCCGAAGATTTAACCGGAACCGGGTTTACGGCCGCCGATCTGAATGAAGGTGGCTCAGCCCGAGCGCGCTGGGCGGAGGTTTCGCAAGGCCTTCTCGATCGCGCGCTGAAGGGTATGAAGATCACGAAGCAGTGAGCAGTGAGCCAGCGCGGCGGTTCACAGAGCGCGGGGGGCAAGCCCACCTTCCTTACCTTTAGGCACTCCAGGTCGCGCCGGGCCCTCACCTCAGCCCTTTCTCAGTGGGAGAAGGGAGCTAATCCAAAGCGCTGGCGAAAATTGCGGGCAGGATGCCCGCGCTCCCAGGCCGATCACTCTGACGCTGCGCATCTGAACCCGACAAATTCGCGCGCTCCTTCGGGCGGGTGAGAGTCGCGGTAAGTGACCCGCAAATTCAGGGGCGCACCGCCGAAGCTGCCACCGCGGATCACTCGGCGCGTGGTCACGTCTTCGGGATCCTGCTCCAAAACAAGACTGCGGCGGCCGTCCGTCAAAAGAGCCTGGCCGCTTAGCGGGTTCGTTTGGGGCCGATCTGAATAGGGCCGCCACTCATCAGCCAGGAATTCCCAGACATTGCCGGCCATGTCGAACAGGCCGTACGCGTTCGCCGGATAGCTCCCCACTGCGGTTGTAGTCTTAATACCGCTGCCGCCATAGTTCGCGCGCGTTTTGTCTGCCGGTTCGTCGCCCCACGGAAAGCTCTGATTCAGTAGACCGCCACGGGCGGCATATTCCCACTCGGCTTCAGTTGGCAGACGCTTGCCCTGCGATCGGCAGTACGCCACAGCGGCGTACCAACTCACATTGACCACCGGGTGATTTGCTTTGCCTTTTGGAAAGTTGGTGCCAATCCAGTCTTTCAAGTAGTTGCCATTGTGAAAGTGTTTGGGTATGCGCGCGGCGTTCCACTCAGGATGCCTGCGAATGAACTTCTGAAAATCCGAATTCGTCACTTCATATTTATCGAGGAAGAACGAACTGATCGTGACTTGATGCTGCGGCGTTTCTGCCTGAATGATGTCGGGATGCTTTGAAATATTGAAGGCTGCGGCAATCTCCTGAACCTTGGCCGCAGCGGTGCCCATTTGAAAAGTCGCGCCGGCAATACGCACCATGGATTTCCGATTGGGAGTTTGCGAGTTGGCGGCGGCGAAGAGCAGTAACAGAACCAGGACAGATTTTTTCATGTTCGTGATTGTAGGTGCGGTTGACAGGTGAAAGGTTGCAGATACGGCCTGCGCCGCCCAAAAGCGTCCGGAGTTTCTGTCGCCCCTAGAGCGGGCTCTAGATAAAAATTGGTCCGCTGATCCCAGCCCCGACCAGTCGGGACTGGGCTACTGTTAAAAGTCCGCCACGCGGACAGCAATCCAAACCTATGGGCAGGATGCCCGCGCTCCCAAGCCGGCGCACTACATATGCGGGCAGGATGCCCGCGCTCCCAGAGCCGGCGCACTCCAAAGACGTTGAGTACAATCCTGGCCCAGTATTGTTCGCGCCGCCTTTCAGCAATCTTATTTCTCAAACTCAACGGAGGTCTTACTCTTCATGGCAGATGAACCGGTGAAAGTAGCTATCAGGACATTCAATGGAAACTATGTCACCGCGGTCAACGGTGGCGGCATGGGTGAAGACGCAAACGCTCTTCCGATCCACACTGATGCGTCGGTGGCCCAGGATTGGGAAAAGTTTTGGATATCGTTTGACGATGAAGGTTTCTGTCTCATCGTAACTTCCGCGCCGTACTACCTGACCGCTGTAAACGGCGGAGGAATCGCGGCACCTGCGGGTAGCCCGGTCGCGACCGATGCCACCGAAATTGGACAGTTTGAGACGTTCACTTTGGAAGAACTGGCTGAGGGCGTCTACGCTTTTAAAACCTTCGATGGCCACTACTTGACCGCCGTTAACGGGGGCGGCATGGGAACCGCAGGCGCGCCGCTGCACACTGACCAGACCGCGCCATCCGAGCCGGGCTGTTCATGCTCGTTGGGGTGAAGGAGGGACCCACACCGACGGAGAAGCTGGCGGCGATTAAATCAGAGTCCTATGAGAAGTGACGCGAAGCTGTGCGCTATGCGAGTTCCAGACGCGCGTGGGCTGTGCAGGCCCTATTAATAAACTCTGCGCGCACGCGAAGCGGACCCTGAGGTTCTGTCGCCCGCTAAAGCGGGCTCAAGGAAATTATTGGGGACGCGGATCCCCAGCGCTGAAGCTCTGGGCTACTAAAAAATACAAGTGAGGAAATCAATTTGGGCGTTGATGGTCTTTGCGTTTTTGGCCGACGGGGCACACGTCTGCGCACAGACTCGAGACGCAAAGAAAACGGAGGTGGCGCAGAGAGCTTCAAACAGGGCACTACGGGTTTTTGTGCCGCTTGTCGAACGCCGGGTCCACGATTTGGTTCAGCCTTATATCGATTCGCATGTGTGAACCGATTTAGCACGATCCCACACCTTGCAATCCTGTAACTAATCAATAGTCATTTACCTTCAACAAAACGTATGCCTCGCTCTCCCGTCCTAAAAATCGACATGCGCGGCACCGGATACTTGAAAGGCCAAGAGCGCTCTCTCAAGTAAAGGTTCGCTGCCCATTCAGGAACGCTGATTGCGACGATTCTCCGTGAACAAGACTCTTTCCGTCACACAAACATCAGCGGATCAATTGACGGGAGGTGGCACGGGCGTCCCGCCCGTGAAATCACGCGCAAGATGCGCGTGCCACATCATCCAGGAGGTAAAGCTTTCATGAGAAATATCAAACTTTGGCCGCACGCGGCATTGATCGGCCTCGCGGTAGCAATCGCGGCGGGCGCCGGCGTCTGGCTCTATCAAAGAAATACGAACAATGCAGAGGCGGCGATGTTACCGAATGCGGCGCGCCTGCAGCGCGTTGAGGGGCAAGTCGCGCTGGCCGATGCGAATGAAACTGAGTGGAGAGCAGCCGGGCCGAACGAGCCTGTCTCAGTCGGCGACCGTCTTTACACGCGCGAGAACGCGTGGGCCAGCGTGGCCTTTGACGGACGCAATTATGCGCGGCTGGATCCAAACACAGCGCTCGATGTGGTGGCCCTGAGCGACGATCGTACGCAGTTAGCGTTGCGGGACGGCGCGGCGATTTTTGATGTTGCTTACCTGCCGTCGGGCGAGTTGTTCGAAGTCGGGACGCCCTATGGCGCGGTTGATTTCAACGAGCCGGGTCTCTACTACGTCGATGTCAACGACGGGAACACGATGGTTTCTGTTCTGAGCGGCCTGGCCCAGGTTGTCGGCCTCGCGGGTAGCGGCCAGATTGGCAAAGGCGAAATGCTAACGCTGCTGGGCACCACGGCTGCCGAAGTCGCCCTGCAGCGACTGAACCGGGACGACGCCGGTTATTTGGTTGACGACTATTACGGCTATCAATACCCAAACAATTATGACGGACGCTATGCCAACTATGACGCGTATCTCGATGATCCCTTCTACTACGATCCTTATCGTAACGATGTCAGTTATCGCTACGTGACCTATGACGCGCCGGGCATCAACGATCTGAGTTACTACGGCGATTGGCGCGATGTAGATGGCTACGGGTACGCATGGAGTCCGCGCGTCGATGCGGGTTGGACCCCTTATCAACAGGGTTACTGGACCAGGGACTATCCATACGGACTGACGTGGGTTTCGAATGAGCCCTGGGGTTACACGCCGTACCATTACGGACGCTGGGCTTTTGCCGGCGATCGCTGGTACTGGATTCCTGAAGCAGCGAGCGCGACGCCGCAATATTCGCCGGCGCTCGTCGCTTTTGTTCCCGTCAGCAATAACGAGATTGGCTGGATTCCTTTGGGTCCGGGTGATGCTTATGTGGCGCGATATTACGACGAGGACTGGCAGCCGCATTATCTTTCGCGCGGCGACGTCATCGCAGCTAACTTAGTAAACCTGGCTGCGCCGAACGCAATCACGGTCGTGCCCATCGATTATTTTGGACGACCGATCGATCCGCGTAACGTGAAGCACGTTAATGCGGCGAGCCTGGCGAACGTGCGACCGACGCTCGAGCCGCTGCTCTTGACGCCGCTCCGCAACGCTGTGATCCATTCGGCCTGGGGCCGCGGCAAGATTGATCTGCCGCCAGGCATCGCGAAGAAACTCAACGACACGACAGTCGTAGTCGCGCATGATCCGGGGAGACCTCGTTTCAAGAAGGATCTGGACAAGTCTCTGCGGGTCGAGCGCATTGCCGAAAAAACCAGGGACCAGAAGCTCAAGGTCAGGGATGAGCGAAACGCCGGAGTACCGCAGGCGGATCCGGGCCGGCAGAAACAAATAGATGCGCTGGCGCGTGAAGCAGCGCGTGGGAATAAAGAAGCTCGCCGCGAAGTGCGCCAGATCGAACGGCAGCAGCGACAGCAAGTTCGCCAGATTGAACAGCAGCAACGCGCCCAACCGAAGGTTGAGCGGCCCAGCTCTCCGCGAGCCGAGGGAGCACGCATCGGAAACCCGGTGAAAGGAAGAGAAGCTCCCCGTCCGCAGGTTCAACGCGAGGCGCCACGGCCGCAGGTCAAACAGAACCAGCCGGGACGCGGCGCGGCGAAGCAGCAGAACAAAGCGCCCGGCCAACCGAAAGGTGGCGGCGGAAAAGGTAAGGGCAAGCCTTAACGGCCCGAGCTAACGGAAGCGATGCAAAACAGCCCAGCGAGATTTCGCTGGGCTGTTTTTTGTGCGGAACGTTTTGCAGTAACAGGATCCAAAGCGCCTTCACACCGGGAGCACTCCAAAGCAGGCGAGGACACCTGCGTACCGCACGCAGGATGCGTGCGCTCCAAGATTAAGCACAGGCGGCGATTCGCGTTTGCGCACGCGCGATGCGTGGTGAAATTACGGCTTCGGCTTTGGGAATGATTTCAAAGACGCAATTCAGGCGCGTGACTTCGAGGACGCGGCTGGTGAATCTGTTGACGTTCATCAGCTTGAAGCGAATTCCGTCCAAAGCAGTCTGCCGTCGCAACTCGAGCATGACGCCAAGACCGCGCGCATCAATTGCCGTGACGCGCGACAGATCCAAAACGATTGCACTTACCTTTGTTTGAGAGCGTACGGCGTCGCGCAGACTTCGCGTTTCACCACTTACGAGACGGCCCTCTAGCGATAAGACCGCTGCATCGCCCAGATTTCTTGAATAGACTTTCAACATAACTGACTCCTTGGTACTGCTTGCCAATGGGTATCACGACGGTAGCCTGTCAGGTGTTTCATTATTTTTCGAATTCGCCCGTACCCAAAGGAGAGACGTGCCGAACCGGCGAGCTGTTAACAGCTAACTACCGAATGTTTGCTCCCAAAAGTCAGCCGTGGCGAATCTGGTTGGCCAAGATCTAAAGGGCAGTGTTTTCCAAAAATTTATTCCGGCCGAGGCTGGTCCTCGGGGCTCTCTCTGTCGTTTCAGGGCAATTTCCTCAGCAAACACGCGGATTTCGCCTCGTGTAAAAACATGTTGCTCAACCCTCTGCCGATTTGTTAGGATGCTTTTGGCCATACCGCGCAGCGAATTGGCTGCCGGTTTCCCGGTCGTCACCCCGCTTCGGAAGTGCCGATCGACCAGCTTCCCGCGCTGACCGACAACAGAGAAGTCGGACAAGCACCTTCTTTCCGGGACTGAACACAAAAACTTAATCACGCTTGAGCCTGACGCTGTCTGTCCGAAGCGTGTCCCCGTGCCCTTCTCACCTGCGACAGCAGAAGGCCCCAGCCAAACCGACGAGAGTCATTCGTCTTGCCACCCGCCGTATCCGCCGGGATACCAACCAGCACCGTGAAATCAATAAGTCAAAAGACCACGCCAGAAACGGCCGTCAATGTTGCGCCTGATTCTGCCCGCGCCCGCCGCGCAGCAGAACGCAGCGCCAGAGCCGGCCATTGGGTTGAAAGCCTCCGCAGTTCGGATGTAAACCGCCTGTGGGCTGAGCTGCATCGCATCGTCAGCAATCATCCGCTGGTGCGCGCTTCCCGCAGCGCCGGCCTGCTGATCGAAGAAGGTGCCAGCAGCGCGCACACCGATCTGACCCAGGAACTGTTTGTTCAGCTGTTAACCAAAGCTCGCTTCCAACACTATCTGGACACCAGCATGACGGACGCCGAGATCGAATGCGAAATCGGACAGATAGAGCTAACGAACTTACTGACGGCTGAGCTGCGCAAACGACATCCCGAAAGCTACCGGTTGGCCCGACGCATTTCGACTTTGATTCAGTCGAGTGCGAACTTCCGCCGCTTTGACAGCAGTGGAACGGGCGAAGAAGCGCATCGCCGGCTCGCGGATCGCGTTTACGGATTGAGCGAATGGCCCAACGGTAAAGGCGGCCGCAACACGCACGAGATGGAACAGCGCGTCCACATGATTCCGGTCCGGCAGCGTGATACGCGCATGGTGGGCTGCACGGGCGACGCGCAAATCGTGATCAGCAACTCAGACCTCGAAGACCTGATCATTTCCGTGCTGGAAGCGATCGACTCGCCGGCTGACGTCAGAAGTTTGCGCAGCATGGTGATGTCCCGGCTCCCGGTAATGGACATTTATCTGGTTCCATTGGGCGGCGACGAAGGTGACGACGGCCCGCATTATGACCCGGCGGACATGCGCGAGAACCCGGAAGAAAGCCTTTTACGACACGAATTACACCGCGAAGCGGCCGGCTTTGTGGACAAGTTTCTCACGGCGCTCCGCTCAAACGTGCGCGGCAAGATGAAGCAGTACAACCGCATGATCGGAGTGCTCTGGCATTGTTACTTGAGTGCCGATCACGCGACGCAATTGGAAGTTGCCGCCACATTAGGCGTTTCTGATTCTCTGGTCTCCGATTATCGGCGGCGCATCGAGCAGGAGTTGCGAGCGCTGTCATTCTCGGAGGTTGAGGAAGCGCGCATGTTTGAATTGGCCCTGCGTGAGCGAGTGCGCGTGATGGTGGTTGACGGCGAGGAAGCGGTAGCTTAACCGCGCCGAACTTGAGAACAACCAGGTTATCGAGAAGCGCAGGATACTGCGCTTCTTTAGTTTACAAGGACAAATTTCCAGATGCCGGGCGTACGAGCAAATGCGGGTTATTCGTCGGTCACGCCTTCGCGCGCGCGCCGCGAAGCGGCGGCCATTTCGGTTAAGCCAGTCGCCGGCGCGTCGCCGCCACACGTAGAAGTCTCATCAACGACTGCACCCTCGTGTAAAGACGAACCATTCGCGCGAATAGCTACGCATGGCCATAAGTTTACGTATGCTGCGCTCTTTGCGTTTACCCTCATCCTTTACGCACGGCCCAGCGAATTTTATCCTTCGCCGGTCACAGCTTCGATCGCTCTGGTCGTTGGCATCATCACACTAGCCTCTTTCATTCCGACCCAGCTTGCTTTGTTTGGGACGCTAACGGTGCCGCTGCCGGAAGTAAAGTTAATCGGGCTCTTCACGCTCGTTGCATTGCTATCGGTGCCACTCGCCCAGGATCCGGCGACGGCTTGGCAGGGGTTTTCCGGCAACTTTATCAGGTGCGTCGTTATGTTCGTCGTGATGGTGAATGTCGTGCGTACCCGGGCGCGCTTGAATGGATTGTTGTTTCTAGCCATCGCGGCGGCCGTATGGTTGAGCGTAGGTGCGGTGAATGACTATCGTCTGGGCCGGCTGACGGTCGAGGGGTATCGAGTCGACGGTCGCGGCATAGGCCTCTTTGGTAACACGATCGACATGGCGCTGTTTCTGGTGACCATGGTTCCGATCGTGATCGCCCTCTTGTTCGCTACGCGCAGCAAAATCTTAAAAATCATTCTTGGCGTCTGCGCAGCCGGATTGCTCGCGGCCATTGTCTTTACTTACTCGCGCGGAGCATTCCTCGGACTCCTTGCCGTGTTAATTTTTGCGGCCCTAAAGCTTGGTCGTCGCCACCGGTTCGCGATTGTGGCGGGCCTACTGCTAATGGGTGTGGCGTTCCTCTTTTTAGCGCCGGGAAATTATGCTCTCCGCATGCTGTCAATTCTCGATCCGAGCTTGGATCCAGTGGGTTCGGCTACCCACCGGCGCGGAGAACTTCTTCGATCAATTTATGTGGCGATACGTCATCCACTTTTCGGTATCGGGATGGATAACTACAGGGAGCATGCGTCGCTGCGTGGACTCGTTACTCACAATTCCTACACTCAGGTCGCTTCAGAGATGGGAATGGCGGCGTTGGTCATTTACACGTTATTCATTGTGACCCCACTGCGAAAGTTAGGTCACATTGCGCGCGAAGCGATCAACGGGGAAAGCAATTCCCGCTTCTACTATCTTGCGCTCGGCTTGCAAGCGTCGCTGATTGCGTACGCGGTTTCGAGTTTTTTCCTTTCAGTCGCGTACCGATGGTACATCTATTATCTGGTCGGTTACGCGGTGTCTTTCCGGCGTATCTATGAATCTGAAACGGGTGAGCGCGATGCATAAGAGCCGTCTCAACATCGCGCACATTCTCCCGTGGCCGGCGGTGGGCGGCACGGAACACGCGACGCTGCGCGTTGCTCAGGCAGTGGATGGGGACTTTCACGGCAAGATCTTCCACCTTAACGGCGCAACGGAACTTAAAGCCCTGTTCGCAGGCGCGGGCTTTGAGACGATAACGTATGAGCCCGCCACTCCCAGTTATCGGCACGCCGGAAGGTTCTTGCGCGATTCGTACGCGCTGGCCAGAGAATTCAAACGCCACGAAATTAACGTTGTGCACTGTTCCGACGTCCTGGCCGCTTACCAAGCGGCGGTCGCCGGGAGAATGGCAAAGCTCCCTGTCATTTGCCATGTGAGAAACCGTTACGACGATATTCCGCGGCGCGAGGCAAACTTTCTACGCGCGGTCAACAGATTCATTTTCGTTTCACGAGATACCTGGAAACGATTCGCCCATCACGTGCCGGCCCATCGCGCCGAGGTGATCTACGACGGCATCAGTATTCGCTCCCAATCGAGGACAGCCAAGCAGGTGAAGCACGCTGTATTGGCAGAGTTCGGCATTCCGCAAGACAGCCGAATCGTCGGCATGGTAGCTCGAGTCTCCCGTCAGAAGGACTATGAAACTTTGGTTAAGGCGGCGGCACAGATTGTCTCCGCTCACCCCGAAACCCGCTTTTTGATCGTTGGCGATAATTCGCTCACTGAGGAACATCGCAACCACTACCGGCACGTGAGGCAGATGCTGATCGAAAACGGGGTCGAGAACTTCTTTTGCTTCACAGGTTTTCGCGAAGACGTCGCGCGCATGATTAGCGCGATGGACATATTCGTACTAAGCACGCACTTCGAAGGACTGCCGCTGGTCGTCCTGGAGGCCATGGCCCAAGCCAGGCCCGTTGTTGCAACGGCGGTTGATGGCATTCCTGAAATTGTCCATCATGAAGACACCGGCTTGCTCTATCAGCACGGCGATCACGACGGACTCGCCCAACACCTCATCTCGCTGCTCAACTCAAGCGACCGCGCCGCAACGTTGGGACAAGCGGGCTGCGATCTTGTGGCGAGGAACTTCACCACCGAGCGCTTTGCTGCCAACCTAAAGAATCTTTACCGCGCTCTCATGCACACTTCGAAAGGAGCGGCGATTAGAGATCAAGAACTGAAACCTGCCGCTACTTCATGAATTTCAAATCAACTGTCGGGATCCTTCTGTGGCTGAGCGTGCTTGCGCTCTTCTACACCTACGCGGGTTATCCATTACTCGTCGCTCTGGTCAGCATCCTTCGCCCACGACCGCGGCGAAAGGGAGAGTGCCGACCTTCGGTCAGCGTGATCATCACGGCCTACAACGAAGAGCGTGATATCGCCGCCAAACTCGAAAACACATTGGCCCTCGATTATCCAAAGGAGCTGCTGGAAATAATTGTTGCCTCAGACTGTTCGGCTGACCGGACGGATGAAATCGTTCAGTCGTTTGCTTCAAGAGGCGTGCGTCTTTATCGGCAGCCGCAGCGGCTCGGCAAAACCACAGCGCAGAACGCTGCCGTCGAGCGCGCCCGCGGCGAGGTCCTGCTCTTCTCTGACGCGACCACAATGTACAACGCCGGCGTGCTGCGGGCGATGATGCCGAACTTCGCCGATCCGACGATCGGCTGTGTTGCCGGACGGCTCATCTATGTCGATCCAACCGATTCAAGCATTGGTCGCGGCGCAGTTTCTTACTGGGGTTATGAAACCTTCCTCAAGCAGCATGAAAGTCGCGCCTGTTCTTTGATCGGGGCATCGGGCTGTCTCTATGCGGTTCGTCGCACCGCTTATCTGCCTCTCTATCCGGAAGCGCACGGCGATTTCATCATCGCCACCAAGATGGTTCAGCAGGGCCTGCGAACGGTTTTCGAGCCCGAGGCAGTTTGCACCGAAGAAACAAACCGGCGAATCAATAATGAATTGAACATGCGCGTGCGCGTGATTACGCAAACGTTCACGGATCTTTGGCGCCACCGCGCGATGCTCAATCCGTGGCGCAGCGGTTTTTTCGCCATTCAACTGATTTCTCACAAGGTCATGCGATATTCCGTGCCGTTCTTAATGCTGGCGCTGTTCGTTAGCTCACTCCTGCTCGCTTCGAGTTCACGTGTGTATCTCACACTTCTCGCCGCGCAAATCGGTTTTTATCTTGCCGCGGCTTTGGCCTGGCTGCTTGATCGGATTGGCGCGCGCAGCCGGCTTCTGGCCTTTCCGCAATACTTCATGATCGCCAACCTCGCAGTTGTGCTCGCAGTGTACAAACTTCTCCGCGGCGAGCGCTTCGCGCGCTGGGAACCGATTCGCGAATCTGCTGACGCAAGTAACGCAACTCAGCCGACAACTATGAAAGCAGAGTTAGCTGAGACACGTTGAATCCGATGACCCCGCCAACTCCACATTTGCGACAGAGTGAAGAGACGCCGGTCGTCAGCGTGATCATGCCCGCGTATAACGTCGCCAGGTTCATCGGCGCAGCTCTTGACTCGGTATTCGCCCAAACGTTTACGAATTTCGAAGTGATAGTTGTCAATGACGGCTCGCCCGACACCGAAGAGCTGGAACGCGTTCTCGGGCCTTACCAGGATCGGATCCTCTACTTCAAGCAGGAGAATCGCGGAGTTAGTGCCGCCCGCAACGTGGGCGTGCGCGCCGCGCGCGGGACCTTCATCGCGCATCTCGACCCTGATGATTTGTGGGAGCCTGACTATTTGCAGGCACAGTTAGCTGAGATTGAACGCGATCCGTCGATTGACGTCGTGTATCCCGACGCGTTCATGTTCGGCGATGCCCCCGAGGCCGGCCGGCGCTACATGGACTGGTGTCCATCCGAAGGTGAAGTGACCATCGAGAACATCTTAAGAGAGCGCTGCCACATCATGGGCTCGCTCCTGGCGAGACGTGCCGCAATGCTCAAAGCCGGTCCATTCGATGAAGACCTTCGTTCGTGCGAGGACTTTGATATGTGGCTGCGCATTTTGAATTCCGGCGGCCGCATCGCGTATCACCGGCGCGTGTTGATGCGCTATCGCCGCCGTCTTGACAGCCATACATCTGATGTCAGGCAGCTACTCGACTCGTTCTTGCGCGTTCTCGATAAAGCTGAACGCGGCTTCGATTTGACGCCAGCAGAATTGGAAGCTCTGCACGACCGGCGCAATAAAGTGCGCGCGGAAGCGGCTTTGGCGAGCGGGAAGCAGGCTTTTTTTCTGGGCGACACGAAGACTGCCATTGCTAGCATTCGAGCGGCCAATGAATATTTCAAGAGTGCGCGGCTCAGTTTCGCGACCCTCTTCATGCGTTTAATGCCCCGGCTGCTTCTACGCGTCTATAACCTGCGCAAGCGACCCGCTTCGATCCGGCTCGACGCTCTTGGCCACGAAGTTCGATCTTGATTGCGACCATGTCAGAAACTCACCAACCCGGCAGTTCATTGACCGCGCGCGTATTTCTTCTGATGTTCGCCAAAGGGTTGGCCTACGTCCTTGGTTTTGCGCTGCCATTGTTGCTGGTGCGAAGTCTTGACCTGACAGAGTTCGGCCTCTACAAGCAAGCATTCCTCATCGTCGGCACGGCGTCGAGCATTTTGCCGCTCGGTTTCACGATGAGCGCTTATTACTTTCTGCCGCGCGAGTCCGAAAACCGGGGCTCGATTGTCTTGAACATTCTGGTCTTCAACCTTTTCGCCGGCGCCGTGGCTCTGTTGGCACTTCTGCTGCAACCAAAGTTAATCGAAACGATCTTCAACAGCCCTGAGCTGGTGCCATACGCGCCGTTAATCGGCGCACTGATTCTGATTTGGGTCGTCTCTTCTCTCTTGGAAGTGGTGGCGCTGGCAAATCAGGAAGTAGGCCTTTCAACAATCTTCATCATCGGCTCGCAGCTTACAAAGACGGTAATAATGTTGCTGGCGGCGATTGGTTTCCCATCCGTCCGCGCGTTGCTGGTCGCGGCGCTCGTGCAAGGCAGCCTCCAGGTCTTAGTCCTGGTCATCTATCTGCGCTCACGTTTCGGAAGTTTCTGGCGCGAGTTCGACTGGTCTTTGATGCGCATGCAATTGGGTTATGCGATGCCAATCGGTTTGGGCGCGCTGCTGTATGTGGTGATGACCGATTTGCACAACTATTTCGTGTCTTACCGGTTCGGTCCCTCGGCGTTTGCCATTTATGCCATCGGCTGCTTCAGCCTGCCGCTGGTCGGCATCATCGGCGAAGCGGTCGGCCCGGTTTTGATTCCCAACGTCAGCCGTTTGCAAAAGGAAGGCAAGATTCGTGAGATTGTTTTGCTGATCGCGAGCGCCATGCGTAAGTTGTCGTTCGTTCACTTTCCGACCTATGCGCTGTTACTGGTGGTCGGCCCGGAGCTAATCGCTTTTCTCTTCACGGCACAGTATTTAGGAAGCTGGCCCATCTTCGCGATTAACCTCACCTTGATACCGTTTCTAATCCTGTTGGCCGACCCGATCATTCGCGCCCATGCCGAGCATCGCTACTTTTTGTTGAAGTTGCGGGCGGTGACCATCGTGGTTCTCTTCGCCGCGCTTTTGGTTGGCACAAAATATTTCGGACTCACCGGCGCGATTACAGCAATGGTCTGCGTAACAGTCGTGGACCGCCTAGCCGAAGCAGTCAAGGCGTGGCGCATTGTAGGTGTCACGTGGCGCGACATAGTTTTGATCAAGGACGTCGGCAAGGTGGCAGTTGCGGCCTTGACGGCCGGATCGCTCACGTCGGTGGTGCGAATGTTTGTCATGGGCCAGCGCCCTTTCGTCATGCTGGCCGTCTGCGGGATCGCCTTTGCCGCTTTTTATCTATCGTTCATCTGGTTGCTCGGTGTCCCTTCAGTTGAGGAGCGCCGGATTATCCGGACCAAGTTGCAGAGTCTGCAAAGAATTGTTTGGTCGCGGAGGTCCCTCGAACCACTCACATAATTCACGTATGTCCACACCAAACGTACTTCTCCTGCTTGACAGCTTCGAAATGGGCGGCGCGGAGCGACAGATGCTCGTGCTCGCGCGTCTGCTGTCAAAGAGTGGTCGTTACCGTGTTCATTTTGCGTGTCTGAATCGGACCGGACAGCTACTTGAAGAGGCCGAGCAGTTGGGAGTACACGACATTCCCGAATTCCCGCTCACAAGCTTCTACAACTGGAACATGATCGTGCAGCTTCGCCGCTTCGTGCGTTTCCTGCGCGAGCAAGAAATCGACGTCGTGCACACCGACGGTTTTTACACGAACGTTTTCGGAATGTTGGGGGCGAGACTGGCGGGCGTTCCGGCGCGCGTCGGCTCGCGCGTCGAAACCGGCGGCTGGCATTCGCGCGCAAAACATTTCATCGAACGTTCGGCGTTTCGAGTGGCGAGCGTCGTCAACGCGAACTCGGAAGCAGTCAAACGCGTGCTGGCGCGCGACGGCGTGCCCGCGGAAAAGATTGCTGTCGTGTATTACGGACTGGACATGGGGCGCGTGACGCCGCCGCCTGGCTTAACGCGTTCCGAGGCGCGGCAAATGTTTGGCCTGCCGATTGAGACAGATCGAAAGATGGTCACAATCGTCGCCAACATGCGTCATCCCGTTAAGGATTACCCGATGTTCCTGCGCGCGGCTCAACTGGTGCGGGAAGCCGTGCCCGGAACCACCTTCGCGCTGGCCGGCGAAGGCGAACTGACGGACGAGCTTCGCGTCCTGGCCCGAGACCTGGGCCTTAAGCACGATACACTCTTCCTCGGGCGGTGCGATCGAATTGCGGAACTGCTCTTTGCTTCAGATGTGTGCGTGCTCAGCTCAAAGGCCGAAGGATTCTCTAACTCGATTCTCGAATACATGGGAGCTGCTCGACCGGTGGTGGCCACAGACGTAGGCGGTGCGGCGGAAGTAATCGTCGAACGTGAGTCCGGGTATCTGGTCGCATCCGGCGACGACGAAGCCATGGCCGCGCGCATCATTGAGTTGCTTTGCGACGAAGAGAAAGCGCGCGCGATGGGCGAACGCGGACGAGAGATCATCAGGACGAAGTTTTCCTGCGAAGCCCAGCTCGAAGCGACCGAACGGCTCTACGATCAACTCTTACGACGTGGGCAAAATCAACGCAATGAAGTCAGCCGTCCGATCTCAGATTTGGAAATCAGCAGATGATCTCGCACGAACAGTTTACGTGGCATTGTCCCGTTCATCAGCGCCCGCTCGCGCCTTCAGACCATTCTCTGGTCTGTGACCATGACTGTCGGTATCCGCATCGCGGCGGCATTCCACGCTTTGTCTCTTCCGACAATTATTCCGCTGCTTTTGGTTCACAATGGAAAAGGTACCGAGTCACGCAACTTGATTCGTATACCGGCGTGCCGATTTCAAGAGAGAGACTAAAGCGGTGTCTGGGCGATGAGGTGTGGGCTGATCTGCGTGAAAAGCGAGTCCTGGAAGCAGGATGTGGCGCGGGGCGATTCACCGAAATCCTGCTGGAACAAGGCGCCACGGTAACTTCAATTGATTTGAGCGAAGCCGTCGAGGCAAATCAAGAGAACTGTCCGCAGACGGAACGACATCGCATTGCGCAGGCTGACATCATGGCGTTGCCTTTCTACCCGCAGCAGTTCGACGTCGTGTTGTGTCTCGGCGTCATCCAGCACACGCCGAATCCCGAACGAACGATTGCGGCACTCTACCAACACGTCAAGCCCGGTGGTTGGCTGGTCTTCGATCACTACACTTACAACTGGCTTTATTACACGAAGGCGGCGCCGTATTTCCGAATGCTGTTTCGCCGGCTATCACCGGAAAGAAGTCTGCGTTGGTCTGAGCAACTCGTCGATGCGTTGCTGCCTCTTCATCGAAGAATGCAAGACGCGCGCTTAATTCATTCTTTGTTTTCGCGGCTCTCGCCGGTGCTTTGCTACTATCGCTCGTACCCGGAGCTGAATGATGAACTTCAACGCCAGTGGGCATTGCTCGATACTCACGACGCCCTCACGGACTGGTTCAAACATTTCCGAACCCGCGAACAAATCGAATGCGCTTTGGAAGCGCTGGGCGCTGCTGAAACCACTTGCAGGTACGGCGGAATCGGCGTCGAAGCGAGGGCCAGGAAACCAGCGTGATTACCAAGCGAATTAAGTCGCGCCGATTACGAACACTTGCCGTCGGTGCGATTTGCGTACTCGCAGTCTGGCCGCTACTCGCGTTCATCGCCGCCAGATTATTGATTGTCAAAGCAGATCTCGCATCGGCCGATGCCATCGTCGTCTTGAGCGGACCTGGAACGTATGTTGAGCGCGCGGATTGGGCCGCCAAGCTTTACCGCGAACGGCGCGCGCCACTTGTCGTGTTGAGTAACGAAGGATTGTTGAACGGATGGTCAGTGCCCGATCAGCGCAATCTGTATTTTTATGAGATGGCCGCGCGACGATTACAGCAACAAGGCGTCGCACCGCAGGACATTCGAGTTGTTTCCGAGATTGGCGCCGGAACCTATCCAGAGAGTTTGCGTCTGTGTGATTACGCGGCCAGTCAGAGATTCAATCGAATCCTGGTGGTGACTTCCGCATATCACTCGCGCCGCGCACTTTGGTCGATGCAGCGAGCCTGCAAGGCCACTTCCGTTCAAATTGGAATTGACAGTCCTCCGCCGGGATTGCAGACGCCAACTTCAGGACTTTGGTGGCTGCGCAGTTCGGGATGGCGATTTGTCGCCGCTGAGTACGCGAAGTTGATCTATTATCGTTGGCATTATTGAGCGACATGGGAGTCATCGGCGGAAATATTGGTTACCAAATCCTGAAGCTGATTAGCAGCGGGACTGTGGATGATCAGCTAGATGGAAATGGTTCCGATCAAAAATTCGACGTCCGACTTGGCGCTGAGTTCTGGCGGGAAATCATTGGCAAGACGGTTATCGATTTCGGCTGCGGGCCCGGGATCGAAGCAGTCGAGATGGCGCGACGTGGGGCACGCAAAGTAATCGGTCTCGACATTCAGGAAGAATGGTTGCGGCAGGCACGCGATCGAGCATCAAAAGCGAGCGTCAGTGACCGCTGCGCATTCGTCACCAAAACCGATGAGCGCGCGGATGTAATTGTCAGTCTCGATGCGTTCGAACATTTCGAAGATCCCGTCGGCGTTTTGAACACCATGCGTGAATTGCTGAAACCTGACGGCTGCGTCCTCGCGAACTTTGGTCCCACCTGGTATCACCCGCTCGGCGGCCATCTGTTTTCAGTATTCCCCTGGGCTCATCTCTTGTTTACGGAAAAGGCTCTCATTCGGTGGCGCTCTGATTTCAAAACCGATGGAGCCACGCGTTTTGGTGAAGTAGCCGGCGGACTGAACCAAATGACGATTCGGCGATTCGAGCGGTTGATCGACGAAAGCCCTTTTAAGTTCGTCGAATTTGAAGCCGTTCCGATCCGTAAACTGCAGCCTCTGGCCAATCGACTGACGCGTGAAGTTACGACTTCAATCGTTCGTTGCAAGCTTGTCCCGCGGGACTGATATAAAAAGGTGAACTTAGGATGCGCGTACTTTACTTTGCACCAAAGGAACCCTGGCCGACGACAACAGGCGCGTTGGTACGCAACTACTATCTCGCGCGTGAACTCGCTCGCACAGCAAGCGTCACCTATTTAGCATTCACCGATGATAGCAATCTGCCGGTCAACGGTGACTCGGCGATTTCTCAGGAGGGCGTCGCCGAATTAAAGCCCGAAGTTGATCCAATGGCCTGGTGCGAGGACTCATTTTTCGTGCGACGGGAGAGCGATTACACGCTCGCGAAGCTTGTCCGAGGCGCCGTCGGTCGCGTACCTGTGACGGTTCTAAACTACACAACGCACGCAATGCGTCAGGAACTCGGACGTATACTGAACAGCCAGGATTTTGATGTGGTTCAGGTTGAGAGCATTCACCTGGCGCTCTATCTGCCGATCATCCGTTCGGCTCGCAGCCGACCGTTAACCGTCTGTGACTGGCACAACATCGAGTCCGACTTGATGAGACAATACAGCGATCACATTGGAAACCGCTGGCGTCGCCTTTACGCTCGAAGAGCTGCTCGTCAGCTAAGCGCGATTGAGCGACAAGCCGCGCAGGGTTTCGATGTCCACATCACAGTCACCGAAGCGGATCGCGATCGAATCTTTGAGTTCGCGCCTAATGCCCGCGCCCATGTGATTCCGAATGGAGTTGACGGAAGTTACTACTCAGACGAGCTAATCGAGCAAGCTCATGCATCCTGGCTCGAGACCAAAGAGAATGCATCTATAAATCCCACGGCGCGTCGGCGCGTTTTGTTTGTTGGCTCAATGGACTATCACGCCAACGTCGATGCGGTTGTGGAGTTCGCGCATTCAGTCTGGCCGCGCATGCAGGCGCAAATGCCGGATCTGATTTTTACGATCGTAGGGCGCAACCCGCCCCCGGAAGTTCGCCAGTTGGCAGCTCTCCCCGCGATTGAAGTGACGGGCACCGTCAAAGATGTTCGCCCGTACTACCGGGAAGCACTGGCAGCGCTGGTTCCTTTGCGCGTCGGCGGCGGCAGCCGGCTAAAGATTCTGGAAGCCATGGCGGCCGGCGTCCCGGTTGTCTCAACACGCCGCGGCGCGGAGGGCATCGACGTCACCGAGGATGAGAACATCCTCCTTGCCGAGACCGGCGATGAATTCTGTCAAAAAGTGATGGTATTGTCCGAAAGTGAAACGCGCCGGCGAGATTTGGCTGCCGCTGGGCGTCTACTTGCGCGCGAGAAATACGATTGGGCCGGACTGGGTGAAAGGCTCGCAAACCTCTACCGCGAACTGCTCCCGAATCGCAACTAACCGAAATTTGGTTTCTTAGACCGGGCGTTGATTCAGATCACGGCCGAGGGCCGTAGGTCGCCACTACGATTAAAGCTCAAAGATCGAATGCGAAACTCTCCACCCAAAGATAGCGTCCTTCCATCTGTTGGAACACTAGGTTTGCGAATAGAGCAATGCGCGCCAGGCTTTACCCATCGCTGATCCGAATGGGGTACTGCACAACTGCGATGGAATGTATTTGGGAAGTTGCCAACTTCCAGCGACTGCGAACTTCCGCCGAAGGTCGCGCGCCGCGCGCCACTCGCCCCAATAGCCAAGCACACAAGCTGTTTTCAGCGCACGAGACGCAAGCACGCGAGAAAGAAGTTCGCGGAGATCCGGGGGACAGCACGCTTCGATTTCTTCCGGGTGGATCAGAAACGGCTCGACTGGTCGCAGGGCGCGTCGCGTCTGGGTCGGACTGGACGCTTCGAAGTGAATACAGGCCAGCGGCCTCAGATTTACTATAACCGATTCGTTCATCAGCACCTTGAGCCAGAGGTGCGCATCTTCAGCGTGCTTGCAGCGATTGGTTTGGTAAAAGCCGCCCCACCTTCGCACTGCGTGCGCGCGCACGACGGTTGTACATGGTGTCATGTACGGTAGTAACGCGAGGACAAATCGGGGATCGGTTTTAGCTGTTAGGCGCTTGATGCCGTCCGACAGTCCGCGCGATCGCCAGAGACTCTCACACGACTTGCCCCTCGGAAAGGCAAAATAGCCCGAGGTTACAGTAGCGGCCTCGGGATACTCATCAAGTAAGCGCACACTTTCGCCGAGATACTCCGGCAACCATTCGTCGTCCGCATCGAGAAAAGCGACAAATTCGCCGCAGGCTTCGCGCAGACCACGATTTCGAGCTGCGCCCGGCCCGGCATTTTGCTGCCTGACGATATGCAAGCGCGCATCGGTGAACTTCTCAACGATCGTCAATCCGCCGTCTGTTGACCCGTCATCGACAACGATGATTTCAAAGTCGGCAAACGTTTGGGCCGCGACAGAGCGCAGCGCCCGCTCGATGTACGGCGCTTTGTTGAAAAGCGGAATGATGACAGAGACACGCATTGTTATATCGGGTCGCTTTGACTGGAGCGCAAGCGCCCTCGCTTGCCTGGTTGAAGTGACCGAACGTGCAAGCGGGACGCTTGCGCTCCAGTCCCGGTAGTCAACTGCTCATAGATCTCAATCAGCGACTGAGCGTGGGATTCGGGAGAGAAGTCTCTTGCACGGGCTATCGCATTGTTCTTTAGCTTCCGTGCCAGTTCGGGTTCAGTAAGCGCGCGACGCAACGCTCCAGCAAACGCCGACGGATCCCGAGCCGGCACTAACAGTGCGTCTTGTTCGTTGGTGGCAATTTCAGGTACGCCGCCGACGTTTGTGGCAACGACTGGTAAGCCGGCTACCATTGCTTCCAACAAAACGTTGGGCGAGCCCTCGCTGTGCGACGGCAACGCCAGCACATCTGTAATCGCATAGAACGGCGCGACATCAGCCACGTGGCCGACAAAGATAACGTGCGACTCTAGTTTACGTTCAGTGACCGCGCGTAAGAGATTCGCTTGCTCAGGCCCTTCGCCGACAAGCAGCAGTCTAAATTTCAAATCGGGTTCAGCCGCGCGTAGCAAAGCAATTGATTCGATCAGATCGGCGTGACCCTTTTCCCGTGAAAGGCGGCCGACGGCAAGCAGAACCTTTTCGTCGCCGGCAATGCCCAACCGCTCACGCAATGACAGCTTTTCATCACTTGAAATGATTCTCGGCGGCTTGACGGCGTTGTGACTAACTCGAATCCGATCTTGCTGAACGCCGGACGCTGTGAGTTGCTTTGCAAACTCTCCGCAAACGGTGATCATCAGATCAGCCGATGGCAACGTCCACCGATTGAGCTGATTGTAGAACTGCATTTTCAGATCGGTCGCCGTGTAGCCGTGGTGATAAGCAACCCATTGATGCTGACGTGTCAGGCCAGAGGACTTCACTAGAAAATGCGACTTGATGCCGTGCGTTTGAATGATGTCGGGGGCGAGCCGCGCTACGATGTGGCGCAGTTGGCGGAACACATCAGGATCAAAGCGAAACCGTTCGTGAATAACGTCCACGCCGATGCCCTGGGCGCGCGCGGTCGCGACAAACGCGTTTGGCGCTGGCATGTGTCGATCATGAGATCGATGGAAGGTAACGATGAAAACTTCGACAGGTGGCCCGCCGTCAACGGCAAATTCCGGCTCGCGAACGCGGCGCGCGAAGTTCAGAAGGTTCTTCGCTGGCCCGGTTACGGTCGTGGCTTCAATGATGCAAAGCAGTTTTATGGTCATTGGCTTGGGAAAGCGGCGGGCTCGAGGGGCGGTCGGCTATGTGGAATACACTGCCAAAAACATCTTCGCACAAAGCGCCTCTTCCCGGAATAGAATAAATGGCGAATTCGGCTTATTTTCGTTTAAATGCGAGACAGGTGCGCCATTTTTGCCGTTAGTCTAATCGTTGGGATTGTAATCGGCCCCGGCGTGCAGTCGCTCGCGCAAAATCCGACTCGGCCGCGACGCGCCCTATCTCCCACTTCAGGCAGGCCAAACGCGATTACTCTTCCGCCCGAGATTCAAGGCGAACTGGTCGCTTACCCAAACGCGGAAACGGCCTTTATCTGCGGGCCACAACTGAAGGCCGGCAGCCGTCTGAATCCCTTTCCGTGGTTCGACCGCACCCAAGTTTCACAGGGACACGTTCAGGGCCGCGAGGCTCCGAAGATCGCGCCGCGCGTGTTAACGGGCACGGTCAACGTCACGCCAAACTCGCGCGTACTCAATGGCAACGGGACGCGCTTTACTGTGGAAGTCGATCCCGCAGGGCCGGCACCGTTTTACAACGGCTGGTTGCGAATCGCTGACGGAGGCATTGAACGCGAGGTAAGAGTCGCCTCAGTTCAGTCCGACACGCAGCTTACATTGACCGCGACGTGGCGGTATGGACAAGTCAGCAATGCAAAAGCCGATACTTATCATCGCCATCAAGGGTCCTGGAACTACGATCATTACGTGCGCGCGATTTATTACGACACCGCTCTGGTTGAATACATCAACTATTATCGCACCGGCGATCCGGCCTTCCGCGAGTACGCGCGCAAGATCGCCGACTCGCTTTGGAATTCACAGTACCTGGATTTCGGCACCATGACCGAAGGGCCAAATCACCTGGGACCGCGCACGCAGGCATTTGCTGGATTGATGTTGCGCGCGCTCGATGGAAAGCCGGAGTATTGGGATTACCTTCACCGCGAAGTGCGCGCGACTTTCGACGTTTGGGTGAAGCGAAATCGCAATAACCCGACGCTTTACTTCGACATCCGCGAGGATGGTTACGCGCAGTTGTACGCCGTGATGCTGGCGCGCGTCCTACCTGATCGTTATCCGTTGTATGCGAATGGAACTTTGAAACCGGCCACCGGAATGGCGAGCGACGGGGCGCGTAAGCGTGCGGCGCTACTTGCCGATGCAGAAGACATCGCCGTCAATTTCTTCGGAAGGTTGCAAAAGCCGGATGGGTCATGGCGTTGGGATGCCGACGTTGGACCGGCTCCGACCGACAAACATCGCAACACTGAACAGCCTTTCATGATCGGGTTGTACCTCGAGAGTGCGATCCTTTTGCATCAACTGACGACAAAGCCAAGCGTCAAGGCCAACCTGCGCGACCAACTAGCTCGCGCCTGCCGCCACCTGTTCCGCGACACTTACCGCAGCAGCGAAATAGTGAAGGACATGCCGCAATATCGCTGGCGCGCTGTCTGGTACTTCTGGGGCGGCGGAAACCTTGCGAATCCGCGAGCGTATGAACGGGGCGCCGGTGACCGCGTAACGAACGGCGACCCGAACGTGATTAGCGGCGCGCGGCAGTTGAACTCAACTATTCATCACGCCTTTGGCTACGCGTATGTGATCACCGGCGACCGTGAATTCCTGAAAATGGGCGACGAAATGTTCGGTGCGTCTTTCGGCGATGCGACCGACACTCTACGTAATTTCGCGACTGTCGGCGGCAAAGAATACGATATGACGTATCGGTCGTCGGGAAGATATCTCGCCTGGCGGCTGGCTGTGTCAGAAGCCCGACCGTAAGGGAGGGCCACTTTCCGGCACAATTCGCGAATAGAACGTTAGCCCTCCCTTACGGTCGGGCTTCTGACACGCCTCTTTGGAAGCGACGCCAGATTCGTCCTTTCTTTTCTCTGGCGGGCCCGGACATTGTGGCCGCAAGGAACTTGGTTTCCTTTCAAACTTTCGGCCGTTATTTCCCGGCCCGCACCACAGAAAAAAGGCTTCGCTGATTGGGATTGCCCCTCGACCAGCACAGCACCAACAAAACCGCATGAGTGTCGCCATTCAAGAAAAATTCTACAAACCTGTCGCAATCGCAGCCGCGCTGGCGTTTGTCTACTTCGCGGTACTTATGAAGTTAAGCCGCGACTGGTGGACGGACGAGAACTATTCGCACGGCCTTCTGGTTCCGTTCATCATCGGTTTCATCGTCTGGCAAGAGCGAAAGCGATTCACCGCACAGCAAAGCACAAGGGCGCTTTGGACCGGTGTTGTTTGTGTCAGCTTCGCTTTGCTCGCACTTTGGGCCGGAACCGCCGGCGCTGAGTTGTTTGTGCAGCGCGCGTCGCTTTTGCTGATGCTTGCCGGAATCGTGATCTACTTCTTCGGCTTTCGCATCATCCAGGTGGTCGCCGTGCCGATGTTGCTTTTGGCGCTGGCGATTCCAATCCCGCAGATCATCTTCAACAAGATCGCTTTTCCGCTTCAGCTTTTCGCGTCGAAGTGCGCGGTGGCGGCCATGTCGTTCTTTGAGATTCCCGTGCTGCGTCAGGGCAATGTGATCGAGTTGATGCCGCTCGGCGCAACCGAGCCGAAGCGACTCGCAGTTGTGGAAGCGTGCAGCGGCATCCGTTCACTGATGACCCTCGTCACTCTGGCGGTCGTTTACGCCTATTTCACGCGGCCGAATCGGTCCGCAGGCGACCCGCCTGATGCAGGCCAGCGGCCTGGGTACCGCACCTTCGGGTTCTGGCGCTCAGTGATTCTTATTCTTTCGGCCGTCCCCATCGCGATTCTGACGAACGCCGCGCGCGTCAGTGGCACCGGTGTTTTAGCGCATTATTACGGCACAAAAGTGGCCGATGGCTTCTTTCATTCGTTCTCGGGCTGGGTGATTTATCTGGTCGCGGCGGCGTTGCTGTTCGCGACTGGATGGGCACTCGACCGCCTGGCGCCACTGTTCGAAAGGCTTAGAGGCGGGCTACCGCCCGCCCGGTCGGACAGTAGCCCGACTCTAAACGAAACGAAAGGCGCGACCGCCCTCCGCGAGGCGCAAAGCTAATCATGTCGAAATCGAATTCAAAAAGGTTCTGGATTCTGCTCGTCGTGCTGCTGATTGGCGGCGGAATAATCAACGTGTGGGAGCGTGCCGGCGAAGCAAAGATTTCGCGCAAGTCGCTGAAAGAATTTCCTTCCCAGTTCGGATCGTGGCGCCAGAGCGGCGCCGATACCCGGTTCGATGCCGAGACGGAAAAGGTTCTCCGCGCGGACGAATATCTTTCGCGCAACTATGAATCCGATGGCCGCGTCGTCTCGTTCTATGCCGGCTACTACGCCTCGCAACGAACTGGCGCAACGTATCACAGCCCGCTCAACTGCCTGCCCGGGTCGGGCTGGGTGATGAGCGATGGCGGGCGAATCGTGATTACGCCGTCGGGTGGCCGTCCCTCATTCGAAGCCAATCGTTACGTGATTCAGAACGGCAACAATCGAGCGTTGATGTTGTACTGGTACGAAGGGCGCGGCCGGCCGCTTGCCAGCGAGTACTGGGGCAAGATTTACACCGTGATCGACAGCGTCCGCCGGCGTCGTTCGGACGGTGCAATGGTCCGCATCATGGTGCCGATCGCGAACTCGAAAGAAGAAGCCGAGAAGACCGCAGTTCAGCTTGCTTCG
>DASUTF010000228.1:0-12647 GCA_036374695.1 Pyrinomonadaceae bacterium
GCAAGCTCCCTTAAACATCAGGGTTTCGGCCCGCCTTTTCAGCCAAAGCTTACCGCTTGGCTGCGTGATCCAATTCTCACGGAGGTTCCCATGGCCGATCTGGCGACGCCCAACGTCGACTACAAGAAAGAAATTCGCTTCGCCGTAGTCATGTACGGCGGTGTGTCGCTCGCCATTTACATAAATGGGATTGCGCAGGAATTCCTGCGCCTGGTCAGGTCGACAGCCAAGGCTTATGAGGGCGATGACGGCCGGCAAGCCCTCTCCGGCGTGCCGCCTCAGGCCGACGATAACGCAAACACGACCGCGCAGAAGTTGAGTGGCACTGAACGCGTCTATCGAAAGCTCAGTTACCTCTTATCCGATCGAAAGTTTCTCGGTGAGTACGCAAAGTCGCTGTCGGAAACCCATCGCCGACCGGGCGATGCGCAGAAAGACCTGCTCGAGGATCGCATGGTGAAGGGCGAGCCGATCACCACCGGTTTCGTAGTCGATATTCTGTCGGGCACTTCGGCGGGCGGCATCAACGCAATTTTTTTGGCGAAGGCGCTTGCCAACGATCAGTCGATCGAGAAGCTGAAGCAGCTCTGGGTGGAACAAGGCGATATCGACGTCCTAATCAACGATAAGAAGTCGCTCAAGGGACATAACCTGGATAATCAAGACCCGCCAAAGTCACTGCTGAACAGCCGGCGCATGTACCTGGAGCTGTTGAAAGCCTTTGACGGGATGGACCGCGCGCGACCAAGCCGCCCGTCACCTTACGTTAATGAATTGGATCTGTTCATAACGACGACCGATATCAAAGGCGCCGTGCTGCCTTTGCAGTTGTCGGACAAAATCGTTTACGAGAAGCGCCACCGGAATGTTTTCCACTTTAAGTATGGAACTCATCAGGAGTTCGGTCAGGATTGCAACCACTTCCTGCGACAGTACAACCCGTTTCTGGCATTTGCGGCCCGCTGCACCTCGTCTTTTCCGTTCGCGTTTGAACCGATGAGGCTCGATGAATTGGATTATTTGCTGAAGGTTTTTGGAAACAAAGATCACGATTATGCGAAGACGAGTGGCGCCACCAGCACACTCTGGAAGCCGTTCTTCAAAGAAAACGTCAATGTCGCAGTCGATCCTAACGCGGATTTTCTGACGGAAGTTGGGAAGCGTTCTTATGGCGACGGGGGATATCTCGACAATAAACCGTTCACCTATGCAACTGAAACCCTCGCGCGCCGTCAAGCAACTGTCCCCATTGAACGCAAGCTGGTTTATATCGAGCCGTCGCCAGAACATCCCGAGGATGAGCGGCAAGATGATACGCCGCCAAATGTCATCGCCAATGCAAAGGCCGCGCTGCTCGACCTCCCGACCTATGAAACGATCCGTGAAGACCTTCAGCGCGTGCTGCAACGTAATCGCACATTCCAACGCATTAATCGGATTGTCGAAGCGACGAATGAAGACCTGGAAAACAACAGAAAAAACCAGCACGACCAGCAAAGATACAGGCTCAGCTCGAACGACTGGCGATTGATGGACATGTCCATGATGATCGAGTACTGCGGCATATATTTCCTGCCGTATCGCCGCCTGCGAGTCGCTTCCGTTACCGACGATCTAGCGTCCTTAGTCGCGCGCATCAAAAACATTGACGACCGTTCCGACAGTTTCGTCGCCATCCGTGGGCTCGTGCGGGCGTGGCGAAAGGATCACTATAAAGAGAATTACGAAAAAACAGATGACGCTAATTTGGTGAGGGGTAGACTTGAACGCCACCAGAGGGCTAAAGACGGAGAGCCTACCCAGGTACCCGAGCCTACCAAGGTACCCGAGCCCACGCAGGAAACCGAAAATGCCTTCCTGGATGATTTCGATTTCGCGTATCGCTTTCGGCGACTGAACTTCTTGCTCGGTAAGGTCGATGAACTTCTCGGGTTTGCGCGCGAGGTCGCGCACGCTCCTGTGGATGAGGCGGCGAAACCTGTCGCCAAAAACAGTGAGGATTCTCGGAAGGCTATCATCAGGGACGTTGGGCCTCAGAACACCATCACGTTTCTCACCTATTTAAAGTGTGAACTCCTGGAGGTGCATACCGCGCTGCGGACGATGGCGCGGAAGGTGCGCGCGGCGGCAGGAGCGGCGAAGCGGGTCGAGGAGGCGGAAGCCAAGAAGCGGGCAAAGGACGCTGAAGCAGAGAAGCTGGCAAAGGAGGCCGAAACGGGGAGCGCGGCAGCGGCAGCGGGGCAGGCTGCAGCGCAGGCGGCGAAGGCGGCCGCAGAGGCGGAAACCCACGAAATTAATCGACTGATCAGTCCGCGTCTCGATAAGGATATCGCGGAGCTATATGAAGGGTTCGGCAAGCTCAAGCTTGATGAGAAGCAACTCACATACATTCTCGGAATCCCAGGCGATGTTTCAGGCGAGGGTGATATCAAGTTGACGGCGGCGCATGGTGAAGAATTTGCGCATCTTGACGATCGTGTATGCGAAGAACGGGCGGAGACGCTCTATAGGAATGATAAGACGCTTAACTTGCTTCTCAAGGGGATTGGAACGAAGCTGAAAAAAATTCTGGGCGCTGAGATTCTCCTCCCAACGAGCACTTATTGCCGGCAACTCCTTAAAACCAGGAAGGGGGATGGTAAAAGGAACGAGCTGCCGCCACCGGTGAGCAAAAGCTGCGCGCAGATAAATACTTCTAAAGTCCCCGACGACAAGATAGATCTAATCCGTGACTACCTCAATGAGTTTTACATTCATTTCGACGATTACGATCAGGTTAAGTTTCCCATTCTCTATCAGACCGATTTCGGCGAATCTGCGGAGGTGGACATTTTCAGAATCAGTCCGGAAGACGCGCCGAGTTTAATCAACGAGCGCGGCGCCGGCGCGGACGGGCGGCAGAAGCTGGCTGGTAATGCGCTGTTTCATTTTGGTGCTTTCCTCGATCGCGTTTGGCGCGAAAACGACATCATGTGGGGACGTTTGGACGGTGCAGAGCGGCTGATTACGTCGCTGATGCCGGAACCGGATTCCCAGCTAGTTCGCGAGAGGCTGATTAGCGAAGCTCACCTTGCAATCCTTCACGAGGAGATGCCGCCCGCCACCCGCGTCGTACTTAGCGAGCTGCTTTCAGACGCGCTGATTCGTGCGAGCTCCGGCGAGCCGTTCGAAGAAGCGGTAGAAAAAGTCATGGCGCCGTTGAAGAGTCCCAAGGTGAAGCAACGGCTCGCAACAGCCATGCGAGTGTGCATCGAAGACGACAAGCTGCTGAATTATGTGAAACAGCATTACGAGGTCAACCGCAAACTCGAACCTAAGCCTTTGCTGAGTTCGGTAGCCCGCGCGACTCAGGTCACTGGCAAGATCTTTGACGACATCGCCCAGGCGAATAACGTTGAGAGCAGGTCTATCAAGTGGATCGCTCGCGCTGGTCAGCTCTTTTGGGGCCTGGTTGAAGTCGCCGTCCCGGGCAGCATTGCAAGTCTCCTTTTTCATCATGCGCTGAAACTGCTCTACATGTTTGAGTTCCTGCTGCTCCTCTTTGGCACCGTGTTCAGCAATGCCGAAGTCCAAAAAGTCGGTTGGCTATCATTGGGCATAACGGTAGCAGTTCATACCGTCCAACTCGTCCTGGGTGATGCCCTCCAAGGGAAGGGCTTGTGGAGGTACCTGATACTTGGGCCTGGAGGGTTTTTTGTATTTTTGATCGTCGTTCTAGGCCTGGTCTCGTTCATCGGCCTTCTTTTCATACCGTCTTGGGTGATGTTCCTCGGCAGGGTTAGCACGTGGATTGTGAAGTTAGATCCACCTGGGCAGAAGCTTCTGCAGGTCGTGTTGTTGATATTTGCGGGACTGTTTGTGTTTAGTGCGTTTTTCAGAAAGCTGAGCCATCGTACGCGATTGCTTGGCGTGTTGCCGTTGTTACTCGGGCTGGCAATTGTTGCGGGAACGATCTTCGCGTTCGTCCACACGGCTCGCTGCAATCAGGTCTTCCCGGGCGGATTGCATGTTCCCGGTCTGGCAATCGAGATGGCAAAAACAGCCGACGACATTCCCACCATCAAAAAACTCGCTTCCGCGTCCTGCACCGACCAATGGGCCGGGGAGGCGAAGCTGCGAAAAGAAGTCACCCTCGACTTTGGTTTTATCGGACTTTATACGCTGATGTTCCTCGTCTTTAGTTGGTGGCTCAGCCAACGCCGCTTTGCTGAGGCCAAGGGTATAGCAATCGTCGCCGCCATCCTCGCAATTGCCACCGCGGGGTTCGACGCTCTCGAGAACTTCCGGTTGTATTTCGTGCTGGACGCGGTGATACCGAATTCTGCGCTGCTGCATAATTTGCGTGTTGCGACTGTTCTGAAGTGGATCCTCTGCTTCGAGACGACGTCCGTTTTGTCGATCTTATTCCTGTCGCGTAAAGACTATTGGTATGCGCTGGGGCTGGTGCTGCTGATTGTGTCTCAGCTCGGGGTGCTGGGTCTTTTATACAATCCGCTTCTTGAATTTGCCTTTCTCGGGCTAGGCACGGTGGTTTTCTTAATTGGCCTGTTCATCGTCGTAGCGCCGGTTCGTTTTCGATCCGAACCTACGCGCCCATTACCTTAGGACCTTTCCTCCGTTCGATGTCCGATAGCATTTTGCGGTACGCTTGGTGACCGTAAGATTAACTTCACGTTCACGGCCAACTGGAGGGGTGAGCCATTCAATATCGTTTCATACAACTCGACGTGTTTACGGAGCAGCCGTTCACCGGCAATGCTCTGGCGGTATTCCCCGAAGGTGAAGGATTGACGGACGAGCGGATGCAACAGATCGCCCGCGAGATGAATCTTTCGGAAACCGTCTTCGTGCTGCCGTCAGAAAAAGAAGGCGTGCTGCGAAGGCTGCGCATCTTCACCCCGACCAGCGAGCTGCCATTTGCCGGGCACCCGATCGCCGGCACCTGGAATTGTCTGGCGCGCGAAGGCGTCGTGCCCGTGCCGGAGGGCGGCAGCGGCGTGGCGCAAATCAAACATGAAGTTGGCATCGGCGTCTTACCGGTTGAGATCGAATTCAAAGACGGCGCGCCCACGCGCGTGGTGATGACACAGGGTAAATTCGAAATCAAAGCGGAGATCGATGACGGGCAGGATCAGGCGGACCTCGCGCGCGGACTTGGACTGTCGCGAGAGGATTTGGACGAAACGCTGCCGATTCAAGCGTGCTCAACCGGCAATACAATGTTGCTGGTGCCGATCCGTTCGCTGGCCGACCTCGGTCGATGCCGGCCAAACATTCCTTTGCTGGAAGAAGTTTACGCCCGGAATGGCGCCACCTCAGGCGTGACCGGATGCTACGCATTCGCGCGCGAGACCCTCGAAGTTGGCGAAGCTCGGGCGCACGCACGCTTCTTTGTCGGCCAGAACATCGGTGAGGATCCGGCGACTGGCAGCGCGGCGGGGCCTTTGGGCGGCTATCTGGTTCATCACGATGCGACGGGCGTCGAACCGGTTGAGGGCGTTTACAAGTTTGTGATCGAACAAGGCGACTTCATCAAGCGTCCAAGTCGCATTGACCTGGAAGTGAAGGGCGCGCCGGGCAAAGTAGATGAAGTGCGCGTCGGCGGCACGTCGGTGGTGGTGGCAAAAGGCGTGGTGGAGTTTTAGTAGGTCAGCTCCAGAGGAGCTGAATGTTTATAGAACTGAGATCCCAACATCCTTTCGCAAACGAGTGGCGTCTCGCCGCTCGATTGCGTTGGTGGTAAAAACCAGCCTAACAAACCATAAACATTCCGCTCCTCCGGAGCGTCAGCAAATGAGCGACCTCCTCGACCTCCTAATCATCGGCGCCGGCCCGGCCGGCTTATCTGCCGCGGACGCAGCGGCGCGTGAGGGTTTGTCGTATCTCGTGATCGAGAGGGGAACGATCGCGAACACGATTCGCCAGTATCCGGTCGGCCGCACGATGTTTTCGACGCCGAATGAACTCGAGATGCGTGAAGGCTCGCTGCAACCAATTCGCGAGAAGCCGACACGCGAAGAGTTGCTTTCGCACTACATCCATTTCGTGCTCGACAACGATTTGCGCATTAACACCGGCGAAGAAGTCGTCGATGTCGAGCGCGAAGTTGGGGGAGGCTTTACGGTGCGAACGCACTGCCGCGGTTTGCAGCCGGGTCAGCGGGACCACACTTATCATGCGCGCACGATTCTGTTCGCTATCGGCGCCATGGAGCATCCGCGGCGGCTGAATGTTCCGGGCGAAGACCTGTCGAAAGTCCATCATCGTTTTGTCGAACCCTATCCTTACGTCCGTCGCGAAGTATTGGTTGTCGGTGGCGGCAACAGCGCAGCCGAAGCCGCGTTGTTCCTGTCGGAAGAAGGCGCGCGCACGACGATGGCGATTTGGCGTGAAGACTGGGAGAACCGCGATCCGAAGGCCGGCGCCATGAAGCATTGGGTACGCTCGCCGCTGGAACGCGAAATCGCTGAAGGCCGTTTGCGCGTCGTTCTTTATAAACACATTGATGAAATCACGCATGACTCGGTAAGACTCACCACTGATGCTGGTGAATCGACGTCGATCCCGAACGATGTTGTGTTCGTGTTGGTGGGCAGCGACGCCGATCTCACGTTGCTTAAGAAACTCGGCGTCAGAACTGAGCCGGGCAAACTTACTGAAGTCCCGGTTTACGATCCGGAGACGTTCGAAACAAACGTGCCGGGCCTCTACGTCGCCGGTCATTTCACGCACGCGCGCCACATCAAGGCGGCCATCGACGTGCCGCGAAAAATCATTCCGCGAATTGCGGAACAACTCCGCAGCATGAGCGTGAGCTAGCTCGGACGATGAAAAGAAAACCTCACATACCCGTGCTCTTATCCCTGGCAGTCTTTGCTTGCGCTGTTTCGCTCGCTCAGGATGCGCGGCAAACGGAAACGAGCAAGCAACCTGCATGCAGACCCGAAGAAGCCCTGACAATTATCGAGCAGGAAATAGATTCGACAAAAACTTTCAATGATGACGCGCGCCGAGTCGAAGTTTTGATTCGCGCCGCGGATGTTCTGTGGGCTTATCAGGAGGAAAATGCGCGCAAGGCTTACGCGGAAGCATTCAACTTAGCGAAGCGGCATTTCAACGAAAAAGGCGATCATCCCGCGCGGGAAGGGAAATTGCTAGTCAGTACTGCTGATCAGCGTTACGTCGTGATCAGCTCGATCGCGAGGCATGACTCCAATTGGTCAAAGAAGCTGACAACGGACCTTCTGAAGGAACAGGAAGATGAAGCGTCAACCAAGTCAGTGAAGGACGCGCAACGCGCGGAGCGCACCGCCGAGCGGCTCTTGACCGTCGCAACTTCGTTGTTGCCGGCTGACGAAGCCGCATCGTTGAGCTTCGCGCGTTCAAGTCTGAGATTTCCGGCGACGATGTATCTAACGCCGTTCCTTTATACGTTTTCAACGCGCAGTAAATCGGCTGCCGATCAGTTCTATCAAGAGGCTCTTGCCGCGTATTCAAACGCGCCGATGGAACGTCTGCTTTACCTTTCGGCCTATCCTTTTGGGAATGATCGCGACGCCGGAGACACGCCTGGTTATATGCTCTATCGGGTGCCTGCAGACTTCACTCCGAATCCTAATTTGCAGAGGCTGTTTGTCCAGAGAATTCTGCAACGCGTGCAGAGCTTCATTAACAATCCCTCTGAAGTTTCACCGGACGCGCGAGTCTCGGATCCGGAAGAAATGTGGCTGGCGCTCACTGGTTTGGAAAAACAGATTCAGCAGACGCTCCCGGACCTGGCGTCCGCGGTTGAGGTTGCCAGAAACAATGTCGCGGCACGTCTGTCGCAGCCTTCGCAGCGTGACGTGCAGCGCACGCTCGCTCGAGACAGTCGGCCAGTACGAACTTTCGAAGAGCAAGTAGAGTCAGCGCTGAAAAACCCAAATGTGGACGCACGCGATCAGCAATTGACGTCCGCAGTTATTAATTCATCGAAAAATGAGAGTGTCGGTGATGTGCTCCAGGTAGTAGACGGAATCTCCGATTCGAATATTCGCCAGCCTTTGCTGAACTGGTTCTTCTTCGATCGATCGCAGCGCGCACTGAAGGAGCAGAAGCTAGCCGACGCGAAAAACTTTGCCGCCAGGGTCGACGAGTTGGATCAACGCGCATTTCTCTATTCTCAAATTGCCGAAGAGGCCCTGAAGCTAAATGCAGATCAGACACGCGCCCGCGACATCCTCGAGGACATCATTGCTGCCGCTGCCAAGGCGCCGAATACAACCGTGAAGGCGCGCGCGTTGTTCACTGTGGCGTTTTTGTTTACCCGGATTGACATGAATCGCGCGGTGGCCGTGATGGCTGAAGCCGTCGATTGCGTAAATCGCATTGAGCACGCCGACTTCACCCGGCAGTTTGTAATCAGAAAGATCGAAGGCAAGACGTTTGGGATGTACGCATCGATTGCCACACCCGGTTATAAACCCGAAACGGCGTTGGCCGAAATAGCCACAGTTGATTTCGACAATATGCTTAACCAGGCGAGCAGGTTCAGCGACAAAGCCCTGCGCGCGATCACAACGCTTGCGATAGTTGAGCGTTGTTTGAAGTCCGTGTCGTCTCGTTCCAAAAAAGTCGCGACACAGCCTCAATAAGAATCCAGAAAGTGCTTGCGCCGGCCATCGCCGTGTGATAAACGCCCACCTCAAACTTCTTTGAAGGAGGGATCTCATGGTCCGTTCGATCATTGCCGTAATCATCAGCTACATCAGCATGTTCGTCCTGAACTTCCTGGGCTTCGTTGGTCTATACGCCCTCGTTGGACCCAGCAATGCATTCAGGCCGCGCTTGTATCTCGCCTCGAACCGCTGGATCCTCATGGGAGTTGCGGTCATGTTCGTGTCGGGCATCATCGCCGGGCTCATGTGCGCGGCGATTTCGCGTGGACGTAAAGCGACGCTGGCTTTGGCGGGCCTGATCTTAGTCGTCGGGTTGTTGCTGGCGATTCCAGCGGTAATGAAAAGCCGGGCAAACGCCGGGATGGTTCGTGCGGGCGATGTTACCGCGATGGAGGCTATGGAAAACGCCTCCTGGCCGGTTTGGGCCCCGTTAGTATTTCCGTTTGTCAGCGCGGTGGGCGCGGTAATTGGCGGCAAGTTGAAAAAGCGGAATTAGTAAGGAGATGTGACACAGACTTCAGTCTGTGGTCCGACGTCTTGAATCACAGACTGAAGTCTGGGCCACTAAACAAGAAAAAAAGGCGAGCCTGAGCTCGCCTTTTGATTTTATGGTGCGGATGAGAGGACTTGAACCTCCACGATGTCACCATCACAGGCTTCTGAGACCTGCGCGTCTGCCAGTTCCGCCACATCCGCGAACGGAGGGTGATCTTACGAACGCGTCTCAGGAAGTGTCAAGCAGACCCAAATTCGGGCCTTAGCGATTCGAGCGTGTGTTCCGTCGCGTGCGACGGCCAAGCAGCACATCCCTGCGATCGAAGTCGCCATCACCGTCGCGGTCGACGCGATTACGCCGGCCGAGCCGGACGTCGTTACGATCGAAGTCGCCATCACCGTCGCGGTCGACGCGATTACGCCGGCCGAGCCGGACGTCGTTGCGGTCGAAGTCGCCATCACCGTCGCGGTCTACTCGTCGATTCCGCCGGAAGCGATTATCGTCGTCGCGGTCGCGCCACCGGCGATTACGATGGATGTTGCTACTGCGGTTCGGCCCACGGCCATCCCAGCGGCCGTCACGGGCATCGTGACCATTCACGAACTTCTCAGCCTTCTTATCCTGGCCGCGGCCACGTCCACGCCCTTGCGCGAATGCAACAGCCGGCATCGCCACCACCAAAATTAATCCCAACAAAATCGCTTTTGCGAATTTGCTTCCCTTAGTTGATTTCATTATCAATTCCTCCGAAATTAGCAGTCTAAAATTTTTTGCAAGTTGATTGTCGCGCGGGTACACGGTTATTGAAGTCAACCACCGTGCCGCGAGAGATTGCGACCCGTTTGCACGGGTTGCGCCGATTTCATTGACTTAGACCGCACGATATCGTGACGCACGGCGCGTATATCGGACGTCGATATGAAACAAAGCCGTATTTGCCGGTCGCTGAAAGCGGTTGTTATAGTGCGCCTAAGGCATCAATGAAATGAGTTTGGAGGATTCTACTGCGGATTTGCGCCTGCGCCTGCTTGGCGTGTGGTCGCGCATTGAGGCTGCGGCCCAACGGAGCGGCCGGACGCGCGATGCGATCAAATTGATCGCGGTGAGCAAGACCCATCCTGCTGAAGCCCTGCGCGCCGCGATCGAAGCCGGCGTGACGGATCTCGGCGAGAATCGCGTGCAGGAAGCCGAACCAAAAATCGACCAGCTCGGACGTGAAGCCGCGACCTGGCACTTAATCGGTCATCTTCAGTCGAACAAAGCGCGCCGGGCCGTTCAGCTTTTCGATATGATTCATTCGATCGATTCCTCGGGGCTCGTCGAAAAGCTCGATCGGGCGTGCGGCGAGCAACAACGTGAAGAATTGCCGGTCCTGATTCAAGTAGATCTCGGACACGAGACTACGAAGTCCGGCGCAGACGAAACAGAACTGCCGGGACTCATCGGCGCGGTGACCAGCAGCGAACGTCTCAAGCTGGCCGGATTCATGACTTTGCCGCCCTTCTTCGCGGATGCGGAATTGACGCGGCCGTTCTTTGCAAAGCTTCGCGAGTTGCGCGATGAATATCACGCACGCGGCGTGTTCGGCGCCGCGCAAGGGGAACTCTCAATGGGCATGACGCACGATTTTGCAGTGGCGATTGAAGAAGGCGCGACGATGGTGCGCATCGGCACGGCAATCTTTGGCGCTCGCGCAACGGTCTAACAATGCTAATTCTTAAGACACTTTATCTGTTCATCACCTGGGGCGTCATGGCCCTGGCGATCGCGGCGATTGCGCTGATCGTTTTGCGCTCGATTTATAACTACGCCGACGTAAACCCCTTTCGGCGCTCAGCGATTTCTTTGAAGCGCGCGACGGATCCAATGATTCTGCCGATTCGCCGGCTACTGGTCTCATTCAGGCTCGAGCCAAAGGTAGCGCCGTTCATTGCCATCCTCTTGATCATCCTGGTTGGCTATTTTGTAGTTCAAGTGGCGAGTAGCGTACTCAACACGATCGCAGGAATTCTCTACGCGGTGACCAGCGACATTCCGGGTTTTCCCGTCGCGATTGTTGGCTATCTTGTCTTCGGGCTGTTGGGGCTTTACACGCTGGCGATTTTCCTGCGGATCCTTCTTTCCTACGGCGGGCTCGGCTACGGAAATCGGTGGATGCGTTTTCTGATTCAAATCACTGAGCTGTTGATGGGCCCGCTCCGTCGCTACATCCGTCCCGTTGGCATGTTTGATATCTCGCCCATTATCGCCTTTCTAGTCCTTTGGGTGCTGCAAGCCATTGTTGCGGCCACGCTATTGAAGGGTTGGCCGGTTCATTTCTTCTAGTGAACTGTGGCACAGACTTCAGTCTGTGGTTGGGCCGCGGTTATCACAGACTAAAGTCTGTGCCAGAAAAGCTGCCGTTGATTTACTATTCCCGATTCGGGCCTTAATATTTCCGCGCCGGTGATTAGTTATTCACAGCACGGCCGCACGCTCACTTTTGCGGTGCGGGTCGCGCCCAGAGCTTCCCGCAGCGAAATTAGCGGTGAGCATGATGGCGCTTTACGGGTTAGAATAGCCGCGCCACCGGTAGACGGCGCGGCCAATCGCGAATTGACCAGGGTGATCGCCAGAGCATTAAGAGTGCCGCAGAGTGCCGTCGAGATAATTGCCGGCACAAATTCAAGAAACAAGACTGTTAGAGTTCAGGACGTGGATGCCGCCACGCTCGAACGTTTGATTCAGTCGTAGTAACAGTTCTCCCGATGGAGCTCACTTCAATCTCCCGTTATCGCATCCTCGAGAAGCTCGGCGCGGGCGGCATGGGGGAAGTTTATCTCGCCGAGGACACCAAGCTCGGCCGCAAAGTCGCGCTCAAGCTGTTATCCGAAGAGCTGACTCACAATCGCGATCGCCTGAGCCGATTCGATCAGGAGGCCTACGCTGCTTCCGCGTTGAACCATCCGAACATCCTGACAATTTACGAGATGGGTGATGAGGGTGGCCGTCACTACATCGCCACCGAATACATCGACGGGATCACGCTGCGCCGGCGTCTGAGCGGACAGCCGATGGATCTCACTGAGATTCTCGACATCGCGATCCAAATTACCGGCGCTTTGGAGGAAGCGCACGCCGCCGGAATCATTCACCGCGACATCAAGCCTGAGAACGTGATGATTCGTAAGAACGGTCACGTGAAGGTGTTGGACTTCGGTTTGGCAAAGCTGCTGGACCGCTCAGCCGAAGGCGATCAGACAGACACGGAGGCCGTGACGCGCGCGTTTGTGCAAACTGACGCGGGCGTGGTGATGGGAACCTCGCTCTACATGTCACCAGAGCAAGCGCGCGGCAAGGCAGTCGATGCGCGGAGCGACATTTGGAGCCTCGGCGTGATCCTCTACGAGATGGCAGCCGGCCGCGCCCCCTTTACCGGCGAAACGAAAACAGATGTCATCGTAGCCATCGCCAAGACTGAGCCTCCGCCGCTCGCCCGCTTCGCGCCCGGACTT
>DASUTF010000229.1:0-20314 GCA_036374695.1 Pyrinomonadaceae bacterium
GATTGCGGCTTCATCGATCGGGCGCAGGACGTTTTCAAAGAACCGCACGGCCGCGTGTTTTTCGAACTCGCGCGAGGCGCTCAGACTGCCGCTGTTGTCGAACAGCATCGCCATCCGCACGGGCGTCTCTGAGCGATTTATGTCGCTGATCGCATGTACCTGGCCGTCCACGCGCAACTCAAAATCATTGAGCGTCAGCGTCGTAATCGCAACGCCGCGACTGTCAACCACGGTAGTCGGGACCGGCACCAGGTTCGAGCTCACGCGAAGCACATCATCTCCTTCGTCCGAATTCATGTTCGAAGGATCGGCAATTGGCGTCGTCGAAGAGGGGCGCGAAGACTTATTGCCGTTCGCTGCCTTCGGATCTTTCTGACGGCCGGATTGAGAGTGAATCGTCAGCGGCGCAACAATTACGATGACGGCAATCGCCACACTGAGAAGTCGCGCGCGACGATCATGAGGACTTGGGGCAACTTGCATTAAAGTTAAGTAACTGCCGCGAGTGCCGGCCGGTGTTCTCTCACACTTTGCATCCATTCGTCCCACTCCTGGAGTGCCAGCATAACTTGCAGCATGTGCCGGTCACGTTTCCGGCGAACCGAACGGGCTTGCTCAGGCGACAGCGGTTCAAGCAGCGCAAACGTAATGTTCACCGGCTGGTAATTCTTCGTCTCAGCGCTTGAGACATAGCGCGCGAGTGCTCCAATGGCACTACGCGGCGGCGCGACCAAAAGTTCTTCGCCTTGCAGAAGCCGCGCCGCATTCCGTCCCGCCAGCCATCCCATCGCCACCGATTCGACATAGCCTTCGACGCCGGTGATTTGTCCGGCAAAGAAGATGTTTGGATGCTCGCGCATCTGCATGGTTGGCCGCAAGACTCGTGGTGCGTTGATGTAAGTGTTGCGGTGGATTTGCCCGAACTGAAGAAACTCAGCGCGTTCGAGGCCGGGAATCAAGCGCAACACGCGCGCTTGCTCGCCGTAACGGAGATGATTTTGAAAGCCGACCATGCTGTACGCGTCCGCCATCAAATTTTCCTGACGCAGCTGCACCGCCGCATACGGCTCACGACCGGTGCGTGGATCGCGCAAGCCCACCGGTTTCATCGGGCCAAATCGCAAAGTATCAACGCCGCGTCGCGCGAGTTCTTCAATCGGCAGGCATGCTTCAAACCAGCGGGTCTCTTCAAAACGCTGTAAAGGGACGCTCTTTGCATCGATGAGTTCGCGATAGAACCGGGCGTACTCGTCTTCATTAAACGGGCAATTCAGATAGTCATCGCCGCCTTTGCCGTAACGTGCAGCTTTGAAGGCAATCGAATCATCGATTGAATCGGCGGCAATAATCGGCGCGATCGCGTCGTAGAAGTACATTTGATCGTCGCCGGTCAGCTTCATGATTTCCAACGTCAACGCGTCGGACGTCAGCGGGCCGGTCGCGATGATGGAAAAATCGTGTGGCGCTATCGAAGCAACTTCGTCACGGACAAGTTCGATATTCGGATGTGACTCGATTTCCGCCGTGATGTAGTGAGCAAATCGTTCGCGATCGACGGCGAGGGCCGCTCCGGCCGGTACGCGCGCGTGTTGCGCCGCGCGCATTACGAGAGACTCGCCGCGGCGTAACTCTTCTTTCAGAAGGTACGAAGCGGTGCCTGGCTCGTCAGACTTCAGCGAATTCGAACAGACAATCTCGGCCAGCTTGTCGGTGCGATGGGCGGGTGTCTGGCGCACCGGCCGCATCTCGTACAGCCGGACGCGCGTCCCCGCTTCTGCGGCTTGCCAGGCGGCCTCGACGCCCGCTAATCCTCCGCCAATGACGTTGATTTCGTTCATAAGATCTATCCACAGATTACACAGATTACACAGATAAGACAGGTAAGATAGACAGCAAACTGTGGAAGTCCGGGCGTTTCTTTGCCGGTTTTGAATTCATTAAATCTGTGTAATCTGTGTAATCTGTGGATAGTTTCCCGCTTGACCTGAATTTCGCCGATTCGTATAGTCGAAACTTCGAAGGGCCGGCTTAGCTCAGTTGGTAGAGCGTGCGATTCGTAATCGCAAGGTCACCGGTTCGACTCCGGTAGCCGGCTCCATGTAAATCTTAATCTACCAATCCTTCCGGAGTTTGGGAATCCACCGATAGCCCAACGGACTTGGCATAGTTCGCAATCATACGCTCGGAACAGATTGGGAAGTCTTCCCGCGATTCAGTGAAAATTGCTCAATGCTGATCCCAGACACGTGCCCCAAGCTGACAATCTAACGATTGCGGGCGCGCGCGCTTAATTGCCAGAGCCACGACGGCAATGTTTCGAATCTCACCCCCGCTCGTTCGCGTCTCGATTCAATTTGTATTTCTGTGTTTGCTGTTGCTCGCTGCGGCCCGGCCCACACCCGCCCACTCGCTAAGGGTTTCGACCTCTACGCAAAATAACAATCGGATTTTCGTAGTGGTGAAAGACGAGCGCGGCAAGACTGCTTGTCGGGACGCGCACTCAGAAGAACGAAGCAGCCTTGTGGATCGCCGCCGTGGAGGCTCCATGCGCGTGATCTATTCAGGAGCTCCGCGCCGGAAAGATCTGCCATCCGGTGTCCGGGTGTGGACCTCCGATGAAACGCCGGGCCTTGCGCTTCAGGCGTCCGCGGGCCTGAGAATCGTCCTGCATGGAACGTCGCAACTGGAGCAGAACCAGACAGCCAGGAATGCTTTTATCGCAGCGGCGAATCGTTGGGAGGCGGTCATTTCGAATCCCATCACGATCGTAATTGACGTTGATTTTGGATCCACCTTTTTCGGCCAACCTTATCCTGCGGGCATTATCGGGGGGACTGGTGTATCCAGCACGAGCACTCAATATGTCGATCTGCGTCAGCGATTTATCAACACCGCGTCGAATGAGATCGAACAGGATCTCTACAACGCGCTGCCTGTCTCAGCAGTCCCGGTTTCGTTCAACGGCGTCGACAGCGACGTGACGGTTGTGGAAATGACGGATCCTAACGCCCGCGCGCTGGGCGCCATTCCCGACATATCAGATCCAAATTCAGTGCCGCTCGGCCAGGGCGATGCGGGCATCGGTTTCAACTCGGCGTTTCAGTTCGACTTCAACCCGGATGACGGCATTTCCCCCGATCAGACGGATTTTGATTCAGTAGCTTCGCACGAAATTGGGCATGCGCTCGGGTTTGTATCGAACGCGGGCGCGGCGGCATCTCCGGTCGCAGTGTGGGATCTGTTTCGTTTCGGTCCGGCCCCGCCCACCCTCGCGACGTTTGGCACGGCCCGGAGAGTGATGTCGATCGGCGGTGACCAACGTTTCTTCGGAAATCAGACAACCACTTATGCGACTAATTTCCTCTCGCTGTCCACGGGCGGTTCCGACCCGGGCCCCGGTGACGGAGATGGAAATCAATCGAGTCATTGGAAAGACGATGCGCTTTCGTTTTCGCGTCCGTACATAGGAGTGATGGATCCAACCATCGACGACGGTTTAAGACGGACGATTAGCGAGAACGACCTCTTGGCCATCGACCTGTTCGGTTATTCGATCGGCGGCCCCGCGCCGGTGCGTCCGCCAAACAATAACTTCAGTGACGCGATTGCGCTGCAGACGAATTCCGGAACCTTGAACGGCACGAACGTCAGCGCGACCCGCGAAGCAGGCGAGCCGAGTCACGCTACCTTTTTCGGTGACAAGTCCGTTTGGTATTCATTCCTGTCGCCCTTGAACGGGCAGATGACGATTGACACCATCGGCAGCAACTTTGACACGACGCTGGGAGTTTACGTCGGATCTAATCTGTCGCTGCTCGGCCTTGTTGCCAGCAATGATGACATTGTGTCGGGCACGAACAGGGTGAGCCGTGTTCAATTTAATGTCACAGCCGGCACGACTTATCGAATTGCTATTGATGGTTGGAACAGCGAGTACGGAAACATAACTCTGAATTGGACGGCGACGGGTACCGTGCCTACGCCGACACCCACGCCTACCCCCACGCCAACTCCGACACCCACGCCCACACCGACACCTGCGCCTACGCCCCTGCCTGACTGCACAGACAGTCAGTGGACGCCGACCAATACCAGTGCGCTTCCCCGACGGTTACATACCGCGGTATGGACCGGCAGCCAAATGATTGTGTGGGGAGGCCAGGCCGCGAACACTGAGGCTCTCAACGTTGGCGCCAGGTACAATCCCGTCACTAACACCTGGGCCGGGATGAGCACTTCGAATGCTCCTGCGGCCAGGTTCTATCACTCAGCCGTCTGGACCGGGACAGAGATGATCATCTGGGGTGGTTACGACGGTCTTAATTCGTTGAATTCGGGCGCCAGATACAATCCCGCCACAGACACTTGGACGCCTATGAGCACGGTGAACGCTCCCGAACGACGCCTTCATCACAGGGCAGTTTGGACAGGTACCCAGATGATTGTCTGGGGGGGCGAGTTCAACGGCTATCTCAACACCGGTGGAAGTTACAACCCGAGCACTGACACCTGGACAGCGACCAGCACGACGAATGCTCCGACCGCCCGAAACTGGCACACGGCGGTCTGGACGGGCAGCGAGATGATCGTTTGGGGTGGCTACAACAGTAGCTCCGGGTTCTTCGCAGACGGCGGCAGGTACAACCCAACTTCGAATGCCTGGACGCCTGTAAGTCAGACGAATGCGCCTGTCGCCAGAGCGGATCAGACCGCCGTCTGGACTGGTAGCGAAATGATCGTCTGGGGCGGCGGAGCCGGAGCTAACCTACTGAATAGTGGTGGTCGATATAACCCCGCCACGGATACCTGGACACACACCGGCAACACCAATGCGCCAGCCGCACGAGCACTGCACACCGCGGTTTGGACTGGCAGTGAGATGATCGTGTGGGGTGGAGAGCCGCGCGCTCTCACTATCGGTGGGCGCTACAAACCATCGACAAACACATGGATTTCTACCTGTGACGTTAACGCGCCCGTGGGCCGGTCGTACTTCACTGGCGTTTGGACGGGCGCTCAACTGATTGTCTGGGGCGGGGACGGCCTGAGCTTCACTCGTTTAGACTCGGGTGGAAGATATTCAATTCAAACGCCGACGCCGACGCCCTCGCCCACGCCGTCCGGAGGTGGGCGAATCGGATTTCTCAGTTCGCAAGCAATCGGGGGCTTTAATTGGGCCGTGTGGGGGATCAACGCAAACGGCAGCCAGGAGAAAAAACTTACAACCAATGGTGATCACCAGCGCACAGCTTATTTTGCTTGGTCGCCCGACGGGACGAAGATCGCCTTCGAAGATCAATTCGCATCGATTGACCGAATCAACGTCGTCAACGCCGATGGAACCGGCGATACAACTATTTCGGGGACGGTGCCGAATGCCGCGGGACCGGCTTGGTCACCTGACTCTTCGAAAGTAGTTTTCTCGTCCGATGAGGGATTATACCTCGTCAATGTGAACGGGACATCGCTTAAGCAGATCACGTCCGATCCGTCGGACCTCGAACCTTCCTGGTCACCCGACGGCACGCAGATCGCTTTTGTGAGGGGCATCAACGGCCTGGCGCGAATTTTCATGATGTCGGCTGACGGCACAAATCAAGTAAATCTAACCGCCGGAATCATGCCGCAGTGGTCGCCGGCCGGCGGGAGACTGTTATTTCGTCGAGGATCTGGCATCGGCACGACGAACATCTTTGTCATTAATAGTGACGGCACAAACGAGAAAAATCTGACGAACAACCAGGGGTATAACTTCGATCCACGATGGTCTCGGGACGGAAGCAGGATCGTCTTTGTGCAGGGGTCGCAGATCGTTGTGATGAACGCCGACGGTTCGGGTCTCCTGGCTCTCACCGTTGGGTTCTCTCCCGACTGGTCTCCCGACGGCGCCCGAATCGCTTTCATGAAACAGGTAAGCAACGTCTCGAACTTGTATGTGATGAACAGCGACGGCAGCGGCCAGACTCGACTGACCAATGACAATTTCTCCAAGTTGCTTGCACGCTGGCAACCAATTTCGTCCGGGCCCTCAGTACCAGCTTCCATTCAATTGCTGTTAGAGCAATCGGAAGCGTCCGCTCAAGCCGTGGCCCTGGATTCACTGTTGCAGATCAGAGATCCATTCACCGTCGTAAACAATAACGTGCTAAACCCCGGGAACGATCGCAACACGCGAGTCGTGGTGTTCGTGACCAATCTGCTATGGCTGCCCGGTGAACCAGCATCATCACTTGGGATCACATTGTTTGATGGCAATAGTCAAACCTACGACTTGGTTGCCGAAGATGTTCGGGGTGTCCCGAATTCCAGCTTCACACAGATTGCTTTCAGATTGCCAGACGGCCTAGCCATCGGCACGTGGCGGGTGACCGTCAAGGCACGCGGTCAAACCACCAACACCGCAGTCATAAGGATCAAGGCCTAGAGCCGACTGAGTTTGGACTCCGGTAATCAATGAACAGCGAACAACTGAATCGTTATGAGAGCCAGGGGTTTCTGGTTCTAGAAAACTTCGTCGACGCGGCAGCGTGCGACCGTTTGCGTGCGCGTGCCGAGGAATTAGTTCGCGAATTTGATCCACGGGGCATCATTTCAATCTTCTCTACCAACGAACAGGCGCGCACGAGTGACGATTATTTCCTTGAGTCCGGGGACAAGATTCGTTTCTTCTTTGAAGAGAACGCGTTCAACGCGGACGGCAGTTTGCGGCAGAAGAAGGAAAAATCGATCAATAAGATTGGTCACGCGCTGCATGATCTCGATCCGGTGTTTGCTGAGTTCTCCCGGCGCGATGAAATCAAACAACTCGTCTCGGACTTGGGAATTGACCGGCCCCTGCTGCTGCAATCGATGTACATCTTCAAGCAGCCGAACATCGGCGGCGAAGTCACCTGCCATCAGGATGCGACGTTTATCTACACTGAGCCGCTGCGGATGGCCGGACTTTGGTTTGCGCTGGAAGATGCCACGATTGAAAACGGCTGTCTGTGGGCGATTCCCGGCGGACATGAGGTTGGTTTGAAGTCACGCTTCGTGCGTATTGATCGAGACGCCCTCCCTGTCGGTCGGGCTACTGCCCCGCTGGGCCAGCGAACCCGATTCGAGGTTTTCGACGATTCACCTTGGCCGGAAGAGAATCTTTACCCGCTCGAGGTCGAGAAGGGAACTCTGATCGTTCTGCATCCTTTACTGCCCCACCTCAGCCGGGAGAATCGCTCGCCGACATCGCGACACGCCTACACACTCCACGTCATCGACGTCGCATCGAATTATCCGACTGACAACTGGTTGCAGCGGTCGCCTGAAATGCCTTTACGGGGCTTCTGATTATTCGACGGTAACCGATTTTGCCAGATTTCTGGGCTGATCGACGTCACATCCGCGTCGCACGGCGATGTGATAAGCCAGTAGTTGCAGCGGAATGATGGAAAGCAAGGGCGAGAGCAAGTCGCTCGATTCCGGGACTGAAATCACGTGATCGGAAACGACCGAAGACATCGTGTCGCCTTCAGTCAGGACAGAAAGCACTATGCCTTCGCGCGCTTTTACCTCCACGATGTTCGAATGCGTTTTCTCGTAGCGCAGCTCCGAGGAACGATTGCCCGTTTCCCGCGTGTTGATGAACATAACGGGCAGGCGCTCGTCAATCAGAGCGTTCGGCCCGTGCTTCATCTCGCCGGCCGGATAGCCTTCCGCGTGAATGTAGGAAATCTCTTTCAGCTTCAGCGCGCCTTCGAGGGCGATCGGAAAATTGATGCCGCGGCCCAGGTAAAGAAAATCCGTGACTCGGAAAAACTCTCGTGACAGCTCATCAATCGCGTCCGACTGGTTCAGCAGGTGCTCCATCTTCACGGGCAGCTCAGCAAGCTGACGCACATGCTCGAGACTTTGGTCATCGCTCAGTGTTCCGCGTAGCTGGCCGAGGTAGAGCGCAAACAGGTAGAGCGCGATCATTTGTGACGTAAAAGCCTTCGTCGAAGCGACGCCGATCTCCGGGCCGGCGTGCGTAAGGATTGTCCCGTCGGCTTCGCGCGTGATCATCGAGCCTTGCACGTTGCAGATTGAGAGAACCTTGACGCCGCGTTCTTTCACTTCGCGCAGGGCGGCGATCGTGTCTGCGGTTTCACCGGACTGCGTAATCACCAGCAGCAAGGTGTTTTCGTCGAGCACCGGATCCCGGTAACGGAACTCCGACGCGTAGTCGACGTCAACGTTCACGCGCGCAAGCTGCTCGATCATGTACTTGCCGGCGAGGCCTGCGTGCAGGGAAGTTCCACACGCCGCAATCTTGATTGAACTGAAATTCTTGAACTCGTCCTCACTGATATTTCGCATTTCGTCGAGGAAGACACGTCCGGTTGCGTGTGAGATTCGTCCCTCGACAGTTTCGCGCACCGCGCGCGGCTGCTCGTAAATCTCCTTGAGCATGAAATGCTTGAAGCCGCCCTTTTCGACCTGAATCGGATCCCAGGTGATCCGCTGCTGTTCGGGCTGAACTTCCTTGCCGCTGAAGTCGCTGACGCGAATGCCGTCCTTTGTCATGACGGCGATCTCGCCGTCGGCCAGGAAGAAAACGTCGCGCGTGTGCTCGAGAATCGCCGGAACGTCGGACGCGACGAAGAATTCACCATCGCCAAGACCCATGACCACGGGGGGACCCTGACGCGCGGAAATAATCGTGTTCGGGTAATCGGCTGAGATGATCGAGAGGGCAAAGATGCCTGTGAGTCGCAAAACGGTCTCGCGCACTGCCTTTTCGAAGTCAGCGCCCTGCTTTAAATACTCTTCGATCAGGTGCGCGACGATCTCGGTATCAGTCTCGGTAACGAACTCGTGATCCTTCTGCCGGAGTTCTTCCTTCAGTTTTAGGTAATTCTCGATGATGCCGTTGTGAACGACGATCACGCGGCCAGTGCAGTCGCGATGTGGATGAGCGTTCTCTTCGGTCGGGCGGCCGTGCGTTGCCCAGCGCGTGTGGCCAACTCCATACGTTCCGTTAAGCGGATTCTGTTGCAAAGCCGCCTCAAGATTGCGGAGCTTTCCTTCGGCGCGGCGAATTTGCAACTCGTTATTGCCATTAACGACGGCGATGCCGGCCGAGTCGTAGCCACGGTATTCGAGCTTCCGCAGGCCATCGATGATCAACGGGACCACCGGTTTGTTTCCAACGTATCCGACTATTCCACACATAAGCTAGTAGACAGTTCACCCCGTGAGATACCGTTTCGATAAATAAGCCAAAGCTCCCCGTCGTATCTCACGGGGTAAAGCAGTGAGCAGCGAGCAGTAAGAACGGCGAAACGCAGTGGCTTTTCAAGATCCTGTTTCCTTGTCGAGTTTTCGTCTCACTTTTGCCGGCACACCGGCGACAAGCGTATTCGGCGGCACATCCTTCGTCACGACCGAACCTGCACCGGTTGAGGCGCCGCTGCCGACGCGCACCGGCGCGATCAGCATTGTATCTGAGCCGATGTGTACGTGGTCTTCAATTATCGTCTGGTGTTTGTTTTTCCCGTCGTAATTACACGTGATAGTGCCGGCGCCGATGTTAGTTTCCTCGCCAATCGTCGCATCGCCAAGATAAGTCAGATGCATGCTTTTCGTCCCGCGACCAATGCGCGATTTCTTAACTTCGACAAAGTTACCGACGACCGAACGTTCCTCCATCTGAGCGTTCATGCGCAAGTGAGCAAACGGTCCGACGGCGCAGTTATCGGCGATCTGCGAATCCATGATGAGGCAATGGTCTTTAATGGTGACGCGATTGCCAATCTGCGAATTCACAATGCGCGATCCCTGTTGGATTTCGCAAGCTTCACCAATCACTGACCTGCCCTTAATATGCACGTTCGGATGAATCACAGAGTCGCGACCAATCTTTGCGTCGCTGCTGACGTAAGAATGCGACGGATCGACGAAGGTCACGCCGTCTTCGATCATCATTCGCCGAATCGTGTTGCGGCGCAGCAGGTTTTCGAATTCGGCCAGCTCAGCCCGGGTGTTGATGCCTGAAACTTCGCGCGCATCGCCGTGCAGGTAAATAGCGACGCGATCACCGTCCGATTTAAGTATCGCCGGCACATCCGTTAGATAGAACTCGCCCTGTGCATTGTTGGGTTTGATGCGACTGAGCCCCTCGACCAGCTTAGCACTTGCAAAGCAATAGATGCCGGCGTTAATTTCGCGAATCTGTCGCTCTTCATCCGTCGCGTCTTTTTGTTCGACGATTTTCACGAAGTCGCCCGCGTTGTCCCGCATGACGCGACCGTAACCGGCCGGGTTTTCAAGTCTCACGCTGAGAAGCACGCAAGCGGCCTTTGCTGCGTGGTGAGCCTCGATCAATTTAGTCAGCGTGCCCGGTCGAATAAGCGGCACATCGCCTGACAACACGAGCACGGTCCGATTATCACCGCGCAGCTCGGTTTCAGCAGCCATCACCGCGTCGCCAGTGCCGCGCTGTTTCAGTTGGTGAACAAACGCGATCCTTTCGCGGTCTGAGGCAAACTCCTCTTCGACGATCGCGCGGACTTCTTCTGCCTGGTGACCGACAATTACGACGACCTTACCCGGATTGAGCGCTAACGCGCTTCGGCAAACGTGTGAGATTAACGGACGGCCATCCAGCTTGTGCAGCACTTTCGCGACATTCGATTTCATACGCGTGCCCAAGCCGGCAGCCATGATCAGAACGTCAACACTTTGTCCATCGCTCGGATTCGGATTTGAAGAATTCTGCAAGGTTTTTATTTGGGTGGTTAGACTGTCAAAGGGAGAGGTACAGGCGATTGTACGCCGCAGGCCAACACAACGCGCGCCAGTTGATCAGGATCGTGACGCACCATTTCGCCCTCCTCAAGCAAGTCCGTGCGAACGATTTCACCGTAGCCCGTTCCGTTGGCGCTGGGCCTCGACTCAGCCCAGGTTACCTGGTACGCGCCGTCGGCCGCGTACAGGGAGGCCTGGTGCTCGGTGATAGTACGGTCATTCAACAGCACGTAATCAAAGTGAATCTGCGGAGCGTACTTTTTAACGGTCGCAAGGTGTTTCTGCGCGTCAAAGCCGTCAGTCTCTCCAGGTTGCGTCATCAGGTTAGTAACAAAAATCTTGGTTCCCCGTGATTCGGCAATTGCGTCCGGAACTTCCGAAACCAGCAGGTTTGGCAAGAGACTCGTGTAGAGCGATCCCGGGCCGAGGGTGATCACATCGGCAGCGCGAATCGCGGCGAGTGCACCCGGCAGGGGTTCGCAGTGATCCGGCTCGAGCCGCAGGCTCCGAATTTCGGATTTCGCAGCAGTGATTTGCGTTTCGCCGTGGACCGTTCGCCCGTCTTCCAGTTCCGCCACGAGCCGCACATCCGTGGTCGTCGCCGGAAAAATGTGGCCCTTGCTCGCCAGGACCTCTGATGAGAGACGTACGGCTTCAACAAAGTCGCCGGTCACGTCCGCCAGAGCGGCGAGGAAGAGATTCCCGAAGCTGTGCCCGGCCAAATCGCCGGAACCACCGAAACGATGGCGAAAAAGGCGCGAGAGAAGGTTCGAGTCCTCTGACAACGCAATCATGCAGTTGCGTATGTCGCCCGGCGGAAGCATCTGAAGCTCGTCCCGCAGGCGGCCCGAACTCCCCCCGTCGTCGGAAACGGTGACAATAGCCGAAAGGGACTCGAGCCAGAGACCCTCTTTCTGCCGGCCGACAAACTTCTTCAATCCGGACAGAAGGGTCGAGAGCCCGGTTCCTCCGCCGATCGCCACGAGCCTAAGACCCCGATTTGAGATTCTCTCGTTCATTCTTGCGTGAGCTTAACACTCCTAAAGGCAAAATATACCTGAAAGCAAACGAGACGGGTAGAACTGGATGGAACCGCGAAAGGTAGGATCTCACTCAGCTGGAGGGAAAACAATTTGATCGAACTCAGGATCAGTACGAAGGGAATTCAAATCCAAATCGCGCTGGGCGCGAATTCGCAGTTTGGGTTGCAGATCCAACGCGCTGCGCAGTGATCTCAACGCAGCATCGATGGCGCCAAGTCGCGCGCGGGTGGCGGCCAGCCCGTAATGAATATGTGCCGCCTCAGGCTCGCGTTTCAAGGCGCGCTCGAATAGTTCCTGCGCCGCCACATAATCACCGCGGTTCAATTCAATCACACCACGATCGTAAAGCGAGTCAGCATCGCGCGGCGGCGTGAGATCCGTGCGCAACCGAGCTTCGGAGACCGCGAGATAAGTTCTGGCGCGGGCAGCGACTTCGGATACCGAGGGGTATTTTTCGATCAAGCTGCGAAACTGACTCCGGGCTTCCGCGAAACGGCCGCGGGTGAATTCCTTGTGCGCCGATTCAAAAGCAGTAAGCGCTGCAGCCTCTTCAAACGTTGGCTGGGGCGGTGGCGGCAACGGTTGCTTTCTAACCGGCGGCAGAATCGGTTTCGCGGTTACGCGGCGAATCGGTGCTTTCGTGACTTTGGCTGGCCGCTTGGGCGCAGCCTTTGCTCGAGGCTTGGCAGCGGGCTTCGCTGAAGCACGCTTTGTCGTCGCCTTCTTGCTCGATGTAACGTTTGTTGCTTTGTTCGCTCGAGCTTTGCCTGCAGGCGAACGTTTGGTAGCCGGCTTCAACCGCGTTGATTTGGCGACACGCTTCCGCCCACTCGCGCCTTTGGCCGCCGAGCGAGCTGTTGAACGTGATGAGAGTCTTTTTTCCGGGCTACTCATTCTGACCTGTGCTGAACCCCCAAAAGGTACCGAAACGCCGCCTGATAAGAGGCGGAGCTTAACACAGGTCTGGCCCTAATTCAATGAAAGAATAGGGTTTGTGGGCAGAATTGGGCTGCCGCGTTGAACAATGATGGCCGCTAGGCTGCCGCCGAAAAACAGTTGATACTGCAATCTTCGCCGTGTTAAGGTGAGTCGTGGTGCCCGGTGTCCGGATTTGACCCGCTCGGAGACCAGAAATCAAGGCGGAATTTAGCCAGAACCTGCCCCTCACTCCGTTGCAACATTGTTGACCACTCGACTGAGCTTCGCTCGAAGTCACCTGACTGTATGCCTATTCTTATCCGAGAGCAGCGGTACCACCACATCAAAGCGCTGTTAGCCAGACTGCGTTTGGACGCGGCGGCCAGGGTGGTTGTGCTCGTCGAGAAGGACGGTCAACAGATTGCCGCCCACGGCGAAGTCGGACACCTTGATACCACCAGTCTCGCGTCGCTGGTTGCCGGCAATGTGGCGGCGACCGGAGGCATGGCGAAATTGATCGGCGAAAAGGAATTTCCGACGCTCTCGCATGAAGGCGACAAAGAGAGCATTCATATCAGCGTCATCGGTCGGGTGCTTCTGGTGGTCGTGTTCGACCAGCGCTCCAGCCTCGGCCTGGTAAAGCTTCGTTCCAAGCAAGTCTCGCAGGAACTGGCGACTGCTTTCGCGGAAATTGAACGCGAGTCGCAAGCCCCCGGAGCTACATCCGGCTTGCCCTTCAGTGAAATCACCGACGAAGAGATCGACAGCCTCTTCGTTCAAAACTAGATCCATCCAGCTATGACTTTCATTAATTACGCATCGCGCGAGATAAACTGCAAAATCGTTTACTACGGCCCCGGCTTGTGCGGCAAGACTACAAATCTTCAGCACATTTACGACGCGACTGCGCCGCAGGCGCGAGGCAAGCTAATCAGCCTGGCAACGGAGACTGACCGCACGCTGTTCTTTGACTTTATGCCGCTCGAGCTCGGCACCGTGCGCGGATTCAAGACGCGTTTTCACCTCTACACAGTCCCCGGCCAGGTTTTCTACGAAGCTTCTCGCAAACTGATTCTGAAAGGGGTCGATGGCGTGGTGTTTGTCGCTGATTCGCAGGAAGAGCGGATGGACGCGAACATAGAATCGCTCTACAACCTCGAAGAGAATCTCAGAGTGCACGGTTTCGACCTGATGAAAGTTCCGTACGTGCTGCAGCTGAACAAACGCGACCTGCCGCACATAATTCCCGTGGAAGATCTCACGGCGGAACTGCAAAAGAAGGGCGAGCCGGTTGTCGAAGCAGTCGCTTCAACTGGCGTCGGTGTATTCGATACTCTGAAGGGTGTAGCGAAACAGGTTCTAACGGAATTGCGGAAGAGTTAGGTTCAACCGAGCGGCTTCACCATCAACAAGCCATCCCCGCCATTTGAATAGTATTTCGGCAGGCGCTGCGTAACGCTGTAACCGAGGCTGAGATAAAGCTTCTGTGCGGGCGCGTTTGTCGCCCTGACTTCCAGGCGCGCGATTCTCGCATTACGGCGCCGAAATCCATCTTCGACCCGATCCATTAAGCAGCTTGCCAACCGCCGCCGGCGATGTTCGGGTGCGATTCCGATCGTCGTGATATGACCGGTGTGGTCAGGTTCAAGCAGGCCGATGACGAAACCCGCCATGGAACTGTTTTGCGTTACGACGCGATAAGAAACGGATTCGGGTGAGCCGAGCAGGTATTCGAAAGTATCGCGGCTGTAGGCTTCGCCATCAAGAAAACAGCGCTGATCCAGGTGCCAGCATTCGTCGATTTGGCCCATCGTCAGCGGACGCAAATCGTAATGGGCGTTCGTGGGCGGTACGAGCGCGAGCGTCGGCACGGTAACGGCCGTTCGCTCTCGATTGCTCGACCACCATCTGGGTCTGAATTTTTTTAAGACAGCCATAAACCCGAATGCTCAGCTGGGTGCTGAATCGGTGGCGGGGATTATAACCTGCCCGCGTCAGTTCCGTCACGCGAAAGCCAGCGGGACGAGTGCCTTACTTTGCGCTTCTCTGCGGCTTGGCGCCTTTGCGTGAACCAACTGCTTTCGCAAAAGGCATTTCACGCAAAGACGCGAAGTTCGGTACACACGGCCTCCCGGCGTGCTCTTTGGCGAACATGAACAGCACGCCAGCGGCGTGCGTACCCGCATGTCCCCTCAGAGAATCAGCATACAGTCGCCATAGCTGTAAAAACGATAGCGTTGGCTGACCGCGTGACCATATGCCTCAAGCGTCAGCTCACGCCCGGCGAAAGCGCTGACGAGCAGAAGTAACGATGACCGCGGCAAATGAAAGTTCGTAACGAGGGCGTCAACGATTCTGAATTTGTAGCCGGGGGTAATCGTCAGGTCCGCCGTGCCGGTGTTCGGCCTGATTCCTCCACCAGCGGAAGCCGCCGACTCAAGTGCGCGCGTGGTGGTTGTTCCCACCGCGATGATGCGTCCCCCGTGTGCACGTGCCCGGTTGATGATTTCGGCGGCCTCAGCCGGGATCGAAAACGTTTCGGGAAGCACGCGGTGCTGCGAGACGTCTTCGGCGCGGACCGGCTCGAAAGTGCCGTAGCCCACGTGCAGTGTGATTTCAGCAATCGAAACGCCGGCATTCTTTATTTCATCAAGGACCTTCGGTGTAAAGTGCAGACCGGCCGTTGGCGCCGCAATCGCGCCTGTTTCGCGAGCATAGACCGTCTGATACCGTTCGCGATCCTCCGCGTCAAGTGCACCTTCGCGTTTGATGTACGGCGGCAATGGCGGCTGACCGACTTCTGCGATCAAGCCCGGGAAGTTATCGCGCGGCTCAAATTTAATGAGGCGTGTGCCGTCTTCGTTTGCGGCGGTGACAGTTGCTTGCAGCTTTCCGTCACCAAAACTGATTTGCGCTCCGAGGCGCAGCCGGCGCGCCGGCCGGGCCAGAACCTGCCAAAGGTTTGGTTCAATTTCACGGAGCAGGAGTACTTCGGTCGTGCCGCCGCTCGGAACCCGCTCGCCTATCAGCCGCGCCGGAAAAACCTTTGTGTTGTTCAGGACCAGACAGTCGCGGGCACGCAGATACCTCGGCAGGGAAACGAACTGCTCATCTTTCAGCGTGCGCTGCTCACGATCCACCACGAGCATGCGCGAGGCGTCGCGCTCAGGCAGAGGATGCTGGGCAATTAACTCTTCCGGTAATTCGTAATCGAAGTCGGATATCTGCACAGGACCGGCAGTGAACTCAGGGATACGAGGCCGAGGGCACGGGCGCGTTCGGCACGATCGAATGGTCGATGTGCTCGCGATGGAACACACCGGTGAGCTGGGCCCCGAACAGCAAGACTAAGCTGGAAACATAACTCCATGTGAGCACGGCAACGACCGCGCCCACCGAGCCGTAAATCTGATCATAGTGAAAGTAATTAAGGCTCCACGCAAAGCCATATTTCGAAGCTTCCCACAACAGCGCGCCAATGACTGCGCCGGGAATCGTGTCGCGCACGCTGACGTACGCGTTCGGCATGAACTTGTACACGAGCACGAACAGCGAAAAAGTGACCAGCAAACTGACCACCGCGAACACTATCTGCCAAAACACACTGCCCGCCGTCGAAAGCACCGGGTAGTTTTCGAGTTGCCGGGGGGAAACGCGGTCCGCCACTTCCCGCAAATAGACGAGCACCGAAGTCGTGAGCACCGACAGCGACAACAGCAAACCGACACTTCCTATCATCGCCAGCGTCAGCGCCCGGCCGTGAAGAAACGTGCGATGTGTCGTGCCCCAGACACGATTCAGCGCGCGCTCGACCACTGCAAACACCCACGATCCGGCCCAGAGCACGACGACTGCACAGGTGATGACGGCGCCCGTGCTGATGCCGGAAAGGGACGTGATCGTCTCTTGCAAGAACTTGCTCGAGCCGGGATAAACCTGGACGACCCGCGAAATCATTTGGGTTCCGGCGGCCACGCGGTTGCTGAGTGCCAGCAACAAAAGGAGCGCCGGGAACAGCGTCATCAAACCGAAGTAGCTCATCGCGGCGGCCGAAGTGAACAAATCATTTTCATGAAATTGATGAACGGCGTGCGAAAGCATGCGACGCCACGGGGAGCGATTTCGCACGCCGAACGATTGACGCGAGATTCTCTTCAAACGATCTGATGTTGAGGTCGAGACGGCCATCTGGTTTAGAGGCGGGCTACCGCCCGCCGCAAAAGTATGGCGGGCCGAAGCCCACCTCTAAACGAACGGAGGATCAGGGAGAATCGAACAACGTGGGGCGCTGCGGTCCGGCCGCCCGGGCGCCAAAATGCTGATAGGCGAGCTGTGTCGCCATCCGGCCGCGCGGCGTGCGATTCAGGAAGCCAATTTGAATCAAGTATGGTTCGATAATTTCTTCAATCGTATCTTTCTCTTCATGAATCGCGGCCGATAAAGTGCCGACGCCGACCGGGCCGCCTTCGAACTTCTCGATAATCGTAGACAACAGTTTGCGGTCCATCTCGTCGAGACCGTATGTATCGACTTCCATGCGATTGAGGGCGTCGTTTGCGACTTCGTGTGTGATCCGTCCGTCATAATCCACCTCGGCGTAGTCGCGCACGCGGCGCAACAAACGATTGACGATGCGTGGCGTCCCGCGCGCGCGCTTGGCTATCTCCTGGGCGCCGCTCTCGTCAATTTCGACGTTCAGGATGCTCGCCGAACGCTTGCAGATCGTTTCGAGATTTTCGTGCGAATAAAAGTCGAGATGGAAATTGATGCCGAACCGGGCGCGCATTGGCGCACTGATTAGCCCGGCGCGCGTGGTCGCGCCGACGAGAGTGAACTTTGGTATATCGAGCTTGATCGAGCGCGCGCCAACGCCCTGACCGATGATGAAATCAAACTGATAATCTTCCATCGCCGGGTAGAGTTTTTCCTCGATCACCGGCATCAGCCGATGAATCTCGTCGATAAAAAGCACGTCGCCTTCCTGAAGCGTGGTCAGCAAGGCCGCGACGTCTCCCGCCTTCTCCATCGCGGGACCTGATGAAGAGCGAAGCTGCGCGCCCATTTCGTTCGCGATGATATGCGCCAGCGTGGTCTTTCCCAGTCCCGGCGGGCCAGTGAGCAAGACGTGGTCGAGCGCCTCCCGACGCTTACGCGCGGCGGCAATATAGACGCGCAGATTCTCCTTGGCCTTGGTTTGCCCGATGTACTCGGCGAGCTTCGACGGACGCAGAGACAGATCATACTGGCGATCCTCTTCGGTCGGAGTTGCGCTCAGCGCTTCCTCGGCTCTGGTTGCTTTCGGCATGGGCGATCTGAATTGTGAATCCGAGAAGTGTAACGGTCAACTCCTGTGTGGCACAGACTTTAGTCTGTGGTTTCCACTCGCGAAATCACAGACTGAAGTCTGTGCCACTTACACCTTCGCCAGCGATCTCAAGCTACGCCGCAGAATCACTTCGACAGAGAGTTCGCCCCCTTCATCAAAGGCGTTCTTTACGGCTTTCTCAACCGCGGCTCTTTGATAACCCAGGTTCGCCAGCGCCGACATTGCGTCATTTCGCATGGCTTCAGTCGTGGTCGGCGCGCCTTCCACGACGGCTTTCGCGGCGAACTCTTCTTCCAAAGCCGGCGAAGACAGCGCGGCAATCTTGTCGCGCAAATCGACAACCAGCCGTTCTGCGGTCTTTCGACCGACACCGGGAATCGCGACCAACCGCACCAGATTGTTGGTTCGAATCGACGCGATCATCTCGTCCGCGTTCATCCCTGACAGAAGCTTGATGGCCAGGGCGGGCCCGACCCCGTTCACGGAAATCAGCTGCAGGAACAGTTCGCGCTCGCGGGCGGTCTTGAAGCCATAAAGCTGAAGCGCATCTTCGCGCACGTGCGTGTACACCCGCAGCTGGACCGGCTCGCCGATTTCGCCCAGGTCGTAAAACGTGGAAAGCGGAATCGCTACGTCATAGCCGACCCCGCCGACATCGACGATGACGGATGTCGCCTGCTTGGAAAGCAATGTTCCTGAAAGATGGGCGATCATGACATGTAACGCGCGCGATTATCGCGAAGCGCGTCATCATTCGCAAATGGAAGTTTCGCGCGCGGGCGATGCAGCGTTATACTTTGACGGCACGCGCGTAATGAAGAAAGAAAAGATTTCAGAGCTCACCACGAACCGCTTGAGCGTTTACCTGCGTTGCCTGAACGAGCTGGCCGCTGCGGGAATCAAAACGGTTTCGTCGCAGGACCTGGCCGAGCAGTTCAACCTGAATTCAGCGCAGATTCGCAAAGATCTTGGGTACTTTGGCGAGTTTGGCGTGCGCGGCACGGGCTACTTCATTGAAGATCTCAGACGCCATCTGACGAAGATTCTCGGGCTCGATCAACCACATCGTGTCGCCATCATCGGCGCCGGGCGGCTGGGAACAGCGCTGGCAAACTACAACGGACTTTCTAAATCGAACTTTTCGGTGGTTGCGTTGTTCGATGACGATCCCGAGAAAGTTGGCGAGAACGTCGGATCAGATGGCATCCCGGTTCACGACGTAAAGCAACTCGCCAAAATGGTTCGCGACGAAGGTATCGACGTCGCGGTGATCGCCGTACCCGCGCGCGCCGCTCAAAAGGTGCTGAATCAAATCATGGCTGCCGGCGTAAAAGCGATTCTGAATTTTGCTCCTGCACCCCTGACGTCGCGCCTGGGTGTAAAGGTCAAGACAGTTGATCTGACCACGTCGCTGGAATCGCTCTCCTATTTTCTCGCGCAACCTGGCGTCGCACGCGTGACGAACAGCACGCGGACGAACGATGCCAACAGCGCTCACAAGCGGCAGACCCACGAAATTTAAATGGACGAACAAACCGCCAGACGCGATCTCATCAAAGTCTGTCATCTGATGTACGAGCGCAGCTACGTCGTCTCGTCTGACGGCAACGTGAGCGTGCAGCTCGATGATGGACGGGTGCTGGCGACGCCGACGATGACGTGCAAGGGCCGGATGACGGAAGATCTGATTGCGGTCACGGATCTCGAGGGACGCGCGCTTAATAATCAGAAAGCCTCGAGCGAGCTGGCGATGCACCTGCTGATTTATCGCGAGCGGCCGGACGTGAAAGCGGTCTGTCACGCGCATCCGCCGCATGGAACTGCCTTCGCCGTGGCTGGATTGGCGATCGACCAGCCGATTCTTTCCGAAGTGATCCTGACGCTGGGCTGTGTGCCGCTGGCGGAGTACGGCACGCCTTCAACTGAAGAGCTGTCAGATGCGATGCTGCCCCTGGTGAAACATCACAACGCGCTTCTGATGGCCAATCACGGCGCAGTCGCGTACGGAAACGATCTTTGGCAGGCGTGGGACCGTCTGGAAACGCTCGAACATACGGCGAAGATTTCGATCCTTTCGCGCGTGCTCGGCGGCTCACGAAACCTTTCACCCGATGCTGTCGAAAAATTAATCAACGTGCGTGAGGCTTCGGGTTATCTCGGCGAGAGTGCGCGATGTCAGGCTTGCGGTTATTTGCACGAAACGAATCTGACGTGTCCGACGGGCGACCGGCCGGAGCCCCGGTCCAGCCCCTCCTCGCAATCA
>DASUTF010000230.1:0-7048 GCA_036374695.1 Pyrinomonadaceae bacterium
CTGACCGTCGCCTCGATCGCGCCTGCGCCGAATATGAGCACCGGAATATAAAGCGGCAGCACCAGCAGCGCTACCAGCACGTTGGCCGAGCGCAGACCCAAAGTCAGTGCGGCTCCGATCGACCCAATGAGACTCAACACCGGCGTTCCCAACAGCAGGGAAACAGTCATGACCGCGAGCGTATTTTGCGACAGACCGAACTGAAGTCCAAGTACCGGCGCGACTAAAACCAGGGGAACTTCGGAAACCAGCCACTGTGCCAGCACCTTTCCGAGGACGATCAGGTAAAGCGGTTGCGGCGTCAGCATGAGTTGCTCAAGCGTTCCGTCCTGATAGTCGTTCCCAAAAGTTCGACCCAGGGCGAGCATCGAGGCGAGCAGGGCGGCGACCCATACGACGCCGGGCGCAATCGTGCGCAGCAACTGCTGTTCAGGTCCAATGCCGAGCGGAAAAAGGCTCACCACGATGATGAAAAAGAACAACGTTGCCAGAACATCGCTTCGCCGGCGCCAGGCCAGCAGCAGGTCGCGCCAGACGACCCAACGAAACATTGAAAGGATGGAAGGCGCAATCATCCCTGAAGCGCTGAGAGCGCGGCCATCCTGGCCGCATCAGTGTTTGGGTTGGCAATATTAATTGTCTGCAAGCCCGGCGGCGACAGGTTAAGGTCCTGGTGCGTTGCGACGATCGCCAGACCGCCGCCGTCAATGTGTTCAGTGATCAGTTTGCGAACCAGACCGACGCCCGAGTCATCGAGTGATGTCAGTATCTCGTCGAGCAGCCAAAGCTTCGCCCGCGACGCCAGCAACCGGGCCAGCGTCAGGCGCCGTCGCTGTCCCGCTGACAGAACGCGCGCCGGCAAATGCCGTTGGTTGAGTAAGCCAACACGTTCCAACGTAGCTTCGCCTTCATGCTTGCTTAGTTCGCGACCCCCGACACGTCCCGCCACGAGCAGATTCTCGAGGGCGGTCAGCTCATCCTTGACGCCGTTCAAGTGTGCAACATAAGCCAGCGACCCGAAGTATTCCTCGCGTAGTTTCCGAATGTTCGTGCCGTTCCACCGGACTTCGCCGTCAGCCGGTGTCGTCAAGCAGCAGAGAATTCGCAGCAAACTCGTCTTACCGCCACCGTTTGGCCCGCGCAGTTCCAACAGGCCACCCGACGCGAGACTGAAACTTACGCCGCGAAACAGAAGCCGGTCGCCACGGATACAGGTCAGGTTGATTGCTTCTAACATTGTCAGGGCATAGATCTTAGTACCCGCAGCGGCCCGGGGTCCCCGCGCCGGAATCCCGCACGGGGTGGTGGAAAGCGCGAAGCGCGTCTGCACATCAGGCGAAATAGCCGTTCATACGGGCGAACCTTTTGAGTCAAACGGGCTTCCGGTACTGACCCCCGGTTTTGCGAGCGGCCATATTAACACGCAAGCCAGACCTCATCGGGCGAACTTCTTTAGGTAAGCGCGAAAAGAATCAGCCGTCAGCCGATGCCGGAACGCCTCTACGCCATCGATCGTCAGCACAGGGATGTCATGGCGATAACGTGCAGACAGTTCGGCGTCGCTCTCGATATTGATCTCTTCGAGTTGGTACAGGTCGGCGCAGTCAGCTTTCGCCATCTCTTCCTTCATCGCCTCACAAAGGTGACAGCCGGGTTTGCTGTACAGGATGATTCGGGCCTGCGTTCTCATGACTCTGCCATTTTGATTTGCTCGACGACGGTGCCGACGAGGCGTCCGCGCTCCAGTACTCAATATTCTCTTGCCAATTCCGTCAAAGTCGAGGTATAACTTTGCGCTGTCGCAGCCAGTTTATACTTTTATTTTGGCGCGGTGCTCTTCTAGTGAACAAATTGGCAATTGAGTCGCAGAGATTCTGAGTCCCTGTGTGGCGGGGGATTGTATAAGCTGGCGCGATCCTCAACAGTCGCAGTGTAACTGGTAAGTTGTAAGTAACTATTTCCCTTTTGGATCCGCAGTTCTTGCGCGAGGTCGTCGGAGTGGATACTAATCCAAACACCGAATCTTTAGCGGCAACCGAGAAACCCGCCGGACCCCCAACGCCGCCGCCGGCGCGCGGGGCGGCGACATCTGTAGCAAGAGCCGCACCCAAGCCGGCGGTCCCTGTCGAATCCACTTCGGAACCTCCAGTCAACAAGACTCGTCGCCGAATTGTCTGGTACAGCGTTGCCGGATTCTTGACGACCTGCTTTCTGATGTTCGTGCGGTTTTTCCTGCCGCGCTCAATCACTGAACCGGCCAGTACTTTCAAGATTGGTTTTCCTGGGGACTACGCGTTAGGCGTCGATACGAAGTGGCAGCAACAGTATCGCATCTGGGTGACAAAGACATCGGATCGACTATTTGTGATTAATGCGGTTTGCACGCATTTGGGTTGTACCCCGGACTGGAAAGCCAGCGAGAACAAGTTCAAATGTCCCTGTCACGGTAGTGGTTACGATATCGAGGCGATCAACTTCGAAGGTCCCGCGCCGCGGCCAATGGATCGCGCGCACGTAGAACTGGATGCGGAAGGACAGATTGTGGTGAACAAGAGTCGCCTTTACCTGTGGGAGAAGGGCGGCGTGAATCATTTTAACGACGAAGGCGCTTATATTCCGTTGTAATTAAAGAGTCGGAACCGCCTGCGCAAGCGGGCGGGCACAAAATGATGGACGAGCCGAAAGACGCACAAGAACCGAAGCAGCTAACCGGCGAGAAGACCAACGCCGGCCTGGTGACGCGCGCGAAAGATTCGGCCGTCGCTTTGAAGGATCGCGCGCTGGAAGAAGCGAAGGAATACAAAGACCCGCAGCAGACTCAGGTTTGGAAATCGATCTTTCGTGTTTCGCACGAACGTTCCGATCCGCGCAATCGTTCGCTCGCCATTCTTTCGAATGTCTTTCTCCACCTGCATCCGGCCAAGATCAATCGCGACGCGGTGCGTTATGGGTACACCTGGGGGATGGGCGGCATCACGTTCTACTTGTTCATCGTGCTGACGTTTACCGGTGTGCTGCTGATGTTCTATTACCACCCGCAAAAGATTCAGGCGTTCCAGGACATTCTGTATCTCGAGCACGATGTGCCCTTCGGGAAGCTCTTGCGCAACATGCATCGTTGGGCAGCGCACTTGATGGTCATCACGACCTGGCTGCACATGTTCCGCGTGGTGCTGACCGGATCGTACAAAAAGCCCCGCGAGTTCAACTGGTGTGTCGGGGTCGTGCTGCTGGTGCTGACGCTCCTGCTTTCGTTTACCGGTTACTTGCTGCCTGACGATCAACTCGGATTCTGGGCGGTGACGGTGGGAACGAACATGGCGCGCGCGACACCTTTGCTGGGAAGTGAGGGGCCATTCGGCCCGCAACTCGGCCTGACGCCATACAACGACGTGCGGTTCGGATTGCTGGGCGGATCGATCGTCGATTCGAACGCGTTGCTGCGCGCCTACATTTGGCACTGCATTGGGATTCCGCTGGTTGCGTCAATATTCATGGCCGTCCATTTCTGGCGCATACGCAAGGACGGTGGCATCAGCGGCCCCGCGCCGATGATGCTCGAGTCGGAAATGAAAACAGTGAAGAAGAAGTAAGCAATGCGGGTGGCTTCTTGTTCTTTGACCTTGCTGCTGTTAGCTGCCTTCGTTTTCGGGCAAGCGAAGTCGGACGAATGTGATTTGCAGCAACTTGCGATCGATGCAGCGCTCGGCGAAGTGCAGGCCCAGTACAACCTCGGCGTCGAGTTTTTCCGCGGCACTTGCGTACCAAGAGACTACGCGAAGGCCGCTAACTTGTGGCGAAAGGCTAGTGACGCGGGACACGCAGGGGCCTCCAACAACTTTGGCTTTCTGATATACAACGGCCGACCAGGTGTCCAGCGGGATTATGCAGAAGGCATTCGTCGATGGCGGTTCGCGGCTGAAAGAGGATTCGCCGAATCGCAAGTGCACCTGGCCGAAGCATACTTGGACGCAAAGTTCCTGCCGATTGATTTGATTGAGGCGTACGCTTGGGCGACAGCAGGAAAGCATAATTCGTCGCGATCGAGTGCGGGTTTTGATAAACCAGACCTTGCCGACGCGGTCGCGCAAATGGCCGACGATGTTCTCGGGGACATCGGTAAAAAGCTAACGGTGGATGAAAAAGCTAAAGCGGAGAAGAAGGCAGCCGAGTACATTCGCAAGTTCGCACCGCAGTAATCGCTGAAATGGAACAAACTCCAAAGCCAAACTCGCGCCGCAACAAGATCATCGGCCTAGCCGTGATTCTTTTGCTGGTTGGCTTGTACGTCTGGTGGGTCGAAGACTGGTACCAGCTTTGGAAGATCACGTCCGCACCAGACAACGTGCCCATCGTCGCAATGCTCTTTCTGGTGCCGTTCTTCACCTGGCTCGGCGTCAAACAGGCCGTCGCGAACGACCAGTTAATTGACCGGCTCGAAGCGGATCCAAAACTCGCGAAAACACATCATCGCAAAGCCGAACCGTGGCGCCCGGGATGGGCGAAAGAGCTGCACGTCTGGCCTTATCTCGTGCGCATCGAGTTTCTCGCCGCCGTTATTGTTACGGTCATTCTCTATGTCTGGTCGATCACGCTGAACGCGCCGCTCGAAGAGCCGGCCAATCCAAACCTGACGATGAATCCGTCGAAGGCGCCGTGGTACTTCCTCGGGTTGCAGGAGATGCTCGTCTATTTCGACCCGTGGATCGCGGGTGTGGTGATGCCGTCGCTGATCATGATCGGCCTGATGGTGTTTCCTTACGTGGACTCAAATCCGCTGGGCAACGGCTACTACACGTTTAAACAGAGGCGGTTTGCGATCTGGATGTTCGGCGTGGGCTTTCTGACCTGGATCGTTCTAATTTTCATCGGCACCTTCATCCGCGGGCCAGGCTGGATTTGGTTCTGGCCGGGCCAGACCTGGGACCACAACACGGTCGTCTTCGATCGCAATCGTGACCTGCACGAGATTATCGCGGGCTGGGGGTTGCCGTTTTTGAATGCTTACCCATGGAAAGCCATCTTCGGCGCGATTGTCGTCGGCGGATTCTTCATCGTCGGGGGGCTGTTTTTCCATTGGTGGATGATGCGTGCGCCCTTCAGGCTGCGTTACCTGAAGTCGTGGACTGAGCTAAAAACCTGGGCCACCGTGCCGGGCGAATTCGAGCGCAAGCTGCTCGCCCAGACCAGTTTGCTTCAATACATGACGTTTCAGTTTTTCGCCGTGACCGTGTTGCTGGCGATGCCGGTAAAACTGATTCTGAGGCTGGTATTTACGATCAAGTACGTTTGGGTAACCCCCTGGTTCAACGTCTGAACCATTTTTGAGAACCATGGCAGAGCCGACTGAACCGACCGAATCACTAGTCACTCGAGAGACCGAGCCTGAACGCGATCCGATCGTCAGCCGCTCGACCAGCTCGATTCTTCTCATCTGCACCCTGCTGCTGGTGGGCTCGGCCGTTTGGGCCCTTTGGGACGAGGCGTTCGCGCAGCGACCGTGGCGCGGCATTCAGCAAGAATACGTCAAACGCTACACCGCCTATCTCAAGAAAATTCGCCCCGACGCCGGCAAATCCGAAGAAGAAATCAAACAGACGCCGGAATATCAACAGCTTGATGCCGCCGCCACGGCCGCGGAAGAAAACACGAAAGATCGGCGTAAGGAAATCGACAAGGAAGTGAGCCGGATTCAGGCGAAGCTCGATGCCGTCACCGAGCCGTTTCAGAACCAGCGCGGCCGGATCGTCGTCATCACGTTCACGGCCCAGACAGCGAAAAGCAAATCTTCGAAGGACAAGTACAACCGGCAACTCCAGGCCAAAAAGGACGAACAGGTCACGGTTGATATGCCCGATGATCAGGGCAAGATGGTCCGCCAGCGAATGAACTATGCGCAGCTGGAAAAGACTTTCAACGACCTGCGCGAAGAGAAGGCGAAATTCCTGGGCGAGAAGGCCGAGTTGTTGAAAGAGCCGATTGAGCTGGCGAAGAAGCGCGACGACTATGTGAAGAACCAGGTCAGCCTTTTGCCGAAAAAGACCATTGAAGACCTGATTCGAAAGAACGAGAACTCATTTGACTATTCGATTCTCGGCCATCAGATCAACTCGAATGAATACGGCATCGTGGATCGATGCGAAGTCTGCCACCTCGGCACGCGCGAGCCGCTGAATATCAAGGCTTCAGATATGGCGCCGGGAGGGCCGGGCAAGGAGCCCGACGAGCTCGCGCGCGCATTTGTCAGTCACCCGCGCAGGGAACTGCTCCAGGTGCACAATCCGCAAAAGTTTGGGTGCTCGTCCTGCCATGGTGGTAACGGCCGCGCGACGACCAGCGTGGTGAAGGGTCACGGCCGGCACAAATACTGGCTGCACCCGATGTACGAGAAAGAGAACACCGAGGCGGGTTGCCAGATGTGCCACGCGAATGACCGCGTCACGCAGGGCGCCGACCGGCTGAACCTGGCGAAGGATCTTTTCTATCAGCGTGGATGCGTTGGCTGTCACCGAATGGAAGCGTTCGATCGCGAGGCTGACGCGCTCACGAATACGCGCCAACAGGTCCTGCAACTACAGGATCAGATCGCTGCGAATGATCGCGAGGCTAAGCGCGAAACTGACGCGAGCGCCAACGCCGCCGACGAAGCTGAAATTCGACGTTTGCTCGCGCGCGCGGAATCGTTGCGCGTCATCAACAGCCAACTCGCCGCGCGCATCGACGAACTCAATCTGCAGACGCGCTACTTGCTTCAGGATCAGAAGAAGGTTGGGCCAAACCTGAAAGACGTAAAGCTGAAGCTGCGGAAGGAATGGGTTCCGCTGTGGCTGAAAGATCCGGAAGGGTTCCGGCCCGGCACGAAGATGCCGAAGTTCTGGCGCTTCGAGCATGACAAGGAAGAGGGTGAGAAGGATCTAAGAGCCATTGCCGCCTATCTGTGGCAGAACAGCTTTGACGGCAAAGTCCCGGCTCAGGCGCAGGGCGACAAGACAAAAGGCAAAGAACTGTTCGAGTCGCGAGGCTGTCTTGGTTGCCATTCGATCGGCCA
>DASUTF010000231.1:0-10055 GCA_036374695.1 Pyrinomonadaceae bacterium
CGGCAACTTGCGGAACTTTCTTGAAGTGACTGTTTGTCTGAAAGATCAGGTTAAGGCGGCGCTCAGGCCTTCTTTGTTTTCTCCGAAACCATGCGGAAGGTGTAGTCCGCCAGATCAGAGCTTTGTGTCTCGCGGAAGAAAAATCATCAAAGGGTAGCCACATCCCGTTGCGGGCGGCGAATAACTCTCCGGGGTTAATTTGAATCTCTTAATATTCGGATTGTCTCCTTTAGCTTCTTCGCATCCGGAGCTTCTGGGGCAAGTTTGAGATAGGCCTCTAGTTCTTTCGCAGCCTGTTTCCTGGCGCCTCGAGAAGCATAGATGATCGCCAGAATCCTGTGTGCCTCTTTCATTTCTTCCTTTCCCAGTTCCAACGAAGCGAGAAGCTCTTTCTCCGCATCTTCGAACAAGCCAAGATTCGCCAGTGCCTGTCCCAGAAAATAATGCCCCACTGCGGACCGGGCATCCTTCTGCAAGGCTTTGCGAAGAAGTGGCACCGCCTCGCCGTAACGCTTCATCATGAAATTCACAATGCCGCGGTTTATGATAGCGGCAAACGAATCCGGGTCGATCTTTAGGGCACTCTGAAGCGCCTGGTCGGCCTCCGGCAAACGGCCCAACTTAAGGTACTGCACGCCTAGTTCATTGAACGCCTGGGTAAACAACGGGTACTCGGCCGTTGCCTGCTTCAAGGCCTCAACTGCAGCCAAGTGATTACCTTTTCGGGAGTGTTCGATGGCGCTGTCGTAATGGGCCAGCGCTTTCTTCGGAACATTCAGGAATTCCACATTTAGAACCGCGGGCTTCAACACGGTTCGATCCTTGAACTGCAGCCGGATGTTCAGCGTGTAAGTTTGTGCAGGCGCTCCTCTGAATTGGATGATGTCGACCGTTTGCGTGACCGGCTTGTAATCCGCTTCTTTATCGATCGTTACCGTGTAGCTCCCAGGCGGCAACCCGCGAAACGCAAAATTTCCGGTCTGGTTAGTCGTGAAGTTCCGGTCGCCGCGGGTCGCCGTTGACAACCGGAGAAGCACGCGACTTTCAACCGGCCGACCCGAAGGGGCGAAAACGGTCCCGACTATTGAATTCATTCCACCTAATCCGGTCTGACTTTCGTTGTCAGTGATAGACGAAATCTGAGCAAACACAGATCCGGAAAACCACAAAGTCAGGAAAAGAGCACCAACAAGATGTTGCCACGAGAGGCGTGAGTGAACCATCACATTCTCCTTCACAACTCATTAATCACACGCATGGAGAAAGAGGCGTTGCCGGATTAAAAGGCAACGCCTCTGGTGTCGAAGTTCATTCTGAAACAGTCACAAGAACCTCATGACTTCCGCATAGCGGACTTAGAACTTAAGCGTCCCCTGGAAGTGAATAACCCCTTGGCTACCAGTCGTCGATGTGATTCGACCGAAGCTAGTCGAGTCAAACTGCGTGTTGCCGAAAGTGAAATTCGCATTGTTCAGAATATTGATGAACGTCGTCTTGACTTCGAAACTGACGCGCTCAGCAATCGGAAATCGCTTTATAGCGCTCATGTCAAGATTGAAGAATCTCCCTCTACCTAAGCTATTGATCGGGAAATTACCAAAGGTGCCTGGCGCCGGTTGTCCCAACAATCCGGGTTTGAGGGTCGAGCTAATTACGCGGCCCGTAGTCGGGCTGAGGGTGATGTTTAACAGATCGGGGTTGAACCAGAACACACCGCCTGGGGTTCTGAAGATGCCAACATTCTTCTTAAACTCTTCGAAGGTCATTCCCAAAAGCTGAGCGGGAAGATTGTTCGCTTCAGTGCCCGCCGGCCACGCATTAACGGTGGTGCGACCCGACGTAATAAAGAACGGTGAACGTGTCGACCAAACAACGATACCTCCGAACGACCAACCGCCAATCACCTGGTTGACGATGCTGTGCGTATCGTTCAAGAAGTTTCGTCCTCGACCGATTGGAAGATCGTAGAGAGCATTAGCGACGAACCGATGCGTCTGGTCGTCGTTCGACCGCCGGTAGTCAAGACGTTTATTACGGAACGTCCGGAAATTCTCCAAAGTGCTCTGGTTATTACCTTGAGCGTCAGGAGCATCCGTCAGGGCTTTGCTAAACGTGTAGTCAGCCTGGAACGATAGACCGTCCGAGAACCGCTTTCTAATCTCGACTTGTAACGAATGATAGTTAGACATCGAGTCGTTCGTCAGCAGTCGCGCAGCGTTGGCATTCGGATTCGCCACAAAGAAATTCGCAGGAATTCCACGCGCCGGGTTTTCACGATTGCCCCTATAGACAGAGCTGAACGACAGAACCGAGGCGATGGAGCCAACGTTGTTATTGTTCAGGTGGCTGATGAACGTCGAGTTGGTGTAGCTGCTGCCGCTCGACAAGCCAAAGAAGAATCTGTCGAAAATAGGAAGTGGCACGCAGCCGGCGCAGCCCGGCGCGAAGCTTCCGCCGCCGCGGGCGGCGAGATTTCTCTGCGCGTTGAGGAACTCCTGCAAGAACCCATTCTCGAAAATGTTGATCTCGTTGAAGTCAACGGCCCGATACAGCTTGATCGCATGGTTCGCTGAGTAACGGATCTCGAAGGCCATATCTTTAGCAATCTCTCTCTCGTATCCGAACGACCATTGCTGCACATAGGGAGTTCGGAGGTTGGGATCAATCGCCCATAACGAGTTGTTGAAATTAGCTAAGTTGTTCTCCCTATCGGTAACGGGCATCCTGAACACAGGATTTGTAAGCGGTACGCCTGCGCCCGTTAATACCCCGGTGGGGGTATTGTTGGCCGAGATCGCAATCAGACCAGGGTTGGTCGTGCCAACACCCATCGCATTGCTGATTACGGTGAAACCGTCGCGGATGTAGCTGATGGAGTATCCGCCGCGTAACGCACTCTTGCCTGGCTCACCGAAAATTAGTCTGCCTATCCCGCTTTTGAAGCTGGGCGAGTAGGCGAACCCGAAAAATGGTGCGAAGTTGTTCCAATCATTGTTGTACAGCCCCTTGCCAGTCTCGCCGCTTACGAAGTCAAGCGTGCCAATTGCTGGAGCTGCGCCAGCCGCAGCATTCGGATTGAAAAGATTTCCAAAGCCCGACACGCCAAAGATATGCTGGTAATCGGTAAGTTGTATGGCCAGGCCATTCGGAATAGTCGGAACTCCCATGTAGTCCCAGCGCACACCCAGATTGAGCGTCAGGTTACTACGAGCACGCCATTGATCCTGGACGTACAAGGCCAGGTCCCTTTGTTGGAACAATCTTGCCCTGGTAAAGCCAGGAACAAAGCCGGATGTGGGGCTACTTACGTTAAATGTCGCCGATGCACTCGAAAGGTTTCCAACTATGTTGGCAAACACGTTGCGGCCCGATGTTCTGTTCGCCGCGGTCGAGAACGGAAAACTTGAGTCCTGAATACCACCAGAGTTATGAGATGGTGTTCCCAGAACTATGTTCGGGGTAATTCCCGCATCATTGAATGTGTCTGCAAATATTTGCTGATAATCACCACCGAGGCGGATCAGGTGGTTCCCTCTCGACCAGGAGAAGTTATCGCTGATCTGCCAAACCTGGGTGTCACGGCCTTGCTTCTCGAATCCGCCGGCGCCCAGGACTGGGAACGGTCGGGTTATTCCCACAAAATTGATAAACGGTTCGGTCGGATCTTCGTCCAGCAAGAACCCCACGGGAGCCCATTGCTTTCCGACACGGAAGACATTTGTCATGCTGTTGCCGAAATTCGACACCAGGGCACCAGTGACCAACCATCTCGGACCTCCCTGGAAGGCGTTAACCCCTCCGGGGAATGGCGCCTCAAGGCCGTTGAACGTATCGGGTGACAGAATGGTCTTAAAGTAGTTGAGGACGAACTCTAACTTGTGGGAGCCGAGTAGGGTATTCTCGACCAACTGATGGTCATAGCGCGCCACATACTTATCGTTGTTGCTCACCCCGCCAACGTTGTAGCGGAATCCTGCTGTGTTAAAACCATCACCTACATCCGTGTTATTTGGTAACGGCGTGGCTCCGATGATCGCACTAGTTATCGGATTCAAAGTGTTTTGATTTCCGATCGCGAGCAAGTTGACGGTTTGGAGAACTCCATTCGTTCCCGTGTAGCGGAATATTCCCCGCCGGGCGTCCGGGGTTAGCACGGTCCGATTTCGCGTCGCCGAAAAATTGTCGCGAAAACCCTCGTAAGCAAAGAAGAAGTGGGCCTTATTCTTTCCACTAAATACTGAACGTCCGCCCTCACCAAACCTGGGGAGGTAGATAGGACCACCAATGTCGAAACCGAAAAAGTGCTGGTTCTGTCTGCCCCTTGGCGTTCCAAGAGCATTATTGAAAAAGGTGTTGGCTTGCAACGCATCGTTACGGTTCATATAGAACAGGGAGCCGTGATACTCATTGGTTCCCCCCCTGGTGACGAGCGTTACCTGGCCGACACCACGTCCCTGCTCGGAACCCACCGTTCCTGTTGTGATGGTGAACTCGGCAGTCGAGTTCAAAGACGGAGTGCTGATTGCAAACAATGAACTGGTCTTTACGAAGTTGTCCATTGCGTTGATGCCGTCCTGTGTTACGTTGGTGGCAGTCTGACGCAGGCCCGCAATGGACGATCCCCGCACATTAGTTCCGTCAACCGCTATCCCAGCCTGAAGGCCGGCAAGTTCCAGCGGATTGCGGCCGGGGAGGGGCAGATCAACAACCTGTTTTGTGTTGATAGTATTAGTCAGGGACGGACTACTGGTGTTGATTATCTCCTGAACGCCGGACGTAACCGTGACTTGCTCGGTAAGCTCGCCCGTTTCGAGTGTTAAATTAAGAACGGCTGTTTGGCCGACTTGGACATCGACTTTCGGAACGAGCGAGCGCTTAAAACCTCTCGCTTCAACAGTCAACAAGTATGTGCCCGGAGTCATCTGCGGAAAGGCAAACGCGCCACTTTCGCTCGTAGTGGTTGTCTGTTCCGAGCCGGTCGCTAGATTTCTAACCGTAACCGTGGATCCAGCAACGACGGCTTGCTTTTCGTCCTGGACCGAACCGTTAATGGTGCCAGTAGTTATCTGTGCGTGGGCAACTCCAGCTAAGAGGCTGATTACAAGAATCGCCATAAAGCTGGAGCCGATAAATCTAAGATTGATTCTCCTCATGTTAGGGCTCCTCCAAGGTAGGTTAAGTGTTTAAGCTTGCTGGTTTACGCAGGTTGACCTGATCAGGACGCGCCCTGAATCTGAAATGAAGTCGCCGCTCAAGAGGCCCTCGATTGCACCTCAAGCGAATTAGGACGACTTGCAAATCAACCCGCCTGGTTCGAACTACACCCTCGAAACGAAGGTGCACTCCCGTGTTTGTTTGAGTGAAACGGCTAAGCGCTCGCCGGAATGTTTTTACGTTGGTCTTGCCAAGGCCCGGCGCAGACCTAAGATCGTGTTTCTTCTGCCAAGAGCCCGAAGGACTTTAACTTTGCCCAGAGTGTGCTTCGCTTTAAGTCAAGCATGCGCGCCGCTTTCAATTGATTGCCTCCGCTCCGTTTGAGGGCAAGCTCAATCAAATTAATCTCAAAACGGCGTACCTCATCTTTGAGACTGATCCCGCGGTCAAGATCCAAACTGCGCAAGTCATCTTGAGCACTTAATTCGTCCAGGAATGCTGAAACCTGCCGCCGAAGCATCAAGGTCTTGGTGTCCACGACACTTTTGGAAAGCAGGTCGGCCAACTCAGCCTGAACATTCGCGCCCGTCGGAGGCTCCATATTTCGATTGCTCTCTTTAGGTCAGTTTCAGCTCGTACCGGACTCGCCTTTCAACAGACGAAGAGGTGCTCGCAGCCTGAGGAACCTTTTCAGGGGCGCTTCGCGCGACCCTTTCACAGACCGTAGCCGGACTTCTAACTCATGCCGGTGTGACTATGCGGGCTGATGAACCCCATCGCGCTTCCCGCTTCGCGTACTGTTTGGCGATTCGTTTCGCGATCGATATTTCGCGAAATTACTAAGCGCCTCGAGCGCCTCCGTGGTAGCTTCGGGCGGCCCCCGGCTCCGCGGCGACGCACTCTCCTAGCGCCCTCTGTCGCGAATCAGGCGAATCGCGGCAGTCACGGGGCGCTATAATTTTGCGGCAGCCTATCAGTGGCAGGCTAAGACGGCGTGAGGGTTTCCACTCATAGATGCTAGGTGATTGCACTCACGTGCTGTGCGGGATTGAGCCGTCCTCGCGCGGGTTGACCGGACCCACGATGAGTAAGGGTTCCCGGTACACCGAACACTTCGGTTAATTCAACAGGGGGCAGGCGCAAGGTCCAGCCTGCGTCGCGTGGATTATCAATTTCGAATGTGAGTTAGCTGGTTTCTTTTGCTCGTTTGATTAAGGTCAAACGAGCTGCCGGTCGTCCGAAAGACCTCGAAGCGATCGCGGAACTCGAAGCCATCCGTGAAGAACAGTCCCGCGCTTAATAATCACAGCATTCGATTGGCCGCGAGCCAGTGTCCACCATCCACAACCAGAACTGCGCCATTGATGTAACTGGCGGCGTCTGAGCACAGGAAGACGGCGGCGGCTTCGATGTCTTTGATCAGGCCGAAGCGGCCGAGAGGCACGCGCTGGCGAAGTTTTTCCTTGATTGGCTCAGGCACGAGGCGCTGCATGCCTTCCGTGTCTTCGATCGGGCCTGGTGCGACGGCGTTGACGCGAATGCCATAGCGGCCCCACTCGACCGCGAGATTCCGCGTGAGCGCATCGACGCCGGCTTTGGCTGCGGAAACGTGAAGCTGCATCGGCGTGCCAAGATAATGCAAAGTGGCGCTGATGTTCAGAATCTGTCCGCGATGCTGTTTGAGCTGATCGAACGCCGCGCGGCAGACGTTAAATGTGCCTTTCAGATCGATATCGACGACTGTGCCGAAGCCGTTCGGTGAAAGCTCCTCGGGTTTGCAAAGGAAGTTTCCCGCTGCGCCGTTCACGACGATGTCGATGCGGCCGAAGCGCTCGACTGTAGCGGCGATGGCGGTCGCCACCTGATCCGGGTGACGAACGTCTGCGGCGGCCGCGAAGGCTTCGCCTGATGTACCAGTCCGCGCGTCGTTTATCGCTGCAGCCGCAGGCTCGAGATGTTCCAAACTTCGGCTAACGAGCGCGACGTTGGCACCGGCTTCGGAAAGTGCGCGCGCAACGCCTCCAGTGATGCCAGTTCCACCGCCAGTAACGAACGCCACGTGTCCGGTCAGGATTCCGGGAGAGAAGATTGACGTCATGATGATCGATTACTTCCTGCGTTTGAAGAAAAATGCACAATGGTTGCTGTCTTGGCACTGAACAGCGGCGAGTTCCCAGCCTGCGGCTCCAAGGGCGTTAAAGCCGGCAAGCTGAGCAGGCGCCCCATGCTGCGTCTGAAATTCCCAGCGTTCTGGTTCTACTGCCTTCGTGTGACCGCTGATGCCGAATCCAATTGCACACAACAGCGCGATTGCGCCCACAAGCCAAAACTTCCTGTGTTTCATAGAGACACCTCACTTCCTGACTATCAAGACTAACCTCCCGCGATAAATGGTCGGGCTTGCACGATGTAAATTTGTCCGCGCATGTAAGCCCACTCAATGTCCTGGTCGTGTCCGCCGAATACGCGTTTGATGTTTTGCCCCGCGGCCGCGAGTCGTCGAATCACCGCATCGCTTAGAACTGCTCGTTCGCCGCTGATCGGCATTTCTTTGACGCCTCCGTTTTCGTCGAACGTCAGCAAACTGTCTTCTTCGGAGCGCGTCAGCACTTGCACAGCGTTAGCGCGCGGGCGAAATACGACTTGCTCTGCAACTCTCTTCCCTTCGACCACTTTGATGCCAAGGCCGCGTTTGGCGCTGATGTAGATGGCTTCGCGCGCGTCGCGATTGAAAGGATCCGTCGTAATCATCACGCCAGAGCTTTCGGAGTTAATGCCGTCCTGGATCAGCACGGCCATGAATACTTTCGTGTGATCAATCCCGGCGCGCTCGCGGGCTTCGTAAGCCTGAGAGTTCCACACTGACGCCCAGACGGTCTTAATCCCTTCGATCAATTGATCGTCGGTCTTCAGATTCGGCATGCTGGAGTAGAGCCCCGCCCCGCTGAAATTCGGCAAGTCTTCGCTGTTTGTTGAGCTGCGCGCGAACACGCCTCGCCCGCCGAGGTCGGCTCGCCAACGACGCAGTACTTCCGCGCGGAGCTTTGCGTCGAACGTTCCCCGTTGAATCTTTTCCCGGAGTTTTGTCAGCTCGCCGCGCCGATGCACCGGGTCGTGGATGAACTTCTGATCGTTTAGCAGCTCGTAAATCTCGTCGTCGATTTCGTTCTGTTTGATGAACGCATCGTAGTAAGAAAACGGAACGGTGAATCCGGGCGGAACCGCGAAACCCCGGAGCCGTGCTCGAATCAATTCGCCGAGGTTCGCCGACTTCGCTCCGTACGCAATCGAGGAAGACCTTCTTTGCTCGTTCAACGTCGCGAGGCGCGTAACCGCCAGGTCGAATCGCGGTGTCATGATGTCGCGCCGCTGCTTCAGCCGCTGCTGATACTCCGCCAGGGCTGTGTTGTCTGCGCGCTTAATCGTGTACGTGTCTCGGCGCGCGTCGAACTCGACCCACCAGCCGTCATACTGCTTCAGCAGCTCGTGCGCATTCTTGATGTAAGCGTTCGGAACGCCCCAGCCTTTTGCGAGCAAATTGATGTGCGACAGCGGCGTCGAAGGTTTGCTGGTGATGATGCCGGCGACCGGCGGCAAGTGAATCGGGACTTCATCAAGCACCAGAATCTCATTCGAGCCAATCTCTACATGGTCATCAAACTTCTGAATGACGTGAATCCGGCCGAGGCCTTTGGCGACGTTCAATGCCTGATATTCCTGTCCGCGAAGAATCTCAGTTTGCAGCACGCGCGCCAAACCGGCGATGTTCGCTGAGGCCTGCTCCTGCCGCAGCGAATTCGGTTTGTAAGCAACGGGCGTGAAGAATGTCCGGTTGATGACCTCGGAAGTCAGTTTGATCTGTTCTGGTGGAATCAAATCGCCTTCCCAGAACTCAAACGTCCATTTCCTGACCGGGGTTTGATACGCAACCGTGCCCAGAATGAATCGCCGATTCGGCTTAATATAATTGTTCTCGAAAAACACCTGACCGCGTTCAAGCGAAAGATAAGTGCCGTTGACGAAGTCCTTGTGAAATTTGTAGAGCTTCGAATTGACGTAGTAGATGCGGTTCTTATTCTGCCGATCGATTACGAACATCACGTGGGGCAACGCGTATGGCGTATCCGGATCGTAAACAACACCAAGCGAATCAAATTCTGCGCGCGACTTGATCGCAGCCAGTGAACGAATCTCTGATTGCCCGCGCGCAACAGACACGGCGAATGTTGCCGGCGCGAGCATGACACTTGTGCCCAACATCAAAGCCGCAACTAATCTCAATAAATAGTTTCGACGGGTCATATTCGCTGCGTTCGCGTCACGTGCGCGAGCTCCCTGGCGCCTTCTTCATGAAGCAATTCTACCAGATCGTCAACGTGCCGCTGTTCAGTCAGATAACTATTAATGTTCACGCGCAACGCGCGGCGGCCGTGCAGAATCGTCGAGGGAAAGAACGCTTTGCCGCTACGTTCGATGCGCTGTTGCAATGCCTGCTGTACTTGATCCTGATCCTCGGGCGCCATGGCCCGCACCGTTTCAGGCAGATAACGGAAGCAGCACACCGCCGTTTCAATCTCTCCGACGCGGTGGAAATCCGGTGACTCGTCGAGACGGCGGGCCAGGTGTTCCGTCAATTCGATGTGTCGCTCAGTGGTTTCGGCGTACCCGAATTTCCCCATGAACTTAAAACACATCCAGAGCTTCAAAGCGTTGAAACGTCGCGTGCCCATCTGGCCGTAACGAAAAAAATCGAATTGCGCGTCCGCGAAACCGCGCTGCTCGCTCAAGTACTCAGGCGACATGTCGAACGAGTTCCGCAGAACCTGCGCCCCGTCGCGTACCAACGTCGCGCCGCAGGAAAATGGCACAAACATCCACTTATGCGGATCGAACGTGATCGA
>DASUTF010000232.1:0-2178 GCA_036374695.1 Pyrinomonadaceae bacterium
TGTGCGACGGCGCCTACGTTTCTTATCGTCAATCCGTGACCCGCGGCGACGTGCAGGCCGTACTGAGCAGCGAGTGCCGCGCCTTCGGCCAGACGCCGCAGTTCGTGATTTGCGCGCGCGGCTCCTTCGCCATGAATTCCCGTGGCGCCGAGTGTCGCTTCCGCGTAGGCGGCCGTGCATAGCTCGACCTGTTGCGCGTTTACTTCACGCGCGGCTTCGATTTGTCCCGGGTCGGGATCGATGAAGAGGCTCGCCAGGATGCCGCATTCGCGCAGCTTACTTACCGCGGCGCGCACGATGGCGATATTCGCGCGTACATTCAACCCGCCTTCGGTGGTGATTTCGCGCGGATTCTCGGGCACCAGAGAGACTGCGTCAGGCTTAACGTCAATCACGATCTTCAACATCTCTTCCGTGGCCGCCATCTCGACATTCAGGTAAGTGGTGACGGCTTGTCGCAGCACGAACAGATCAGCATCCTGAATGTGACGCCGGTCTCCGCGAATGTGGACCGTGATGCCGTCGGCGCCGGCCTGTTCGCAGACCATTGCGGCGGCGACCACACTTGGTTCAATCGTGCGGCGCGCCTGTCGCACCGTGGCAACGTGATCGATGTTGACGTTGAGTCTCGCAGTCATAAGTTCAATTAACCCGGATCAATAAACCACAGAGGACTGGGATTGATTACCCACAGAGGACACAGAGGAATACAACAATAACGAAATGACTACAAGTGAACTGCTGACTTGTCTTGTTTGTAATTTTTCTTTTCTGTGTCCTCTGTGGTTAAGTTTTCGCTGCTTCAATGGCACTGTCGTAGTCTCCTCGCGCCGCGGCGCGCCGAATCCGCCATACTTCATCAACCATGCGGAAGCTGTCGCGAATTACCGAAACCTTGCTGGCTGCGTCGTTATTCCAACGCACCGGGATCTCGCTTAACCGCAGCCCGGCAAGTTTCGCCACGTAGATTAGTTCGACGTCGAAGCCGAATCGATCAATTTGGGCGCTTTCGATCAAAGGCCGGCAGACGCTCATGCGAAAAGCTTTGAACCCGCACTGCGTGTCCCAAAACGGCAAGCCGGTCGCCGCACGCACCAGCAAATTGAAGAGCCGCCCGCCCTGTTCGCGTCGCCATGGTTGATGAACTCCAATCAGTGAACGATCCAAAGCGCGCGAGCCAAAGGTCAGATCGAACTTGCCGCTGCGAATCGGATCGACAAGCTTCGGCGTTTCAGTAATTGGCGTCGAAAGATCTGCGTCCGTAAACAGCACCACGTCAGCGGCGGCTGACAACAAGCCAACCCGCACCGCATAACCTTTGCCCCGATTCTGTTCGTAACGAATGACGCGCGCGCTCAAGGCTTCCGACTCAGCGAGCACTCGTTTTGCCACCCCGGCCGTCTCATCTGTTGAACCATCATCCACCACAATTAGTTCGGCGGATGCAAAATGCTGGTTCAGATAATCAACAATCTTCGAGAGCGAGAGCCCCAGACGCGCCGCTTCATTGTAGGCGGGAACAACGATTGTCAATTGGGGCGGCATGGAATTACGCATTGTCCGTGAAGATTCGCAGGCAGACAAGCGCGCATTTGGAAGGGTGGTCTCTGTATTTTGACTTTGCGATCCTTAGCGACCAGGGAAACGCGGCTATCGTGTCAGTACCCGGAGCGGTAGCGACGGGATCATCACACAAGTTACGCCTGGGATCGGGTCGCTACCGCTCCCCGGACTGACACAGAGCGATTCGCGCCAAGCCGCAAAAGAGACGCAAAGCAGGTTAAAGCCCGCATGAAACCTTCAGCCGACCGGCTACGTTAGATCTCCCGCTCGGGTGCGACCTCGCCGCTGTGCTATATTTTTCACTCTGGTTTTAGTCATGACTCGCACTTTTGCCATCGCCGCCTCGCTGATTCTGGTTACCGCAACCCTGGCGGGTGGCCTCTATTCGCGCTCGACGCGCCGGCGCCAGGCGTTGAACCTCGGGACTTCGACGGCGGCTTCCGCCGCGGACAAGTACGAAGCGGAAAAAATCGAAGGCGACTACAGCGAAGCGATCGAAACGGTCGAACAGAACTACGTCGGTGAAATTGATTACGAAAAAGCGACCCAGGCAGCCATCCAGGGAATGCTGTTCACGCTGGATCCGCACTCGCTTTATTTTTCATCCGCTGAATT
>DASUTF010000233.1:0-32414 GCA_036374695.1 Pyrinomonadaceae bacterium
CGCACGCGGCTGATTCAGATGTCTCATCAGGTCAACATCACCGGCCAGATTACGCCGGTGAAAGCGGTCTGCGAGATGGCCCGCGCCCGGGGCATCGAAACGATCGTTGACGGCGCGCATTCGTTCGCGCAGTTTTATTTCAAGCAGGCGGATTTGAACTGCGATTACTTCGGGACCTCGCTTCACAAATGGCTGTACGCGCCAAAAGGGACGGGCATGCTTTATGTGAAGCGCGACAAGATCGCGAAAATCTGGCCGTTGTTTGCTGCCGAAGAAAAAAATAAGGCCGACATACGCAAGTTCGAAGAGGTCGGCACGCATTCCGCGGCGCCGCGTCTGGCGATCGGCGAAGCGATGCTGTTTCACAACGGCGTGGGCGGGAAACGAAAGGAAGCGCGCCTGCGCTATCTTTCCCGCTATTGGATGGATCAACTCAAAGGAATTCCGAGAATCCGCTTCAATACATCATTCGATTCCGCGCAGATGTGCGCGATCGCGAACGTGCAGATTGAAGGACTGGACCCGCTGAAGATTGGGAGCTATCTATTCGACAAGCACCGCATCTTTACGACACCCATCGTTCACGAAGAGTTTCAGGGCCTGCGCATCACGCCGAACCTCTACACGACGCTGAAAGAACTGGATCGTTTCTGCGGAGTGATGGCGAACATCGCGCGCAAAGGGCTGCCCGCTTAGCTCGCCACCGGTTTAGTTCTGGGGCTTCTCAGCCGCGCCTGCGAATTTCTCTTCCGCTTTCTTTTGCAGAGCCGCGGAACTTTTCCTTCTGATCCGCGTCTTCCGGCGCGGCTTCTTTTCGTCCTCAGCCTTGTATCGATTGATGATGATGACCCGCGGCGCCGAGAGCCTGGTTAGCGGAGGTGTGGCGGGCGAAGTTGCCGGAGTAGCGGGCGGCCTTGTCATCGGCGTCAAGACTGGTGTTCGCAGCGTCTCTTTCCTGGAGACAGCTAATTGACTTCGCTTTGCGCGGGCGAACTTGCGTGGCGTTGTAATCTTGGAGCGGACGCGCGACGCGCCGGTCCCGGGCGATGACTTCAACTCGGCCGTCGATAGCTCGGATATGCTGTAAGGAATTGCTTCAGTGTATACAAAGAACCGGTAAAAGCCGGATTTGTTGACGTTGAACAGGAACTGGGCGTCGAATGTTGAAGGAAACCCTTCGCTCTCACCCGGGTCAACATAGACCGTGCTATTCAGCCCGCCGCCGTTAGGCTGCTGTGGTTCTGAGCACGGACAAAGGTCGTCGTATTCGAGCACCGTGCCAAAAATCGGGATCGTGCCGCCGCGGCTTGGCACCTCGGCGGATGTTTGGCTGGACGAAATCAAACGGAGGTCGGCTTGATTACCGAGGGTGTTCGGTGAATTGAGCGTGCTGATTTCGATGACGCGGAAGGAGATGTAGTAAAAACCATCGAAGGTCGAGTTGTTGGTAAAGCTGCGGCGGAGCGACAACGTTCCCGAGTTTCCTGAACCAACGCGTACGCGATTCGGAACTTCGTCTTTGTTCTTGGTCGGATCCGTTAGCGCCGCTGTTAGCTGGGCGTTGGTAAGGCTGATCGGGCTGGATAGTCCCTGAGGGCCGGGTGCGCCGAGGACGGGTGGATTGGTAATGCCGGAATGAAGATTCCCCGTGACCGATACCAGGACGAAATCTTCAGCGTTGTCGTTGGTGTCCTGCGGCAGACCAATGGTCGCCATCGTTCTTTTCCGGACGTAGGCGTAATGGTCGGCGGGACGAGACGAGGCGCGCTGTAGGCCCACTCCTTCGACATACTGGATCTCATTACCCCCGCCTGCGAACCCGACCGAATCAATGATAATGGGGTCGTCCGCGCCGATCAGTTGAAGTCCTTCGTTGTCATAGAAGAAAAAGGGCGGCTCCGGCTCTGGCGGTTGCATAAGAGCCACGTCAAAGTCTGGAAGTCCATAACCATCGAGGGTGTAGCCGCGGCTGTCAGCGACTAAGAGGTAATGGCGTGCCGGAATTAGCGTTTGGCTCGGAAACGTCAACGAGAAATCGCCCTGTTGTGTCGGATCGTAACCGCGCAAAGAAGTACCGCTGATGTCGCAGTCAGTGTCGCGATTGCAGTAGAGCTCGATGTAATCGTCTTCGGATCCGCCCGGACCCGACAAACGAAATTCGCTGATCAGTACCGCCCCGGCTGTGAGGGGCGCCGGTGGCGGATCACCAACCGATGACGTGAACGAAGTGCTGTCGTTCAGGCTGTTTGGGTCCGAACCCGCATGCGAAATGCTGGCGGAATTAGTTACCAGCGTGCCCGAAGAAAGACCGGAAGCGACGTGGAAAATAAAGCTGATACTGACCGAGCTTTCATCCTGGATCGGGTTTTCCGAGGTGCAGGTGATCGTATTTGGCCCCGCCAGCGGCGGTGTAGTGCACGTCCAGCCGTCCGGAGGGACGGCGGACACGAAAGTCAGCTCACTCGGAAACGTATCGGTCAGCGTGTTCGTCGGCGTAGACGCCTGACCTGAGAAGTTCGACACGATTACCGTGTATTCGGCATCAGTGTCGGCAACGATCGTCGCCGGGCCAGTCTTGCTTATGCTCAAGTCTGCATTCTGCGCAATTACAGTTGTTGCCATGCCGACGCACACGATTGCCACGGCCATGGTGAGCGAGCGCACTACACGAATAGCGGGCCACAGTTGACTCATTGCGGTTCCTTTCAAGGCGAGCGACCAATGCAAAACCATGAGCAGGTTTCGGCGGATTTAGTTGTTACGAACGCGTAGAGGCTACCATACACTGTCACAGGCGAACAATCCTTAATCACCCTTTCCAGCGTTGTTTGCTGTTGATCCCCAAGCAGTTCGAGCGGGGTGGGATCCGCTGATGCAGGGAAAAACGTTCTTGACGTGACTTCACAGCGACATCCATAATCGATCTTCGCGGCAAGGCACCAGAGCCAGCCCACGGAGGACAATCAACCGCAGTGAATAAAGAATTGGAAAACAGCCTCTTTGAATCAATCCAGACTTACCTCGATGGACGCCTGAGATCGATAGACGACCAGCTCGCGAAGCTACAGTCCGATTTCAACGAGGGATTAGCGCACGCGCGCGATGCGGCGGCGAGTTCGCCGGTGCAGGACACGCCATTGTCTGCGGCGATAAGCGCGCACCTGCAAACTGCACGCGAACAGAAATTGAGTGGCGCGTCGGCAGTGCCGGGAGGATCGGCGGATCTTTCGGGGCTCAGACGCGGCATCGATGAGCTAAAGGACCAGCGGACGCAGACTGACGTCTTGTCGGCTCTGTTGCGTAACGCAGCACAGTTCGCCGATCGGGCCGTTCTGTTCGTCATTAAGGGCGACCAGGCGATTGCCTGGCGCATGTGTCAAGCGCAGAACCCGGGCAATCTGCAAGCGGTTTCGGGCGTCGCGGTGTCACTCGCCGGTTCCACCGTAGTGAGTCAGGCAGCCCGATCCCATGCTGCGGAAACCGCATCGGGAGCAAGCTCCGAAGATCGTGTTTTGATCGAACAGCTTCATGGCGATGCGCAACAACTCGCCGCGTTGCCGCTAACGGTGCGCGGAAAAGTCGTCGCCGTTCTATACCTTGATTCGGCGTGGCCTCATCAAGACGCTATTCGGTTGGACGCGCTCGAAGTATTAATGCAGGTTGCCGGCATGGCCGTTGAATTAGCGTCGCCGCGGACGACCCGTCCCGCACAAGCCAGCACATCCGCGGTCGAAACTGTGCCACCGGCGGCCGAGGCTGCCGCACCTGCGGAAACGGCTCCAGCCGAACCTGAGCAGATGGGAGAACCTTCGTACGTTCCGCAGGTTGAAACGCCACCGGCGCCGCAAGTCGAAGCTCAAGCACCGGCAGCGTGGGCCGAAGAACCATCCGCAGCAGTCGCTGAAACCGCGGAAGTTGAAACGCCTGCGGTTGTTGAAGCTGCGCCGGAGCCCGAAATCGCTCCGCGTGAGGAATCAATTGCGCCGCCGCCGCCGGCCGAGACACCCGTCGAAACGCCGGTATTCACCGAGCAATACAGCGCGCCGCTGGGACGCTCGCGCCGCTACGGCATGCCCGAGGCGGATCTGCCGGTTGAAGTCAACGATGAAGAGCGCCGCCTGCACAACGACGCACGCCGCTTCGCGCGTCTCCTGGTTTCCGAGATCAAGCTTTACAACGAACAGAAGGTCAGCGAGGGGCGTAACCAGAGCGACATTTACGATCGACTCCGCGAAGACATCGATCGCTCGCGTCAAATGTATGACAAGCGGGTCGCGCCGCCGGTCGCTGCTCGTCACGACTATTTCCATCAGGAATTGGTGAACACACTCGCGGAAGGCGATCCGGCGAAACTGGGAGGCAGTTACCCGGGTGCCGCGGTAGCGGTCTAGTCGTAATCACATTTGTGAGAAAGGGCATGGGAGGACCGTGCCCTTTTTATTTTGGTCGCACGCCGTTTGCCACAACCTGCATTTGGCCCTTAAAGTCAGAACCATGCCCAGGGAAGGATCGGACGCGCCCGACTTCACTCTGCCTGACGGAGAAGGAAAGCCCTGGCGACTTTCAGACCATCGCGGCAAAGTCGTCGTGCTGCTGTTCTATCCCGGCGACGAAACTCCAGTCTGTACGCGCCAGATGTGTTCCGTGCGCGATCGTTGGGACGACTACGTGTTGACTGGCGCGGAAGTCGTCGGTATCTCCACTGACAGTGTCGCATCGCACAAAAAGTTCGCGGAACATCACAAATTGCCGCTGCGTCTTCTTTCGGACGCCGATCGAAAAGTAGCGGACATGTACGGCGCGAACTCGCTCGTGCCAGGCAAAGTCGCGCGCTCGGTTTTCGTGATCGATGGGTCGGGCGCGATTCGTCATCGCGACGTGCGGCCGTTGGGACTGTTTCGGCCAAAGGATGACGACGTCATCGCGGCCGTGCGAGCTGCGCAAGAGTGTCAGAACCGGGAGCGGTAGCGACCGGATCGGCAATTCAAGTTGAGATTTGATCCGGGCGCTACCGCTCGCGGTTCTGACACGGCTATAATCCTTGCTGAGGTAATAATTAATGCCAGACGAAATCAAATGCGCCCGCTGCGGGCAGAAACGCAGTCCGCTCGGGTATGCGCCGCTCCCGACTGAACTTGGTCAGAAAGTCGCCAAAGAAGTTTGCCAGGCATGTTGGGCTGAGTGGTTACAGAATCAGACCCGCATTATCAACCATTACGGTTTGGATCTTACGAACCCTGAAGCGCAAGGCTTTCTGATGGATAACATGAAAGGCTTCTTTTACGGCGAGAACGAGCTGGCGCAGATTGACACCTCCAAAGAAGGCTCGATCAAATGGTGATTTTGAGAAGTGGCAGGGGCGTCCCGCCCGTGAAGCCACGCGCAAGATGCGCGTGCCACCTCAGAAGTAGTGATTTTACAATCATTTTGAAACCGAACCCGCCTGCCGGGCGTAGAAAAACCTGAGCATCCTGCGCGTTTTTGACAACAATTAACGACACGATGTCAGTGTACCGACTTTAGTCGGGCTGTTTGTTCGCTCACCGAAAGGTCCAGCTAAAGCCGGTACTCTAAACACCACTGTTAAGGAGAGAGCCCTTGCTTAAAGGAATTGTATCTATCCGCGTCTTCCTTCCCCTTCTCGTTGCACTAATGGGAGCGACAACCGCGGCAGCGCAGACAAAGCTGCTGCGTTTCCCGGACATTCACGGCGACCGCGTCGCTTTCACTTACGCCGGCGATCTTTGGACCGCGCCCGCCAACGGCGGCAGCGCTGTTCGGCTGACCGCGCATCCCGGCATCGAAGTATTTGCGAAGTTCTCGCCGGACGGAAAGTGGATCGCTTTCACCGGCCAGTACGATGGCGATGAGCAGGTATACGTGATGCCCGCGAGCGGTGGCGTGCCGCGCCAGCTCACTTTTTACCCGGCCAAGGGCCCCTTTACGCCGCGCTGGGGTTGGGACAACCAGGTTTACGGCTGGACACGCGACGGCAAGCGCATCGTTTTCAAGTCGCAGCGCGATTCATGGTCGCTGCCGATTGCCAAGCTCTACACGGTTTCGGTTGAGGGCGGCGCCGCGGAAGCCCTGCCGATGCCGCAAGCTGGTTCCGGCGATTACTCGCCTGATGGAACGCGCATGGTTTACTCGCCGCAGTCGCGCGACTTTCGTCCAGAGAAGCGATACGGCGGCGGTCAGGCAAACCGTCTCTACATCTACGATTTGAAAACGCACGCCACAAAGTCGATCGCTGATGGCCCGCGCGCGTCGCGCGATCCGATGTGGATTGGCGAAACGATCTACTACGACTCAGATCGCGACGGCCATTTCAACCTCTACGCGTACAACACCGGCAATGGCAAGACGACGCAGGTTACCCACAGCAAACTTTGGGACGTGCGCTGGCCGAGCGCCGACGATCAGAATCGCATCGTCTACGAGATGAATGGTGAGCTGCAAGTGCTCGACACGCGCAGCGGAAAAGCAGAGCCAATTTCGATTACCGTTCCTGATGATGGTTTAGCGCGCCGGCCCAGCCGCGTCTCAGCCGCAAATAACATCGAGTCGTACGAGCTGAGCCCGAAAGGCGAGCGCGCCCTGATGTCGGCGCGCGGTGATATTTTCACGGCGCCGATTGAGAAGGGCCCGACACGCAATCTGACGCATTCATCGGGCGCACACGACAAATGGCCGAGCTGGTCGCCCGACGGATCGCAGATAGCTTTCATTTCTGACTTGAGTGGCGAAGAAGAGGTTTATGTTATTGCACAGGATGGTTTGAAGCCGGCGCAGCAGATCACCACGGGCGGCAGCGCGATGCGTTATCAGCCTGAGTGGTCGGCGGACGGAAAGCGTCTCGCTTTCAGTGACAAAGACGGCAAGCTTTACGTCGTCACGCTCGCTGACAAGAAAATGACGGAGATCATCGACGCTCCGCGCGGGCAGATTCGCGATTACACCTGGTCACCGACCGGTAACTTCCTCGCGTTCAGCATGGCGACGGGCGGAAACGGTTTTTCGCAGCTTCACATTTGGAACGGAGCCGACAACAAAGTCCACCGGGTGACCAGTCAGATGTTCAACGCTGGTAGTCCCGCTTGGGACAACTCCGGTAGCTATCTTTATTTCCTCAGCGATCACGAATTCGCGCCTCAGATCTCAACTTTCGAGTTCAACTATGCGACCAATCGCACGACTTACATTTACGCGATGGCTTTGCGCAAAGACGTGAAGCATCCGTTTCCGCCGGAGAGTGATGAAGTCGCGGTGACAAAGGCCCGCGAAGAAGGCGCTGCGCCGGCCGAGCCGAAGAAGGAAGGCGAAGCCGAGGCGCCGAAGCCGGACGCTCCAAAACCTGCTGCCCCACCGCCGCCAAAAGCAATCACGATCGATTTCGACGGCATCACGACGCGCGTGGCGCGCGCTCCGATTGGCGCCGACAACTACGGCGGGCTCTCGACCAAACCGGGATTTCTGGTTTACGGCGTCGGGTCCGCGTTCTATTACGGCCGGCAGGGCGATCGACCTCCGCAGCTTAAACTCTTTTCATTGAAAGATCGGAAAGAGACGACGCTGATCGACGATGGCACGGGCGGCGTGGGCTACGCAATGTCGCGTGATGGTTCGAAGATTCTGGCGCGCGTGGGCCCGGGATTCGCGATTTACGACGCGACGCCTGGAGGCGACAAGAGCCGGAAGCCGGTTTCGACGGCCGGGCTGGTTGTCGATCGCGTGCCCGCCGAAGAGTGGAACCAAATCTTTCATGAAGTCTGGCGGCGCTACCGCGACTTTTTCTATGTGCCGAACATGCACGGCTATGACTGGGTCGCGTTGCGCGAGCAGTACAAGCCTCTGCTTAAGCACGTCGGGCACCGGTCCGATCTCAACTACGTCATTGGCGAAATGATCGCCGAGCTGACTGTTCAGCACGCGTACATCGAAGGCGGCGACTTTTTGATTCCGCCACGGCCGCGCGTCGGTCTGGCGGGAGCGCGCTTCGACGTTGATCCGGCTTCGGGACGCTATCGCATCTCGAGAATCTTCACGGGGCAAAACGAAGAAGAAATTTATCGCTCGCCGCTGACCGAAGTCGGCATCAACGCCAGCGTCGGCGATTACGTGCTGGCGATCGACGGCGAAGAAGTGAAAGGCAACGACGACATTTATCGTCTGCTGCGCAACAAAGCCGACAATCCGGTTTCGCTGACGGTCAATAGCCGCCCGGTAATGGAAGGCGCGCGGACGATTTCGTACCGCCCAATCACGGAAGAAACGAATCTGATCTATCTCGATTGGATTACGAAGAACCGTAAGCGAGTCGATGAAGCGACCAACGGCCGGGTGGGCTACATTCACATTCCCGACATGGGCGCCGCCGGCATCCGCGAATTCATCAAGTGGTATTACCCGCAGATCGACAAGGAAGGCCTGGTCGTCGATGTGCGCGCCAACGGCGGCGGCAACGTCTCGCGGATGCTGATCGAGCGTTTGCGACGCAAGATGCTTGGCGTTAACTACTCGCGTACTGACGATATTGGCAACACCTATCCTGACGGGGTATTCCTCGGGCCGATGGTCGCGTTGCTGGATCAAAACTCGGCTTCGGATGGCGACATCTTTCCGTGGATGTTTCGCGAAGCGGGCCTTGGACCGCTAATCGGCAAACGCTCGTGGGGCGGCGTCGTCGGCATCAACAATCGCGGGCCACTAATTGACGGTGGGAACGTATTCGTGCCGGGTTCAGCGCTGGCGAATTCCAAAGGCGAATACATCATCGAAGGCTACGGCGTCGATCCCGACATCGAAGTCGAGAACGAGCCGGCGGCAGAGATCGCCGGTCGCGATCCGCAGCTCGAACGCGGCATCGCCGAAGTTATGGCGAAGCTGAAGAATCCGGTGAAGTTGCCGGCAAGACCAGCGCCGCCGGTGAAGACGATCCGGTAAAAGCAGCACGCGCATCTTGCGCTCGGTTCCACGGTGGGACGCGCGTGCCACTTTGCGACTGATTGAATAGCCCGCGTGGTTCGCGCGGGCTATTGTTTTGGGGCGTCGGGGCTGAGGACTAATTTCTCCAACGCGACCATGGCGGTTCGGCCTTTGTGTTGATAGCAACGTTCGCCGGCGACGTGCACGCGGCGGCGACATGGCGCGCCTTTTTTAGTCCGCGCGCCGCAGATGTAAGTCGCCTCGTTATTCGCGGGCGTTGGTGGCTCGTTCGAACCTGAAATTCCGGGGCCGCGTTTTGTGAGTGAGTTAAGGTCGAGCGGCGCATCCGGCAGCGGCGAGTTCGCGGCGCGTTGAATGATCAAAGGCGGTGGCGATGGTCGCAGATAGCGGCCGAAAGCAAAGGCGGCGGCCGCCAGCAAACCGATGACGACGATGGTTCGGCTGCGCGTATTAACGCCTGGTCGCCGGGCGCAATCGTCACAGAGTGCGCCGCGCATCCACAGTCGCCAACCTCGACGCGTGAGCCGCGCGCCGCAGTTTCTGCAGAAGTTGGAGTTCCTCATCGTGGGAGCCACCAGAAGTGAAGCACGCGGATTATATTTCGATTGGGCGCAGGGCGTGGGGTAATTGCAGGTCGCGGGTCTTAGCCCCAGAGCGGCCAAATGTTTGTCGCTTCTCGCGAAAAAATAGGTTAAGCGGGGCAGTAGCCCGGCCGTAAGGGAGGGGCTTCAAGAAGCTTGGCTCGATGAGCCCTCCCTAACGGTCGGGCTACTGCCCCGACCGAGCCTTAACAGGTCGTCGGTTGCAAACATCACTTGGCAGATCGGATACTCAAGACCCCAGCGAACTCAAATCGGGTGAAACTCAACTAAATGTTCGTGTTTTCTGGATCATACTTAATCAAGGCAAGCGCCAGGTTCGGCCTGGCTGCCTTATTTTGCGCGGCTTGTTTCCTCAGCTTTTCAACGGCAGCCTCGGCGCAGGATGACATTCTCACGACCGATACGTCCCTCGTGCAGTTGAACGTCGGCGTGGTCGACCGACAAGGCCGCGCGATCACCTCGCTCTCACAGGGAGATTTTGCGATCTACGAAGACGATGTTAAGCGGCCGATAGTCGCGTTCGAACCGACGCAGTCGCCGTTTAGTTTGGTGATGCTGCTGGACATGTCGGGTTCGACCGTGAACTTTCGCCAACAGATCCAGCAGGCGGCGATCAGATTTCTGGATGCGCTCGCACCCGAGGATCGCGTCGCGGTGATTGTGTTCAACGGCAAAGGCGTGCGCGAACTCGCGGGCTTCACCACGGATCGGCGGAAGACTGCTTACGCGATTACTCTGGCCAGCGGTTCAGGCGATACGCTGCTCTTCGATGGATTAAAAGAGTCGTTGCGGAAATTGGCCGGTGAAGGGAAACGCCGCAAAGCGATCGTGGCGCTGACGGACGGTCTGGACACGCAAGTCCGCAAGTTCGATCGCGAGGCGGTCGCGAAAGCAACAGAAGTGGAAATAAGCACTGTGATCAAACCAGAGGCTGCTTCGGCTTTGAATTCCGTTTTGGCTGACGCCGATCGCCAGGGTGTGACGATTTTCCCGCTAGCGCTGCCGTCGGGCGATCCGAGACGTTTGCCGCTTCCGGATCCGCGCATCATCGCGCAGTACTCGGCCGCGCGCACGCGGCTGCAGATGATGGCTGATCGCACCGGCGGACAGGTCAGCGACATTCGGCGTCTCGATCAAATGGCCAGAGTTTATGCCGAACTGGCCGCGCATCTGCGCACGCTCTACAGCATTGCTTATCAACCACCAAACCCGGACAAACGTGACGGCCGGTGGCGAGCGATACGCGTTGACGTCACGGGTCCTAATCTAATTGCGAAGACGAAGACCGGATACTACGCGAGATGATCGGCGGGCGCGTCGGTACCGCTCGCGGTTCTGACACGCACACTTGAAACTTGAAACTTGAGACTTTAAACTGCCTTCATTCCTTCTTCGCACCCGTAGCTCAGCTGGATAGAGTACCTGACTACGAATCAGGGGGTCGCACGTTCGAGTCGTGCCGGGTGCACCATTCTTTACAATAGTCGAATCGGCCCTGACTCCCCGAAAAGGTCTGCGTTGGTGCAGGTTCTGACCGATGGCTCGATTCAAGCGGGCGGATTTGTCTTACGACACGTCATCATCAATTCACCGGATGGTCGATATAGGCATTGAGATCGCTTGGAAAGCCTGAGTCGGGTAGTGCCCCGCCGTCAGGTGTAGCATGGTGGTCCAACACTTCCCGCACTTTGACTGCCAGTGATGCGGGAGAAAACGGCTTCTGAATGAAACACATTTCCTGAGCCGATACGCCGTGCCGTACGACGGCGTCATCGGTGAACCCGGACATGTAAAGAACCCGAGCTTCGGGGCGGACCGCGCGAATATTCTCGGCCAATTCATGACCGCTCATCTGGGGCATTACGACATCCGTTACGATCAAATCAATTCTTTCGGTAAATTCGCGACTGACCTTCAGCCCCTCTTTTCCATTTGCCGCCGTGAGAACTGTGTAGCCATATTCCACCAAAATTTCTTTTGCCAGAGCGCGCACTATGTCCTCATCTTCCACGAGCAAAATCGTTTCATCACCGCGGCCTACCAGCCGCCGGGCTGCGCTTTCGCCCTCCACGGTAGCGGTCACCTCATCAACCCGCGGAAGATAGATGCGGAAGGTCGTGCCCTCGCCCGGTTCGCTGTAAACCCAGATGCTGCCGCCACTCTGTTTCACAATTCCGTAAACGGTGGCAAGTCCCAAACCGGTGCCCTTACCTACTTCTTTGGTCGTGAAGAATGGTTCGAAAATGTGGGACTGCGTCTCAGCGTCCATGCCGATGCCGTCATCAGTGACTGAGAGCACTACGTAGCTGCCCGGCTCGACGATCATGCGGTGATGGCCAAAGCGACCGGCGAATTCGACGTTTTCAGTTTTTACCGTCAACAGTCCGCCCGCCGGCATCGCATCGCGTGCATTCACGACCAGGTTCATCAGAACCTGTTCTATCTGGCCTGGATCGGCATTGACTTGCCCCAAAGACGCATCCAGATTAAACCGCAACTCAATGTCCTCGCCGATCAAACGCGGCAGCATTGTCCCAATGCCGGTAATAACTGTGTTCAGATTGAGCACAACCGGCTTGAGCATCTGCTTGCGGCTGAAGGCGAGGAGTTGGCGCGTGAGAGAAGCGGCACGCTCACCGGCGTTCTTAATCTCTTCGACCTTGGATCTTAAGAGATCCTCCCCGGGCATGCGGCGCAGCACGAGTTCGCTGTAGCCGACAACGGCCGTCATCAGGTTATTAAAGTCGTGAGCGATGCCGCCGGCCAGCGTGCCGATGCTCTCCATCTTCTGGGCCTGTCGCAACATCCCTTCGCTGTCGCGCAACGCTTCTTCGGCGCGTTTGCGTTGCGTGATGTCGGTCGCCACACCAAGCATCTGCGTCACGCTGCCATCGACCGCCACCATAGGCCGCTTGATCGTTTGGAGCCAGCGCACGTTGCCAGAGGCATCAGTGATGACCTCTTCGGGAATAAATCTCTCTGTCCGCGTTTCGATGACTTCGAGATCATCACGTCGGAAGTGTGCGATTTCATCTCCGTTCTGATTAAAGTCAGCATCGGTTTTCCCGAGCAAACCTTCAACTGTCGTGCCGTAAGCTTCGGCGACAGCGTGGTTAACGAGTGTGAACCTACCTGCGCGGTCCTTGGCAAAAATAAAACTTGGGTTGAGGTCGATAACCTGACGCAGGAAAACTCTTTGCTGGTCGAGCTCTGCCGTGCGTTCCTGTACTTTTGCTTCCAGTTCATCGTGCGCCTGGCGCAAAGCCTCTTCGGCCCGTTTACGTTCGCTGATGTCCCGGACAATTGTGCAGAAAACGTCTTTGCCTCCATAGGCGATTACCGTCATGTTGATTTCAACATCGAGGACCGTGCCGTCCTTGCGTTGAAACCGGCGTTCGCCGGTCGTGCCGACGCCTTCGCGCCGGTACCCCGCGACCCGGGCCTCGATTGTTTCGCGTCGATCGACGACAAAATCGTAAGCCGTGAGGGCCAGCACTTCCGTAACTGTATAGCCAAGCATTTTCGCGAAGGCCGCGTTGCACTCGACGATTCGCAATGTTTCGACGTCCGAAAGCATTACCCCTTCGGATGTTTGCTCTACGACAGCACGATATCGCTCTTCGTTGTAGTCCAGTTCGGCTGTATGGAGCGCGTTGACCCACATTTCCGCGACATTCCGCCTAATGGCCACGAACAATACAGCGTCTTCGAACAGCACCCATCCGGCGTGTTCAAGCCAACGCCACTCGCTGGCTGCCAGCACGCCGTAGACCGATTCGGGCCAGAACAATCCCCGCAGAAAGTGGTCAGCAGCGACGACGACAGTTGCCGGCACCAGCACCGGCCAATCACGATAAAACGCGAGAAACGCAAGCGAGCCGAAAACGTGAAAGTGAGTTTCGATGCGTCCGCCAGTCAGGTAGATCAGCAGTGCCGACATCAACATCTGTCCGGTAGCAATTGAATATCGCGTGATGGTGGCGCCGGGCTTTTTCAGGGCCAGGGCCACCGGCAGAAGGTTGATAATGCCGCCGAGGACAATAGCGGCCCAGACGTGAAAGTGCGTCTCGCTAGACGTGCCGATCCACGTGCGCGGTGAAATCCACAACGCTGCCGCAATGCCGGCGAGCCATTGCACGGGCATCAGTACTGCAAACATTCGGTCCGTCGTGCGGTAAATAGTTTGTTGGTGGGCCACGAACAATGCCGCGGCTCGATCCGACACGATCACCGGTTCTGTCTTACTTATTGGCTTGTTCATTATTCGGGACGGGGCATTCAGAGGCGTCAAATATTGGGCAGCCGAACACCTCACTATTTCCGGTGCGCGAACCTTGGCCCAGTATCAGCCCCACAATCGCGTTACGCCCGGCGTTGTCGCCGATGTGGCCGCGCGAACTCGTGATGCCGCCATGAAAAATCAGTTGACCGTGAGCGTCATACAACACAACCTGACCTGACGTAAGCGCACCGAAGCTCGAAGCTTCCCGCCCCCCGTCATCAACAATTGTAGTGACGCCGGGAATGCGCGCGGCACTGGCTCGCAAATCCGTCTGTTGCCATTCCGATGACGCTTTGTTTGGGGTAACGAAAACCACGACTGCGTTTAATCGTCCACGAGTGGTGGTCATCAGCTTGGACAACTCTTCAATGCTGGCCCGTGTACAGGGACACTTAGGGTGCGCCAGCATCACCAGGGTATGCCGGTCAGGGACGCGGGCAATGGCACTTGCCTCAGGCCATTGTGCCGGCGGGCGAGCCGGCGCGCCGGCCGCATGGTTGTAGGACCATAACCAGCCGACGCCAACAAAAACGGCAGCCAGCCAGAGACAGATGGCTAGCCCTGTTACAGAGGCTCGGAATCTCAACTTCATTAGTGCGTAATCGTTCTGGCGAGGGCTGCGGGGCAGGATTACCGCGCGGTCGGGACCACAGGGATTATAAGAAACGCGCGCGGGAGCTGTAAATACTTTTGGCTGACAAAGATTGTCATGCTGGGACTTAGCGTCCTGTTGATTGGCGGTCTTCGATATTCGAGATAGACCTGGATTCGTATCTCGGCGCCCCATCAGCATCGAAACTACGGCGGCAACGCCCGCCTCCGATTGCGCTCGCGTATCAGAACAGGCTTCACTTCCACAAATTTCGATTCCAGCAAACTCAGGAGTCTGTGTACGTCAGCGCAAGAGCTTAAAGACGCCTCTATGTCCTGGCAGATTTTCGCCATCTGGCGAAGACCGAGAGTGCTGCTGCTGCCTTTCAGAGTGTGCGCCGTGCGCTTTAACAGCTCCCACTCTTCTGCGTTAGCGGCGTTGCGCATCGTGATAATACGTTGCGCAGTGGCATGAAGATAAAGGTCGATCAATTCAATAACGACGTCTGAGCCATCGTCCGACTTTACTTTTGCGAAAGCCCTGAGCACCTGGAAATCGAGCATGTCGCTCGTAATGGCGCGAGTCGGATGACGAGCCGAGGTGCTTTGGGAATTCGTGATTGGTGAAACAGACATAGCCCTCCCATTTTATGAGACTAGCTGGCGCCTCTGGTCATCTTCTGGCTGTGCAACAAAAGGAGAATCGCGCTTTCCAATTGCTCCGGCGTAAACGGCTTCGGAAGAAACGCCGTCGCTCCTGCAGAGAAGCTATCGTTCATCAGTTTGAGGTTTTCTTCAGCGGTTATGATCATTATCGGAATCTTCATCAGGCGTTTTTCGGACCGCATGTACTGAACAACGTCCAGGCCTTCGAGGAAAGGCATATTTATATCCAAAATGGCGGCTCTAAATTTTGAATCTGACTGAAGTATGCGATAAGCCTGGCGACCATCACTTGCCATTACCACCTCGCACTTTTGCTGTTTGACGACGGTAGTTAACAAATGTCTCATCACTGGATCGTCGTCAGCAATGAGAACGCGACTGGGAGTGGGCTTTGTGAACATGATCTGAATTTGGTTCATCGCATTTGTCTATTAACATCGCGTTCAGAAAACAATGGACGACTGTCTGGACCCTGTGGTTTTTGCTCCCGCGATTAATTTCTGCGCGCGCAGCAAGTATTTATTTGCCTGACGCCAATGCGCTACGACACGGTAGGGAACGGTGGACGTGAAGAAACGTTCAGCCGGCGCAATCGTCGTAAAGCCGGCGTGGAGGTCAGCTACTTTCACAACCTTCTGTTGGTCCAGTTTCGCCCACCAAAAGACACCGTCACGATACGAGTACAGCGAGTTACTAAGTTGAGTTCTTAGTTTCGCGTCTGCCAGCTGTGAAATGATTGATTCGACTTCAGCGGTCACCTGGTTCAATTTATCGGCGAATGTCTGGAGCGGTACCCGAGCAAGTGTGCCGTCGCTTTCGAACGTGTCATATGACGAATAAACGACGACGGCTGCTCTCAATTGTTCAAGGGAAGCGACTGCTCGCTGGGCCAGGATCGAGTCGTCGCGCTTGGCTGCAGGCCGCAAATTGGTCAACGCGACTATGGTGTTCGCAGTCTGCGCATGCATTGAATGTGGCCAGGTTAGCAGCGCGAACGCGAACAGGAATAACCGCACGGACAAATGGCGATGTGTTTTCAACATAGTGCGTGGAAACCAGTAATACTTACTATCGCAGACGTGCTATGGGTTGTTTCTTGTGATTATGTTGCCGTGTTTTTAGGATCGTGGGCCAACTGTCCCGAATGTGACAATCTCTGTCAACTTTTTCATTGACGGCAGCCATTGACACGATAACGCTACAACTTCCCCGCAAAATTCCTATTGACGGAAACGAAACGGTTTTACCAAAATCATTTAGCGGCATTAGTAGTCGCTGTTAAAGTCACTTCTCTGACGTACCTCTTGCCCCTTCCTTACGACGGAGAATAGCTAATGGAATTGAAGACTGTGTTGTTGGCGAAATACCCGCGCATCTCGCAGGCGTGTGGATTAGCGGTGATATTGATCAGTCTTGCGGCGCTGATTGGCTGGTTCAGCGGCTCCTCAACATTAAAAGGAATTCGTCCAGGGTACATTCCGATGGCGCCTAATACAGCCATCGTATTTCTGCTGTTGGCTGCAGCAGCTCTAACACTCACGGCCACGAAGTCTCTACGGTTTTGGAATATTGCCAGAATCACAATCGGTTTCGCCGTGGTTCTTATCGTGGCGCGAATGAGCGAGTATTTGACGTCGATCGAGTTGCGCGTCGATCAGTGGCTCTTTAATTTCCCCTCTGAATCGATAGGTCCAGCTCCTGTCGGAAAGATGGCGTTCCTCACATCGCTCACATTGCTGCTGTTAAGCGCTTCGCTTTTTCTTTTTACGTGGCCTGAGCGGCGGTGGCTTCATAGTATTGGCCACGGTTTGTCGGTAGTGGTCACGTTCATCGGCCTCGCCTTTTGTCTCGGCTACCTGTATGGGGCGCCATTAATGTACGGCGGTCGCGCTATTCCGATGGCGCTAAACACAGCTATCTGTTTCCTGTTGGCGGGCTCAGCGTTGGTGATTAAGGGATCGCTTCGCAATGTGGCGGAGCGGGTGGTTGCGCGCAAAGCTTTGCAACGAGCGCACGATGAATTGGAAACGCGTGTTCGTGAGCGGACTGCGGAACTGGAACAGCAGCAACAATATCTTCGCGCGATCGTCGAGACTAGCCCTAATCCGATCTTTGTAAAGAATGGAGAAGGTCGTTTCACGCTCATCAACAAAGCTGTCGAGTTGGCTTATGGCCGCTCTAGCGACGAAATTCTTGGTAAGAAGGAAGCAGATCTCAACGGGTATCACGCCGAGATTCAGACGTTTATTCACGATGATGAAGAAGTAATTCAAACCCGCCAACCGAAGTTCATCCCTGAAGAAGAACTGACAAATCCAAAGACTGGCGAGACACGACTTTTTCAGACCATAAAAGTACCCCTGACGCTTCCCGGCAATGGCACAGTCCATGTTCTGGGTGTTGCTACCGACATAACCGAGCGCAAAAAAACGGAAGAGGCGTTACGCGAAACAGAAGAGCGTTACCGGTTACTCTTTGACGCCAATCCGCTTCCGATGTGGGTTTACGATCGCGACACACTTCAATTCCTGGCGGTTAACAAGGCTGCCATCAACCACTATGGCTTTTCGCGCGATGAATTCCTGTCCATGACGATTAAAGACATTAGGTCAGCCGAAGACGTTCAAACACTCGTCGATAAGATTTCCCATGAAAATGGCTTTAATTCAGCAGGTACCTGGAACCATCGGAAGAAAGACGGCAGTGTTATCGACGTTGAAATAATCTCTCACCCTCTATTCTTTGGCGGTCGGAACGCGAAGCTTGTATTGGCTAATGACGTTACGGAGCGCAGCCGTGCTGAGAACGCCTTGCGAGAAACTGAAGAGCAATTGAGGCAAACGCAGAAACTCGAAGGCGTGGGCCATTTGGCCGGGGGTATCGCTCATGATTTCAATAATCTTCTCACCGTTATTAATGGGTTTTGTGCGCTGGCGATGCGGGGCCTGCAAACTGAGGATCCCTTGCTCGCAAATCTTGAGGAGATCAAGAAGGCGGGCGACCGGGCGACGTCATTAACCCGGCAACTTCTGGCGTTCAGCCGCCGGCAAGTGCTGCAACCAAAGGTCCTCAATCTCGACTCGGTTGTAACTGACATGGAGAAGATGTTGCAGCGCATAATCGGTGAACACATTGATCTGCGCGCAGTGCTGGAACCGACACTGGGAAACGTCAGTGCCGACCCAGGGCAGATCGAACAGATCATTCTCAACCTGGTCGTGAATGCGCGCGATTCCATGCCTGAAGGGGGCAAACTGACAATCGAAACCGACAACGTGTTTCTGGACGAGGGATACGTGAGCAGTCACCTGGGAGCGCAAGTAGGGCCGCATGTGATGTTGGCCGTGACCGACACGGGTCATGGCATGGATCAGCAGACGCTTTCACGGATATTCGAGCCCTTCTTCACTACAAAAGGACTGGGCAAGGGCACAGGTCTTGGGCTCTCGACCGTTTATGGGATTGTCAAACAGTCAGGCGGAAACATTTGGGTTTATAGCGAACCAGGCAGAGGGACGACTTTTAAAATCTATCTGCCGCGCATCGACGATATGGCCGAGGAATACAGGCGAACGGTAGACGACGAACAGCTTACGCAGGGGACCGAGACGATCCTGTTGGTTGAGGACGAGGAAATGTTGCGTAAGCTCGCGCGTCAAACGCTAAAGGGATACGGCTATCACATTCTGGAAGCATCGAATGGCGACGAAGCAATCGCTGTTTGCAATCAATATCAGGGGGCCATCGATTTATTGCTCACGGATGTAATCATGCCCCGCTTGAATGGACGCGAGCTTTCCAACTGTTTGCTTCAGAGTCGGCCGAAACTTCGCGTGCTATTCATGTCCGGTTACACGGACGATGCGATCGTCCATCAGGGTGTGTTGGAGGAGTCCGCAAACTTTATCCAGAAGCCTTTTCCACCAGATTCGCTGGCGAAGAAAGTTCGAGAGGTTCTGGACCAGAGCGCGCACGAATAAGTATGCAAACCGAAGTCACTGTCGAGAGATCCTTGGCCCCGGTCGACCCTGCCTACATGGAAGAACATGATCGACGGATACTGATTGTCGATGATGAAGAAAGGGTGCGCAGTTTGTTCGCGCTGTGCCTCAGCGAGCGGTATTCGTGCGAGACGGCGGCTAACGCGCAGGAAGCTCTGGAATGGTTGCAGCGAGCACCGTTCGCACTGGTGCTTACCGACATGCAAATGCCCGGCATAGGCGGCGTTGAGTTACTGCGTAAAATCAATGAGCTCTATCGGGATACAGCGGTAATCATTGTTTCCGGGGTCGATCGTACGCAACGAGTGATCGATGCGGTTCGAATGGGCGCTTACGACTATCTGCTGAAGCCCTGTGATCTGGACGTGCTCGAACTTTGCGTTGAGCGCGCTCTGGAACGAAGAACACTGTTGTGCAATGCGCGAAAGTATAAAGAGGATCTAGAGACCAGGAACATTGAACTTGCCCGGCGTAAAGCGGAATTAGAACGAGTACAGGCCCAGCTTGTGCACAGCGAGAAGATGGCTTCATTGGGCCAACTCGCGGCCGGCGTTGCTCATGAATTAAACAATCCGGCCGGATTTATCCTGAGCAATATGTCTGCCCTTCCTGAATATGTACAGCGGCTGGAGAAACTACTGGCAACTTATGATGCTGCCAGCTTGTCGTCCGCGGACATTGAAGTCCTGGCCGCAGCAAAACGTGAAGTGGATTACGATCACATTTTGAGTGATCTAAATTGCATAGCCACTGATTCTTTCAGTGGGGCCGAGCGGATTAAGGGGATCGTTCAAAATCTGCGCCTGTTTTCGCGGCTCGACGAGGCAGAGCTTAAAGAAGTGGATGTTCATGAAGGCATCGAATCGACGATTCGCCTACTGTCTCAGTACTTCACATCCCCTTCGATCGCGCTGCGCCGCGTTTACGGAAACCTGCCACGGATAAATTGTTATGCAGGTCAGCTCAATCAAGTATGGATGAATTTGCTTGTCAATGCCGCTCAGGCAATTGGCGAGAGTTCCGGAGAAGTAAGTATCGAGACCGCGGCTCGCGCGGATACTGTCACTGTGTCCGTGAGCGACACCGGAGGCGGCATCGCGCCAGAGCATCTCACCAGAATCTTTGATCCGTTTTTCACCACGAAGCCGGTGGGAGAAGGCACCGGGCTTGGATTGTCCATTTCTCACGGCATCATCGCCCGTCACGGTGGCACACTCACTGTAGAGAGTGCGGTAGGACGAGGTACCACTTTCAACGTAGTTTTGCCGGTTCGTCCTGAATTGGACGAGCAGCAGGTTAATTAACAAGGAGTCTGCATGAGATACAAGATTCTTATCGTCGATGATGAGGCTTCAAACCTACGAGCGCTTGAGAGGCTCTTTCGGACCGAATACGACGTACTGACTGCCGGGTCCGGAGCCGACGCTCTGTCACTACTCGAACATCATGATATGGCGTTGCTGATTGCAGATCAGCGGATGCCTGAGATGTCTGGCGTTGAGTTGATGGAGCGGACGGCACGGTTGCGGCCGCATATGGTGCGCATACTCCTAACGGGCTACACCGATGTTGATAGCCTTATTGAGGCCATCAATAGCGGTCACGTATACAGGTACATCACGAAGCCCTGGAACAATGACGACTTATTAATGACGGTTGGGCGGGCGCTCGAACATTACGAGACGCTGAAGAGCCGCCATAACCTGCAGATGGTTAATGAACGCTTGCGGGCCCGGCTGCGCGAAATTTCCGATCTGGCGGCGAGCGACGATGAATTCATGAATGTCGCCGGGGACCCCCCGCTGGAGTTTGGTTCGGAATTACGCGCGGGTGTTGTGTGATGGCTGAAGCTCAAAAGACAAAGCCCGTCATCTTGATCATTGATGACGACGATCAGATTCGTACGCTACTTATCCGCTTGCTGTCGGCTGAAAACGAGTGCACCGCAGTAGAGTCGGCGGAGAGAGCGCTGGCAGTGTTGGATGAAAAACGATTCGATCTCGTGATCAGCGACATAAATATGGCCGGTATCAGCGGCCTCGAGCTCGTTCCGTTGGTTCTTAAACGCAATTCTGATGCGGTCGTGATAATGGTGAGCGGCCAACAAACGATAGACTACGCCATCGAAGCGATGCGAGTCGGGGCCTTCGATTACATCACCAAGCCAGTCAACATCGATCATATCGAAGCGGCTGTTCGGCGCGCTTTATCTCATCACTATCTACTCGAGGAAAAGCGTCGCTACGAAAATCACCTGGAACAGATGGTTCAAGAGCGAACCGCCGAACTTGAATATTTGGCTTATCACGACAAATTAACCGGTCTTCCGAATCGCACGCTGTTTGTCGATCGCTGCAACAGCGCTGTGGCCGCCGCGAAAGCTAATGGCCATTTAGCCGGCGTCGTATTAATTTCCCTGGACCGCTTCAAGCACATCAATGACACGCTCGGACATTTTGCCGCAGACCAATTGCTGAAGGACGTGGCAGCGCGGTTTCAAAATCTGGTATGCAACACCGACGTGGTAGCCCGGTTCGAGGGAGCCGAGTTCGCAATCTTATTAAATGGCATCCTTGGCCCGGACGAACCTGAGAAGATTTGTTGTTCGATTCGAGAACAATTCAAAAAACCCTTTGGTGTGACTAATCAAGAAGTCTATCTGACCGCAAGCGTGGGAATTAGTTTGACGTCAGATAGCGGCAACGGCGCCTCGATTTTGCAGAACGCCGGCGCGGCCCTGCATCGGGCAAAGACAACGGGGGGCAACAATTACCAGTTCTACACGGCGGACATGAATGCATCGGCGCTGACGCGCTTGTCATTGGAGACGAGCTTGCGGCGTGCGATAGACAACGATGAGTTTGTCACATTCTATCAACCCGTTGTGGATCTCTCCTCAAGCGAGATTGTAGGGACGGAGGCGCTGGTTCGATGGAACCACCCGCAGTTTGGGTTACTGCCGCCGATAGAATTCCTGGATCTGGCTGAGAGCACCGGTCTAATTAAGGATATTAGTGAATGCGTTTTGCGGACGGCCAGTCTGCAGACGCGTCAATGGCAAGCGCAAGGCCGGCAAGAATTGCGATTAGCGGTCAATGTATCCGCCCGCCAATTTCGGCAAAAGGATTTTCTCGAGCGTATCGTGAATATCGTAAGAGAGACGAGGCTCGGTCCGCAGTCGTTGGAGTTGGAGTTAACCGAAAGTTCGATCATGGAAAACCCCGAATCAGCTGCAGAAATTCTGCGTGAAATCAGAAGTCTCGGAATTTCGGTTGCGATTGACGATTTTGGGACAGGCTATTCCTCGATGAGTTATCTAAAACGGTTCTGCGTTGACACTCTGAAGATTGATCGATCGTTCGTTCAAGGCGTGGCAACGGATACGCACGACGCGGCGATGGTTAAAGCGATGATTGCGCTCGCGCATGACTTGAACCTGCGCGTTGTAGCTGAAGGGATTGAAACCGAAGCTCAGCTTGCATTTCTAAATCAACTCAGATGCGATGAGGGTCAAGGATATTTGTTTGCGAAGCCGGAAGCCGCGGCGGTGGTCCGAGACAGACTGTTTTCCCCCTCGTTCAAATATTCAAGTAACGCCGATCGCATTTCAGCGGGCATGCACAATTGCCGATCCCAGCCGACCCAAAGCAATCCTACAGCGCAAAAATGAAAGGCCCGCGCACCGACCCGGTTCAACCTCAACGGTGATCAGAAAGTAAATACTAGTTGCTCCTGCCATCGATATTGCCGCGGCGTGAAAGCGTTCAGCGGCACGAAGAAGGCCGGGAACTGTCCGCTGTTGCGCAGCTCGTTCTGAATGTAGAACAGACTCTGCCAGGTCACTTTGCGATTGAAGGCATAGTCAAAACGGAAGTGATGCGTGCGGATGTTCACGCCGCTGCCGGTCCCCAAATCGTTGTCTGTAAATTGCGAGATCAAAGCGTTCGCGCCTTTGATGGAAAACACATAAAGGAAAGCCATGTCGCCGCGTTTCGTGGTGCGGCCGACTTGCAGCGCCGCCAGCATCGCGTCGCGTTCAGGCAAGCCGATACCGATATTTCGCGCCGCCTGAAGGTTGAAAGTTACGGGATACTCATGCCCGCCCTTCTGAAATCCAGCCCAGTTCAAACGATACGTCAGGCGCGCGATGTGAAAATTAGGGGCTGAGTAGATCGCTCCGCCCGGTGTCGTCGTCGCATTGCCGGTGCCGGCTATAGGCCCGGCCAGCGCGATGCCCAGGCCGTTCTGCACGATGATGGCCACGCCGTTGGCGGTCGAGGCGAGTTGGATCTGATTCGGATTCCGATACACCTGAACGTCACCGCCGACCTGCGAGCTCCAACGATCGTTGTACTTCTGATTCAGCAGCAGACCCTGGTGAAACAGTTGCGCCGCGCGACCGGTTGACCCAATGACAGCGCCCGCCTGCGCCAGAGGACTTCCCGGGGTCACGATGGCGACGTTCGGATTCGTCAGGAAGTATTGGCCCGCACGCAATTCCAAACTGGAAACTTTCAGGCTGTTGTTTTTGAAAGTGAAGACGTATTTCTCGTTGAACCCGTTAAATCGCACGTCATCGTCAAACATGAACTTTGAATTGTCGGCAAAAATTTCCTGCACGCGTCCCGCTTGAAGCTGGAGCGACTTGTTCGGGCGATAGTCAATCCAGGCTTCGCTGATGAAGAAGGGATGCTTGACCACAGTCTGCGCGAAATCCTGATCCGCCGAAAGGGGATCGGTGATCGCACCCGTCGAGAGTTGACCGTGAAAACTGAGTTTTGAATTGATGTCCGTATCGAAGTTGAAGCGGAAACGATATCTCACGCGCACGTTTTGCGCGTGGGTCAGCGCGGCCAAGCCGGCGGGCGGATTCGGCTCAGCTCGCCGGAAGGTTCCGTCAAAGCGCAGGCGGAAATCGCCACTGAATCGGAACGGACCAAACTTCAACACGCGCTCTTCGAGTTTCTTGATCCGATCTTCGGACGGATTTTGGGCGGCCGCATCGGCGGTCGTCGAGACGGCGGGTTCCGGCGCCGAAGCGACTGTACCCGGCGCTGAATCGCCCGCACTTGTGGTTGGGTTCGGGACTCGTGCGGCGACCAATTGATTAATCAGTCGCTGCTGCTCAGCGACCAGCGCAGTCAGTTGATCGATGCGGCCGGTTTGCGCGCGCATATGTTCTTCCAGCAGCTCGAGCTTGTGCGCGAGATCCGAATCGGGCCTGGCGGCCGGCGGAACATTCGCGTTGTTGCCGGCGCGCGCGACTTCCGCTTGCGCGTAATGCGAAACCGGCACGACTAAAAGAACCAGCAGGGCAAGCATGCCGGGTATGGAGAGTGGCCGCATTCTAAACATTATTTGTTCCTCCAATTCTTCTGAGAGAGGGAAGATTTTCGAAAAGCACCTTACAGGGTATTGATTTAGCGTTACAAGTATTTGAAGCAGAAGTTAACTCGACGTTAACGGTGGTGATTCGATGTCAGCACTGGAGCGGACCGTGGTCCCCGCGTGGGGTGGCAGAGGCGACCGGATCGAAAAGGAGCCAGCCGGTTAAGGACCATCTAAAACGAAAGCGGCGATGCTCCCACTCATCGCCGCTCTCTCGCGCGTAATCGCGCGGGAGCAAAGCATTCAGCCTCACTCCAAGTGCCGTGTATTGTAGTAAAATTCCCGCCCGCGTCAAACTTCCTTTCCAGCGTGTTACCCGTTTGGGCTCGCCCCCGTTCGGATGTTGGCGGACGGACCATAAAGTTCGGTGCTTGAGACCTTACGCTGACCCCGTTATCCTCAACCCAATGAAGAGGTTTGGCCGGAGCCTACTGAACTTTGCGCTGATCGTCGGGGGAGTCTTTTCGGCCGCATTCGGGCTGAAGGGCTTTCTTTTGTCGAGCCGTTTCATCGACGGTGGTGTGACGGGTGTTTCGATGTTGCTGTCGGATATCTTTCATGCGCCTCTGTCGATCCTAATCCTGGTTATTAATCTTCCGTTCGTTGCTATCGGCTATCGGCAAATCGGGCGCGCGTTCGCTATCAAGAGCGTCCTCTCGATCGCCGGGCTGTCGCTGGTGCTTGCGTTCGTCAAGTTTCCCGACGTAACGCCGGACAAACTTTTGACGGCAGTCTTTGGGGGGTTCTTTATCGGAGCAGGCATCGGGCTGGCCATTCGGGGCGGAGCGGTTTTGGATGGCACTGAGATCGCGGCGCTGCTCGTCAGCCGCACAAGCAACCTGCTGAATGTCGGAGATGTCATTCTCATTCTCAACATCTTCATCTTCTTAACGGCCGCCTTTTTTCTCGGCGTCGACTCAGCCTTGTACTCGATCCTGACCTACGCGGCGGCTTCGAAGACGATTGATTTCCTGCTTCACGGCATCGAGGAGTACCGGGGCGTTACCATCGTTTCGGCAAAGAGCAAAGAAGTTAAGGACGCGATCATCAACCAGATGCATCGCGGCGTTACGGTTTACAAAAGCACCGGCGGGTTAGGCAGTACCGGCTGGACTGAGGAAGAACGCGAGATTCTCTACTGCGTCGTAACGCGGCTGGAGATCTCGAGAATCAAGAATGCCGTTACCGATATCGACCCGAATGCATTCATTGCCACGCATGCTTTATCAGATGTTCACGGCGGGTTGGTGAAGAAGCCCATCTTTCACTGATTCCGGCTCGTCATGGCTTGCGGGACGCAATTCAGACAATTCGCGCACCCGACGCAGAACTCTCTCGAGGACTTCGATGGTTTCGCCCAAACGGGAGCGGGCTGATTCGTTCACTTCACCGGATTTCTGTATCGCTTTTAGGTTGAAGCTGACGGCCTTCAGCGATTGGCCGATGTTGTCCTGCAGCTCGCGCACGATGTTTTCCCGTTCGGCCTCCTGCGCGTTAACCAGGCGGTGGGAATACGTCTGTAAGGCGCGCTGGGCGCGTTTTCTTTCGCTGATGTCGCGCACCGTGCCTTGCACGCCCGCCGGCTCGCCGTTCCGGTAGATCATTCGGCTGGTGACTTCGACCGGCTTGCGCGTTCCGTCTTTGCACGCAATCTCTGTTTCGTAAGTAGTCTCGAGCGGCACGTCGAGCTTGCGGCAGAAATTTTCCCGCACGGTTTTCAGATACGTTGGCAGTACAAAGTTCGAGTAATGCCTGCCGAGAATTTCCTGGCGGCTGTAACCGGTCAGTCCTTCTGCGGCGCGATTGACCGAAGTATAGCGGCCGTTCAAGTCGTGAATGTAAATCGCGTCGCGTGAATTTTCGAACAAGTCGCGATATCGTGCTTCGCTCTCGCGCAAGGCGGCTTCGGCCCGTGCCAGTCGCTCTGACTCAGTCAGGTCAGCTTCGCTCTGTTCCGGTTTCTCAACCGTGTGATCGTGGGAAGGGGTCATGGCATCCAAATAGCCCGCCGCGGCTCCGGGTTGGCCGGCGAGATAATAGCAAAATACCGGCAAGACTGTTTAGTAAAGTTGTTAGCAACTGAGCAGCGAGCAGCGGGCGCGCCTCCAATGCGCTAATTAGGTGAGCCCTCCATGACGGTCGGGCTAGTGCCCGAACGAGCGTCACGCATAAAATCTTGCCCTAATTGACACTTGTGGACTGAGCGGCAATTATGCTGAGATTGCGGAAATGAAACTCGCTCAATTCAAACCGAAAAACGCGAAACAGCCCCGCGTAGGTGTGCTGCTTGGCGATGTCCTGTGCGATGTGGCTGAGTTAGCACAGGCCCATCGATCCTCCGGCGCAACAGTCGCCGACTGGTTGCTCGAAGCGAACAGCACGCTGGATATCGTCAATCGCGGCGCGGAAGGAGTCGAACAACTGAACGCGCTCCTCACTCTTCGAACGGGTTCGCGATCTGGTTTTAGCGAAGCAGACATCGAGTTTCTTCCGGCGGTTCGTCCCGGCAAGATTCTCGCAATTGGTCGCAATTACGCCGATCACGCCATCGAAGGTGGCGGCGAACCGCCGAAAGCGCCCCTTATTTTCGCGAAACTTTCCAATGCCTTGAGCGCTCACAACGCGCCGATTGTGCTGCCTACCGTTAGCGAAACGATCGATTGGGAAGCTGAGCTGGCAGTCGTAATTGGTCGCCGCGCAAAGGCTGTCAAAGAAGCCGACTCGCTTGATTACGTTTTCGGCTACACGTTGATGAACGATGTGACGGCGCGTGACCTGCAGCGCAAGGACGGACAATGGACGCGCGGCAAAGGCCTCGACACGTTCGCGCCGCTTGGTCCCTTCATCACTACGCGTGACGAGATCGAGGACGTTCAAAACCTGAAGATTGAAGGCTTGTATAACAGCGAAGTCACGCAGTCTTCAAATACCAGCAAGATGATCTTCAGCATTGCGTACCTGATTTCCTACATTTCGCAGGGCATCACGCTCGAGCCGGGCGACGTCATCGCCAGTGGCACTCCCGAAGGCGTCGGTTTCTTCCGTGATCCGCCGGTGCTGCTCAAGCCGGGTGACGTCTGCGAAGTGCGCGTGGAAAAGCTTGGCACGTTGCGCAATCCCGTCGTGGCCCCACGATGAACTTCCGTTCCGGTTATGTCGCGCTCGTCGGCCGGCCCAACGCCGGCAAATCAACGCTGCTCAACCGGCTGGTTGGCGAAAAGATCGCCGCGGTCTCGAACAAGCCGCAAACCACCCGCTTCAAAATCCTCGGCATCGTCAATCGTCCCGAAGGGCAGATTGTCCTGGTCGATACGCCGGGCGTGCACAAACCGGGATACGAATTGAACCGGCGGATGATGTCTGCGGTGCACGATGCGCTGCTCGGCGTGGATGTCGTTTGTCTGCTTCGTGATGCGTCGTCTGCGACGGGCAACGGCGATCGCTTCGTGCTGGATCTGGTAAAGCAGTCAGACAAGCCTTCGATTCTGCTGCTGAACAAAACCGACAAACTGGCTGACAAATCACAGCTGTTACCGCTGATCGAGTTGTACCAGAAAGAGCACGATTGGAAAGCGATCGTCCCAATCTCTGCCCTGAAAGGCGATCAGATCGAACAACTGTTGCACGAGATGAGCGAGAACCTGCCGGAAGGCGCGCCCATCTTCTCAGACGACGAGTTCACCGATCAATCAATGCGCGCACTGGCGGCAGAGATCGTCCGCGAAAAGATCCTCGAAACGACCGGCGAAGAGATTCCTTACATCACTGCCGTTCTGACCGAACGTTGGGAGGAGGAGCGCGAAGACTTCACCCGGATTTACTGCACGATTTTCGTCGAACGTGAGTCTCAGAAAAAGATAATCATAGGCCGGGGTGCTCAGCGGCTGAAACAAATCGGGACGCGCGCGCGTGGAGAGATTGAGCAGATGCTTGGTCATCGCTGCCATCTCCAACTCTTCGTCAAGGTCGAAGAGGATTGGCGCGACAAACAGCGTCTGCTGAACGAGATGGGAATCGCATGAAGAGCTGGCAGGTCATCGATGCGATAGTGGTCAGCGATGCTCGCGAGGCGGCCGAGTATGGCCTGATGGAAGCCGGCGCCATCGGAACTGAGACGACAGACGAGGCAAGTGGCCGCGTGAGCGTAGCCGCGTACTTTGATAGCCCCGAGTCAATCAAGACCGCGCGTGAGCGCCTCCTTGAAGCCTTACAGATCTACGGCTTCGACGGATCTGCTCTACTTGAATTCCACACGCGCGCGATCGCCGATCAAGACTGGCTAGCGGAGTGGAAGAAGCATTGGCGGCCAGTTGAGGTAGGTCGATTCGTCATCGCACCGCCGTGGTTCGTGTCAGTACCCGGAGCCGTAGCGACGGGATCGGCTGACCCGTTCGCAACCACCGATCCGGTGGCTACCGCTCCCGGTACTGACACAATCATCATCAATCCCGGCATGGCTTTCGGTACCGGCACCCACGAGACAACCCGGCTCTGCTTGAAAGCGATCGAGAAGTACTACGCCGGCGGAAGCTTCCTCGACGTCGGAACGGGCACCGGAATTCTGGCCATCGCGGCCGCCAAGGTGAGGCCGGACGCGAGCATTGCTGGCTGCGACACCGATGCCGAAGCCATCGCGATCGCAAAAGAAAACGCCGAATTAAATCAGGTTGCGGAACACATAGATTTCCGCGTCGGCACGATTGATGACAAGACGCCTTCAGCGGATCTGGTTTGTGCGAATCTCACGGCTCCGGTAATCGTCGAGATGCTGCCGTCACTTCTCGGAGTAACTTGCGGCCGTCTGGTTCTGTCTGGAATTCTTGAGACGCAATTCGAGATGGTGCACGCGCGGCTTTTGGAACAGGCCGCGACGGTAAATGAAATCATGCAGGACAACGAGTGGCTCGCGCTGGTAATTTGACGTTAGTACTGTGGGACGCGCATCCTGCGCCTGGTTCCCGGGCGGGACGCCCAGGCCACCCCGCCCGCAATTAATTTAATGACTCGACGCAGGTTCTACGCACCGCGAATCGCATTCGCCGCCGGAAGCGACACTATTACGCTGAGTGACGACGAAGCGCGACATGCGCGCGACGTGCTGCGCCTCAGCCGCGATGATGAGGTTTTCGTGTTCGACGGCGAGGGGCGCGAATATCGTTGCGTCATCGCGGACATCGGCTCGCGCTCGATGACGCTGACTGTCGCCGAAGAAACCGAAGCAGCCAGGCCTGAATCGCCGCTCGATCTCACCCTGGCGGTGGCTTTACTTAAAGGCGAAAAGTTCGATCTCGTCGTACAGAAGGCTACGGAACTCGGGGTGACGAAGTTGGTGCCGCTTATCACAACGCGCGCGGATGTTCGGATTCGGGAACCTCAGGATGCAGCGCGAAAAGTCGAGCGCTGGCAGCGCATCGCGCTTGAATCAGCCAAACAGTGTGGAAGGGCGCGCCTGACGCTGGTGAATGCGCCTGCGAATCTCGACGAATTGTTTCGATCGATCACCGATGTTCACCTAGCAGTGATGTTCACGGCGCGTGAGGGCGGATCGTTAGAGGGCGCGTTTGAAAGTAAACCGGACTTTAAGAGAGTAATCGCCACGGTCGGTTCTGAGGGTGGGTGGACCGATGATGAGTTGAGTCAGGCACGCAAGCACGATTGGCGGCTCGTCACTCTCGGCGGGCGCACTTTGCGGGCGGAAACAGCGGCAATTGTGGCCGCGACCCTGCTTCAGCACCGGTTAGGAGACCTGGTTTAGTTGGTCATGGAGTCAGAACGGCCTGCGGTAGCGGGCTGTTGAACTGGGCGATGAAGTCAGTACCATCCGCGTGAGCGGATGGGTAAAGCGCTAAAACTTAAGGTTTACCGATTACCCCACTTGCTCGCAGTGGTTCTGACTTTCCCTCGGAACTGAATTCTTTTTCCCATCGTTTACAGACACAGGAGCCGCCAATGCCCAACATCGACCCAGACATTATCAGCAAGGCGCGCCGGGATTTGGCGGAACGGCTCGATGTGAGCGAAAACGCCATTAGCACGATGGGAGTAGAACAAGACGATTTTCCGGACGCCTCTCTCGGCGCACCGGTCGAAGACGAGATGAGCGCGCAGGTGATTACGCCCGGCTGGCGTATTCATTTGCAGGCCGGCGGCGAGACTTACGAATATCGCGCAACTGAGCGGCAGTTGCGTTTGGTACACTTCAAGGGACGGAACTATCGCGTCTGAATTGCGCGCAATTATTTATGTCACGTAATCTCTGGCTCAACATCTCAATCGCGGCGGCGCTAATTCTGATCGCAGCGTTCGCTGGTCAGCTGCACAAATGGAGTAAGAACCGTCCGGGGCGCGACGCGTACGACACGTCGCGACCGCTGGACGCTGCGAGCGATGGTGGTGAAGAAGCAGGTTCGCTGAGAACTGAGATCCTCGTCCGCTTTAAGCCCGGCATCACGCGACAGGCGATTGAAACTATTACCACGCGTCTGAACGACGACGTGGAAGATCGCATCGAGGCAGTGGAAGGTCTCTCAGTCATCGAAGACGAAGACAATCGCAGCGCCGACGAAGTCGTGGCGCAGTATCGCATGCTCTCAGAAGTCGAATACGCCGAACCAAACATTCAAATCAAGCTCGATCACGAAGGCGCCGGCAACCACGTCCACGCCAACGACGAACTCTTCTACAAACAATGGGGACTGTTCAATCACGGCCAGGACGGCGGCAAGTCCGGCGCGGACATCAGCGCGATGCAGGCTTGGGCAACAACGAAAGGCAACGGCGAGGTGGTCGTGGCCGTACTGGACAGCGGCGTTGACTACACGCATCCCGATCTGGCGAAAAACATTTGGCGCCGGCCGGGAATTATCATCGCTTATCAGGACGAAGACCTGACCCCCGACGGTCCCATCGATGACATCAATGGGCTGAACCTGTTGGAGGACACGGGCGATCCGATGGACGACAACGGTCACGGCACGCATTGCGCGGGCATCATCGGAGCGGAAGGTGGTAACGAAATCGGTGTCGCGGGCGTGAACTGGAGTGTGAAGATCATGCCGCTGAAATTCATGGACGCCGAAGGCGTCGCCACGGTGCGCGACGCCATCGAAGCGATCAACTACGTGATCAATCGGAAGCGCGCCGGAGTGAACGTGCGCGTCATCTCTTCGAGCTGGGGCTCGATGGCCAAATCACGCGCGCTGGAAGACGTGATTCGCAGGGCCGGCGAAGAAGGAATCCTGATCGTCGCGGCGGCCGGCAACGCGAGTTCTGACAACGACGCCAGGCCGCACTATCCCGCCAGCTATGATCTGAACAACGTGATCAGCGTCGCCGCTTTGAACCGGAATGATGAGTTGACGACCTTTTCAAACTTTGGCGTGACCAGCGTCGACATTGCCGCGCCTGGTCAGCAAATCGTCAGCACCTGGCTCGAGCACGGGTACCAGGAGAAGCAGGGCACTTCAATGGCGACGCCGTTCGTGTCCGGCGTGGCCGCGCTCATCCTCGCCGCCAACCCCGGCATTTCGATTGATGAATTGCGCGCGCGGCTGCTTAACTCAGTCGATCCCTTGCCGTCATTGCGGAGCAAAGTGGTGACGGGCGGCCGGATTAATGCCGCGAAGGCGCTCGGCTCGCAGTGAACACCTCCTGACCAATTGTCCTAAATTTCAGTTTTCTTTGCGCGTTCTCAGCTACCTCGGCGTCTCAGCGGTGAACAATTTGCTTCAAACCCACTCACCGCCGGGACGCAGAGTACGCAAAAGGCTGCGCAGAGGGTCAACTTGGGACATCTCCCCTTTGACCCACCCTCCTTGCGCGCGCGCCACACCCTGTGTGATTATTGGCGCAATGAATGGCATCGTTTACAAAACGCATTTCAAGAGGAGCCGATAAAGAGTGAAGGCGGAATTAGCGCAATTAATCGCACTGCAGAAG